>CAIQHU010000179.1 GCA_903871735.1 uncultured beta proteobacterium | reverse complement strand
GATCAAATTCCTGGGGCAAGAGGTTGTACGCCGCAAAGCTGTTCCTTTAGAGATCACTATCAGGAGCTTCAAGCATTGGGCGCAGAGGTTGTAGGCTTAAGTGTTCAAACTGCGGAATATCAAAAAAAAATGGCTGATAGGCTTCATCTGCCATTTCCAGTTGCTAGTGATATGAACTATCAATTTCAAAAGGCATTGGATATGCCAACCTTTGTAGCCGCTGGAATGACATTATTAAAGCGGGTTACATTAATTGTGAATAACGGTGTGATCGAGGCAGTTCACTATCCTATCTTCCCAAGTGATAGTGATCCTGTTTGGGTAATTGATTATTTGAAGGGTCATTAGGGATAGGCATCCTAGGCTCTGGTCGATTCCGCCCCGGACCACCAAAATACAAATAATGTCCTACTTTATGTGGGGTATTTTTATAAGAAGTTGCTGATGGTTTTTATACCTTGCTTCTAGCGTTGTTTGTCAGTGTTTAGAGTACTGACCTTACAAGGGGAGATACCTCTAATTCAGTCCTACCGCTCTTACTGTAAAAGTGGTTTTGTAAGGAATCCGCTTCTAGTTGATAGACGGTTGATCTAAGTGTGATTGCTTGTCCTTTAAAAGGACGTTTAGGGAATAGGGGAGTTCGCAATAATTCGTAGATCAGGAATTAATTTAGTAATGGTTTTTAATATAGCCAAGGCGCATAATAAAAATTCAATCAATAATAAATTTTCAGAAAACATGAATATAGAGTGGTTAATAGACGATAAACCAATCATTTTTGCTGTGGTTTGGGGTGTTGTCTTAGCCATTGGAGGTGCCTGGGCTACTGATATTGGTGAATGGTATAAAAATCTCCAACAACCTCGATGGAAGCCACCAGATTGGCTCTTTGGTCCGATGTGGACCACTATTTTTATATGTGCTGGGATTGCTTTTGTAAAGGCATATAATCGCGCACCCGATGATGAAACGATTCGGATATTGATAACCCTTTTTATCGTGAACGGCTTGTTTAACCTCTTCTGGAGTATTTTGTATTTCCGCATGCGCCGACCGGACTGGGCTCTAATTGAAGCAATTGGATTATGGTTATCGGTATTAGCAATCCTGCTTGCTCCACGATCATATTCTCCTATTTCCAGTTGGTTGATCGCCCCATATCTAATTTGGGTATCGATAGCCCTATTCTTAAACTGGACCAATGTGAAAGTAAATGGGCCATTTAATAAACAAAAAGATAAAAACAGGCTTAATTTTGACCAAAGTGTTTGATCATTTGTCTAGTAGATAGACGCTTTACTTCTTTGTGTGATGACGTATCCTTTTAAAGGACAGTTTGTGAGGAGAGAGTTCCAATAATTCTTAGTTCCGATTACTCCAGCCTCTATGAAGACTTCTACAATAGATATTGGCGATAAAATCGAAAAGGTCCTAAGAAGTATTTGTTTAAACAAACACAAGTTGCTTCTTTAAAAGCTTATAGCAGGTTATTTAATAAAAACTAAAGATAAGAACATGATGAAAAGAGTTTATTTCAACGATGTAGTTACAAGAGATGGTTTTCAAATTGAGCCAAACTTTATTCCGACTGATGACAAAGTAAAGTTGGTCGATGAGCTAAGTGACTGTGGCTTCGCAAAAATCGAGGTAACTTCATTTAGTTCGCCAAAAGCTATTCCAATGCTAAAAGATGCAGAAGAGGTTATGGGTCGTATTAAACGAGTTTCTGGCGTTGAGTATACGGCACTGGTACCAAATCTTCGGGGTGCTGAGCGAGCATTTGAGTCTAAGGCTGATGAGTTTAATCTCGTGATGTCCACATCCGAAACTCATAACCTGGCGAACCTTAGGATGGGAAGAGAAAAGAGCTTTGCAGGTTTGGCAGAGGTAATTAAATACGTTGATGGCAGAACGCCAATTAATGTTTCACTCTCAACCTGCTTTGGTTGCCCCATGGAAGGTGAAGTTTCTCGAGATGTTGTGGAGGGTTTTGCGAAGCGCTTTGCTGATCTTGGTGTAAGGGGCCTTACGATTTGTGATACAACTGGAATGGCTAATCCAGAGCAAGTAAAGAAGATGTGTGATTCGTTTCAAAAGCAATTTCCAAGTCTTCAGCTGACCTTGCACTTTCACAACACAAGGGGCATGGGTTTAGCTAACATTTTAGCGGCAGTCCAATCTGGAATTATTCGATTTGATGGATCACTTGGTGGCTTAGGTGGTTGCCCATACGCTCCAGGAGCTAGTGGAAATGTTTCTAGTGAGGATGCCATTCACATGCTCGATGCCATGGGCTATGAGACAGGTATTAATATACCTAAGTTATTACAGCTTGCTAAAGAGCTGTCGCAGATTGTTGGCCATGAAGTTCCTGGTCAAGTTGCAAAGGCGGGAAGCACCTACACATTGCATCCTGAACCAAGTTATGTTGAAGAATTGCGCCGCCAACAATAAGCCTTAAAAACTTAAGATTTTAGTTAGAAGGGTAATATTTCTAAGGGAACTAGGTAGGCTTAATTAATTTCGTATAAGAGAAAAAATATGATTGATTACTTAGACCATCTAGTTCTAACCACAGCTAAAGAAGCCGAGTGCATCGATTTTTATACTCGCGTCTTAGGAATGAAGCTTGAGTCATTTGTGGGCGGCACACCACCAGTTGAGCGAAAAGCATTTAAATTTGGTAATCAAAAGATTAATCTTCATGTGAAGGGTAAAGAGTTTGAGCCCAAGGCGAATATTCCTACCCCGGGATCATTGGATCTATGTTTTATTACTGATAAATCAATCAGAGAAGTTATCAAAAACTTACATAAAGAGAATTGGCCAATCATTGAGGGGCCAATTATTCGCACCGGAGCTACTTCAAAAATTAACTCGGTTTATGTCCGCGACCCAGACCAGAACTTAATTGAGATTAGTGAAATTATGCTATAGGGATTAGAACTCTTCGCCCCTGGTCGAATCCTCCCAGGCACCCAAGAATTACGATAGCTCACTTGTTGGGCTATTTTCTTTTGGGCTGGCGGATGAGCATTTAGACTAAATGAAGCTCAACTCGTTTGACTAATGCCACCGCGTACCTTCTCAGGGTTCTTAGGCTTGGGGAATGCTTTCCGGTAGCAAGGGAGCTTTCTAGTCTAGCAATAGCTGGGGTTTGTGTTCCCATGCGTTTAGCAATTTGAGCCTGAGAAAGGCCCGCTTCTTTTCTAGCAGTCAGAATCTCATCGAGAATGGCGAACTCTTCACGATTGAGTTTTTCTACCTCGGCTTTAACAGCTGGATTCTTGAGCATCTTGCTGACCATTTGTTTGTGGGTTAAGGGTTTAGTTATTTTTATTGCATTTCTTTAACTCCTTCCTACGTTGCTTAGCAAGTTTTAATTCTTTCGCTGGCGTCTTTTGAGTCTTCTTAATAAAACTGTGGAGTATGACAATTTCTTGTCCTACCATCTTACAAAAGAAAACTCATGCAATACCCTCAGCACCTTTAAGTCTAAATTCAAACAGACCTCCACCGAAAGCATCGGTATGCGGCAAACCTAAATTCGGACCATACTCAATCAATCGATCAGACAAGCCAATATAACGAGCTTGAAGTGCTACAGGTACATTTATGATTTCTTCTTGAATTTCTTTACTGAAATAAATGATGGAATAAGCTATGGAAGCAAGATAATAAATTTGTTATCTTTGAGCAAGAGAAAATGGTCCTTTTAAAGAACAGTCTAGAAACAAGATAAGATATCCTAGTCCGTGGTCGATCCGCCCCGGGCTACCACTAAAATACTGACAGCCTGTAGAGTCAATAAGTATATATATTGGAGGGTAGTTACGATTTTCTCTCCATAGAATATTACCTACGTTTAAACAACTCTAATTAGACCTATTTCTTTAAAGTTTCTATGGTGTAAATGCTTATCAACAATCGCTTTAATTTTTATGGTAGTGAAAATGGAATAGTAGGATTACTTGTTTTTTGGGTGGAAACGACTAATATAAAAATAGCAACTACCGATAATGAAGAAAATATTAGACTAAAAAGTGCCTACAGTAATAGTATAGATCCAGTTTTTTCTTACCCAAAAGGGACATGTTTTGGACGGGCGCTTCTGGTCGCACCTAATAAAATTGAAGTGGCGTGATTAAGATTATTTAATTTTCCCAGGTGAATCGCGTCTGCAGCAATCGTTGAAATTAGGGATAATAAAGGTATTGTTAATAATTTCCAAGGATAAGCCATGCGAATTGAAGATACCGATCCGGCCAGACACGCTGCCATTGAGTATCCTATGGAAGTGAGTGCTCCTGTATTTGCACCGATCAAAGTCCTTGAAGAAAAAGACAAGGCAGTCAATATAGCCAGGCAAAATGCCCAACTTGAGTATGATCGGATCATGGAGCAAGCTGCAGTATTGGTAAAGCAGGCTAAGGCATTACAAGCTAGACTGGATGCTACAGAAATGGTTCACGCGGCTAAATTTAGTTTTAATCCGATTCATGGCAAAGTTTATCACTTATATATTGATCAAAAAAATCAATCCAACCTATTGATTCATAATGGACCAAATGATTGGAGTTGCGGCATTCCCCATAACTGGACCTATTCCTACGCAGTCAAAAAGTTAGGCGATAGCACTTGGGCTATTGTTGATGAAGCTTAACTAACCAGCAACTATTACGCCCCGGGCCACCAAGAATTCAAACAGTCGCCTTTCGGCGTCTATTTACGTTTCTATTTGTCCCTAAAGTAACAGGTGGATTTTATCACCTAAAGTCAGTGTTTGTTGTCTAGTTTTAGAGCACTAACCTTACAAGTGGGGATGATGGATCCAGATGAACCATTTCTGCTATGGGAGTGGTCTTTTTCGGGATCGGCGTCCGGTTACGTAACGGTTGATACCCATGAGATGACGTATCCTTTAAAAGTACGTTTAAGTAATGTGGGTATTTGTTATCTCAGCGCTGGTCTATAAATGCCTGAGCAGTATTTAGGAAAGATATTTACTTAAACTATTAAGAGAAGATTTATAGCCAGACTCATAACCTTTAAGCATTTTTTCGCCACAATAGGAAATTACTTGAATCGTCATATTAACAATCGTGAAACTATTATTTTTTTTCAGTTCAGTGGTAATTAAAGCTGTGGCAAGCTTGTCTTTTTTGTAATAGACAGTTTCTGAGTAAACAATCCGCTCGTTTTTAATAATATCTAAGTAATAAATGGATCCCCTAAAATCCAAAGCACCTTCGGGGCCACACTTGAAAGTTTCTACTCCGCCAACTTTAAAATCGGAATTTAAGAAAAGCATTTCATCTCCATTTGGCGATGACCAGATTTCTTTTTTTTGGGGATTAGACAAGGCTTTAAAAACTTTATTTGGTAAAGCTTTCATAACTTTTTTTATTTTTATTGTTTTATGCTTGACAGTTTTTGCTATAGGAGTGGTCATACGCGGGGTAACTAAGGCTTGAAACGTCTTTTAAAAGGACAAATTGATATCATCATTGATAAGCTCAAGCATTAGTTTATATGAAGGGTTCCCTGTCTTCAGAGATTCCGGCTAATTAGGTAAGCGTGTAATTTTTCAACAAATAACTTTTGCCCTTGATTGACTTTTTTTGACCATTCTTGGCCAGAAGATTCATTGGCATCATCAGATATAAATTTGTAGGAGATCCAGTCAATTTTATGTTCATAAGCAACTGAGGCGATGGCAAAAAGCTCCATATCCACTACATCAACCCCATTTTGAGTTAGCCAAACATCTTGTTGGGTTACAAAGCTATCGCCAGTCCCACAAATATGACCATTTGAAATGGAGACAAATTTATTCGGTCTTTTAGAAAACGGGACAGATCCTCTTGGTGCTAAGGGCTCAGCAATCATATCTCTTTGTATGACAGAGCCAATTTGAATTAAGCCAGAAAGGCTTGGGGTAATTTTTCCAACTGTACCGAAATTGATAATTAAATCAGGGTTGTATTCCTTTATTGCTCTGAATGTAGCAATTGAAGCATTCACTTTGCCTATTCCTGAATAGATTACTGGAATATGAGAAGATATGTTGTCAGTATTAAGTTCGTCTTCAAGCGCCACAATTACAACTAAAGAATTTTTCATAAGTCATGAATATATTAGATTATTTACCAACAGTTCCCGACTTTCCAAAACCGGGAATTATGTTCAAAGATATTTCACCACTACTTGCCGATCATAGAGCGTTTACATACGCAATAGATCAATTGTATGATCTTAGCAATTTTTATGACTTTGATTACGTGTTAGGCATAGAGTCTAGGGGCTTTATTTTTGCCACAGCACTTGCCCAAGCATCTAAAAAAGGATTAGTTTTAGCTCGTAAGCCTAATAAGTTACCAAGAAAAGTATATTCAGAAAGCTATGGATTGGAATACGGCACTGACTCTTTACAGATTCAACAAGATATATTACCTAATGACTCAAAGGTATTGCTAATGGATGATGTCTTGGCTACGGGAGGAACGCTGGTTGCGGCCGCAAACTTGGTCAGGAAGGCGGGGGCGAATGTTGTAGGCACATTAGTTTTATTAGAAATTACTGAGTTGATGGGTAACAATAAATTAGCTAAAGAAAACATACCATTGAAGTCATTAATCCAAATCTAAATGCGCTATCAAAATCCTCGATCCAGGCTAGGTATCTCTAGCTAGATATTGGCGTAGTTAATCACTTTCTATAGACTCAATCTGTCGATCAGGATTCAGGTACTCTTGTTATAGACTGGCTTTTATTAGGCACCAATTTGAGATGGCTCGCACCAAACTAATGCATATACTAAAAAATCAATGTACTTAAGTATTAAAATAAAAATGTAGTTTGATTCATTTGTTTTTCCTCCATATGTATTTCAGAAAGCCACCTCTCATTCGGGTGGCTTTTTTTTGAGAATGGGGCACGTTTTATGAAACATCCTTTAAGAGGAGGGTTTAGGATGAGGGTTTTATTCATCCATGTATGGATTAGGTGTCGTTTTAAGCGAGTTTGATTAAGCGTCCTCACTATAAAAGTGGCCTTGTTCAGGATCCGTGTCTAGTTAAGTAACGATTGATACCCGTGAGTTGATTTGTCTTTGTAAAGCACAGTTTGTGAAATGTGAAAGTTTATTTTCACAATCAAAGTAATTTATCAATTCCAAAGAGTGTCAGCACACCCATTACTGCGAAGATGCCGGCGGCGATTGAGTGGACTAATTTCATGGAGATTTTTTTTGAAAACTGATTACCAACAAATACCGCTGGTATATCAGCAATCAACATACCCAATGTAGTACCCACAACAACAATAAAAGGAGTCGTATAGTGAGCCGCTAAGGCAATAGTGGCCAATTGCGTCTTGTCACCCATCTCAGCCAAAAAGAAGGTAATAAAGGTTGCTCCAAATACACCCAAGTGATTAGCAACTTGGGTTTCTTCCTCTTCAATCTTGTCAGGAATTAATGTCCAAATTGCCATACCAATAAAAGATGCGCCTAGAACCCAGCGAAACATTTCAGGGTTCACTATAGAAGTAATCCAAGCACCTAAAGCACCCGCTAAGCTGTGATTGATGATGGTTGCTGCAAGGATGCCAAGAACAATGGGTATAGGTTTTTTAAAGCGTGCGGCAAGAATAAAGGCCAGCAATTGGGTTTTATCACCCATTTCAGCAAGTGCCACAACTCCAGTGGAGATCAGAAGGGAATGCATGTGGCCAAGTCCTCTAGGCTGTGACATAAACAAATGACTACAAACCACCCACAGCCTAAGTAAGTGTATGTAGTCAAAAGTCTTGCCAAGTATTAAACCGCTTACACCATAAGCCTAAGCTTAAGTATGTTGATGTAAGCCATCTTCTTTAGAAAAGAGCGGCTACTCCCTAGTGACATATGAATTATATCAACATTTATAAGACTTTTTTATGAATCTTGAGTTTATCTTTTTAAACGAAAGAATTAGAATTAGGATAAGAATTTCTGACTCCCTGTTCGATTCTGCCCCCGGGCCATCAAGAACCCAGTGACATTAAAACAGTTCAATATCCTATCTATAGTAAACAATGGAAAGTATGGTTAAGCTTGGCATTCAGGATACCAAATCTT
This sequence comes from uncultured beta proteobacterium, assembly GCA_903871735.1. Taxonomy (GTDB): domain Bacteria; phylum Pseudomonadota; class Gammaproteobacteria; order Burkholderiales; family Burkholderiaceae; genus Polynucleobacter. The sequence continues at coordinate 185,100 of CAIQHU010000179.1, read as the reverse complement.
GTTTACGGCTCTAAACATATTCGACTGGCGAGTCCAATCAAAAAAACTTCAGCGTCTAAGTATTAGACGCTTGGTTTTCGAGAATGAGTAATCCTGTCCTACCGTCTCGACAGTTGATATGGCTTTTTTCGGAGACAGTGCCTAGTTACGTAACGGTAGAACTCTGCGTCATTCAATGTCCTTGTAAAGGATTTTTCATAATGGGAAATGATGAATCGATTGCGTTGGCCGATTTCGTTAAAAACTTCATACTAAGTTGATACCGTAAGTTGATAAAAGTTACCCTTTTAAATAGATTTCGTATTATCGTCATTATGGAATGCCCGCTTGAGATGAGAGGGTAGAAATTGTCTAAGCGACCAAAGTATTCGATAGATAGCGAGTACTTTCAACACACCCTTGTTCTCTTGATAAAAATTATTTTAATTAAATATTCAGTAAAAAACAGAATAATAATCAATTAACTTCTGATTTATTGAGAATATAACTAACTCTATATTGGAACTGTAAAAAGTTACAAATAATTTTTTACAATTAAAAGAGTTGTCGAATAAGACTTAAACAACGTAATGAAACTTAATTGAAATGCTTAATAAGGCAAGTTAGAATGAAAAAACTTTTTTTTGTTACATCCTTGTTAGTTTTAAAGGGGCAACTCCAAAAGGTTCAGCCATTGCTAAAGATCAATTTGCTGATGTTGAAGCTAGTTATAAGGGGCAGCAATGAAACCTATTAAACCCTACGCTTACATTCGATTTTTGAAATACTTGGATAACCTAGATCAAATTAATCCTGGCAAAAAGATAAACGTAATCGAAGAGCAACTTCTCAATAAAATTACCTTGGCCGCTTCCGAAGGCGAAGGTCTATTAGTCGGTGATTTAATCTCCCTAACTAAGCTTGGTTCACAAGCCACACTTCATGGGCGCATTAAGAATTTAGTCGCGATGGGCTATGTCAAGCTAAATGAAGATAAGACCGATGGCCGTAAGAAGTTTGTCACGCCCACAGCAAAAGCCTTAAAGCAATATGAGCATATATCTGCATGTCTCGAGAAGGCTATGAGAAATAGTTAGGCAAAATCTGACATCCTAGGCCTTGTCCGTATCTTTCCCTGGCCACAAAATTAATAATACCCTGCTTTATGTGAGGCAATTATTTAAGTTGCCAATCAATTGATATTGGAGTATTTAATGAATTGTAAAGCATGTAAATTTTTCTATATAACCTGGGATAAGAAGTTTCCATATAGCTGTAAGTTGTATGAAATTAAATCAAAGACCACTCCAGAAGTTCAAGTTTTAGTAAATACCAGCATAGCTTGTCTAGGCTATCAACCTAAAATTAATAAGAGTAACTAGCGTTGGTTTTGGTTTGGCACCATTTCTCTTGGATATCCTTATTAAGAAACTTTCTTTAACATCAAGTAACTTTTACGTTCCCGCCTTCGTGGCAGTCGTTTTAAATGCACATTTGTATTTCAATTCTACTGCAGGCATCCAAAATCATGGGCCTACATACACTTATCAGGCTATGTGGTGATAAGACAATAATTTTCTAAATACCTAGGATACAGTAGATATGAGTAATTTTTTAGACCCAGCAATTCTCTTTTTTGTATTTGGTGCTTTTGCTGGCGCTGTGAAATCTAACCTAGAGGTTCCTCAGCCTATAGCTAGATTTTTATCCCTATATCTCTTGATGGCTCTGGGTTTAAAGGGTGGCTTTGCGCTCCAAAAATCAGGATTTACTACAGAGATTGCTCTGGCGCTTGGCTTGGCAGTATTTTTGGCAATCATCATTCCTTTGATCGGTTATTTGTTTTTAAGAACCAAACTCAATAACTATGATGCGGCTGCTATTTCGGCTACCTACGGTTCGGTAAGCGCAGTTACTTTTATTACCGCGACGCAAGCACTTGATCAAAATGGTATTGAGTTTGGCGGACATATGGCTGCCGCAATGGCTCTTATGGAGTCTCCCGCAATTATCTTGGCAATCTTATTAGTAAATAAAGCGAGGACATCAACAACAAATTCAAAACAGTCCGTAGTAATGTCAAAGATTTTTCACGAATCATTTACTGATGGTGCACAGCTTTTATTGTTGGGCTCTATGATCGTTGGTTTAGTAAGTGGTGAAAGTGGGCAAAAAATAATGGCTCCATTTTCAATCGATTTATTCAAAGGAATGCTTGCTTTCTTTCTGCTCGATATGGGCTTGATGGCGGCTAAGAACTTTGAGGGATTAAAAGGAAAACCACCAATCACTTTTTTTTATGCGATTGGCGCTCCACTGGTACACGCTTCTATCGCATTGGGGCTTTGTAAATTGTTAGGTTTGCCAATGGGCGATACTATTTTATTGATGGTACTTGCCGCGAGCGCTTCTTATATTGCCGTGCCAGCTGTATTAAGACACGCACTTCCTGAGGTAAATCCTGCTTTGTATATGGGGATGTCATTAGGCATTACATTCCCTTTCAATATCATCTTAGGAATTCCACTTTATACCTATATTGTTGGGCTAACTTACTAGATAGAATCAATATCCTAGGCCGTGGTCGACTCCACCCCGGGTCACCAACATCAAATAGTGCCCTGCTTTGTGTGAGGTATTTTCTTTTTTGTATCGCCGATAGGATTTCGATCTGGCTGATTTATTGGTAAGAACAACTCAAACTTAAGCCGTTATCATTAAAATGTTATTCTCAATCGAGATATTTTTGTTGTACAACTATTCGAAAGATCCTATATGAAAAAAATTGCACTAGCAAGCGCAGCCGTATTGCTGATGGGCAGTAGCGCTGTCATTGCCCAAAACAAGCCACAAGCCGTAGTTGCTGTAGAAATTGCCCCAAGCGCGCTAAAAGTTGCCGAGGGCGTTCAGTTCCAAGGTAAGTTTAAATCCGTTGACCAAAAAACTCGTCAAGTAGTTATTGTTGGTCCCAATGGCAACGAGTTTAAAATTACTTTGGGCGATGAGGTTAAGAACTTAAACCAAATTAAAGTGGGCGATATCGTGACCCTTACACACCTAGAGATTTTAGTTGCTGATATTAAGAAGCCAGCAAAAGCAGAGATTCGGGAGCGCATCGAAACTGAGAAAGCTGTGACCGCAAAACTGGGCGACAAACCTGCAGCAGCAATTGAACGCCAAGTAACTATCGTTGCAGATGTAACCGCCATTGATGAGAAAAAAGGCACGCTTACAGTTAGTGGCGCAACGCGCACTTTGGAGATTAAGGTAAAAGACCCTAAAGTACTCAAAAACGTAAAGGTGGGCACACAAATTGAGGCCTTGGTTACCGAGATCATTGCGATCGAAGTAACTACTCCCAAGAAGTAGTCCACTGGGAAAGATAGAAATAGGATGAAGCATCTTCAAGCTTTGGTCTATTCCGCCCCGGGCCATCAAGAATCAAAATAGCCCACTTGTTGGGCTATTTTCTTTTTAAGGCTTGGCAGGATTAGGTACCATTGACCTCGGATATTCCCACCAAGGGGCATTCTTTAAAAGGACAAATCATTTAGATATCCCAGTGATGGTTGATGTTGTTTTAAACGATAAGTACTTTAGTGAGTTCGCTATCTTTTGATTGGCAGCCTTTATCCAACAAGAAACTTTGAATCTATTGAGGGTTGGGCACTTATGAGGCGTCGGCCGCGAGTTCGAATCGTGCTTGGCAAGCCAAGATATCGAAGAGAACCAACTTAACGTTCGATTGATTTTCGTAGCCAATAAGACAGGCTGTCAACCATAACGACTAGTCCAATCATCGATATCAATATAGTACTGGCTTCTTCCATTTGAAACAGACCCATGTGGAAGGCTAGCATTTGTCCTAACCCGCCACCACCAACAACACCTAGTATTGCTGCTGCACGAATATTATTTTCCCAACGGTAAAGCGTGTATGAGATCAATTGAGGAAGTACGGTTGGAAGTGTTGCATATAAGAATATTCTTAATTCGCTAACGCCTATAAATCTTAAAGATTCACTTGCGTGAGTATTCGTATTTTCAATAGATTCTGCAAACAATCTTCCAAGAACGCCAGTAGTATGCAAACCTAATGCCAGGGTACCAGCAAAAGGTCCAAGACCAACAGAAATCAATAATAGAGCAGCCCATACCAACTCCGGTATGGATCGAAGAGCATTCAATAACCATCTGGCCGGACTTCTTAAAATAGCTGGGTCATTTGGGTTAGTCTTGCTTGCAGGTAGAGCTAGCAGGATGCCAAGCACTGCAGCAACTAATGTACCAACCGCTGACATAGCAATTGTTTCTAGTGAGGCAACAAGAATTTTTGATAAAAATATCGAACTTAAATTTGGAGATAAAAGTTCATTAAAAAACTTGGCCATCAATTGAAAGCTTCTCATTGAGAAAAGTCTTGATAACTGAAGATCAAGCGACCAAAAGCTGAGTATAGTGATGCCAAGAACCCCAAGTATTAGGAAGTAATTGTTTAACCTTGATTGAATTTCTTTTCTCAACATATTAGGCAATCTGTTTACGTAGTAAATTGCTAAACGAATCAGATAAAGCGACAAGGATCATAAATATAATTAGAATTGTTGAAACTTCAGATCCATTGAACATGCGCATGGAGTTATCCATTTGCTGGCCTAGTCCACCGGCACCAACAAATCCTAATACGGCAGATGATCGGATCGCGCACTCCCAGCGGTAGACCGTATAGCTTGTTAATTCACTAAGGTTTTGAGGTAAGACCGCGTAGAAGAAAGTTTGTAGTCTACCAGCACCATTGCGAAGCAAGCATTCACTCGAATCAGTGTTGCCGCTTTCAAGAATCTCCCCATAAATCTTACCCAGCATACCTGCATATGTCAAAGCAATGGCAAGAACTCCAGCTGCAGGACCCAAGCCAACGACACGCACAAATACAAGCGCCCAGATTAATTCAGGAATACTGCGCATAAAGATCAAAATCAAACGGATGGTCTGCCTCAGTGCAAAAGGCAATAAATTCATTTTTCCAGAGAGGCTGGAGATTGATAAAACACTTGTACTCATTAGAGTCATCGGAATAGCGAGAATTAATGCCAGAAATATACCAACTGTTGCAATAGCAATTGTTTTCCAGGCCTCCAGAGCAATCATCTTCAAAAATGAGGGATCTAAGCTTGGTGGGAAAAAGTCCCCTAAAAACTTAAGTGTAATTTTTAAGTTTTGTTCTTCAAATATCAGCCAGGGCTTAAATTCAGTTGCAACTAGTGCCGGTATTAAAAGAGTGATACCTAACACTCCAAACCTGATACGAGAAAACCACGCAGGATCTCTTAATTGAGGGGCAATCACGCTAGACATTATTGAGGTCTGCAGATATTTGAAGTCTTTGGTATTTCTAGATTCTCGACAATATTCACTTGGGAAGTAGAAAAGCTATTCAGTTCATCTTCATGGTCTGCATACAACTCATGCAATATATTTTTTGTAACAAGCTCTGCTGCAAGATCAAATTCTAAAGAACCATCTTTAAGACCTATTACTCTTGGGAATTTGCCAGTTGCTACTTCGATCTGGTGGAGGGTAACAATTAAAGTTGCTCCTCTTTTGTTAGCCTCTGTAATTAAGGTACTAATAGCTTGTTTAGATCTTTTAGGATCAAGGGCTGATAGCGGCTCGTCAACTAACCACAATTCTGCACTACTCATCAAAACTCTAGCTAATCCGACTCTTTGGCGCTCTCCACCAGAAAGGTGATCAACCCTTTTCCAAATTTTCTCTTGGAGATCAAATAAATCAAGGGCAGACATTGCATCTTTGGTATGTTGTGGATAAATCAGGTTTAAAAGACTTGTAGCAAGAGTCATCCCTGTTAAACGACTAGAGCTTAGCGTGGTGACAACTCTTTGTCTTGGCGGTAGGGGAGGTATCTGTGGCGCATAAAATAATTTAGAGCGTAATTCTTGCAACTGACTCACTGATAAGTCCCATGGGTTAGTACCATTAAGATTTAATTCACCAGAAATTGGTTTCAGTGCTGCTGCTATTACTTGTAAGAGTGTTGTTTTACCTGAGCCAGATGGACCAATAATTGCAAGATGTTCACCTGATTGAATATCAAGTGAAATATCTTTCAGTCGAAAAGAAGTTTCCCTCTGATTTGAGGGAGGTTTGGCAACAATTTTTCTTAAATCTAAATTCACTTACTTGATTAAACCTGCACTCTTGCCTGCTGTCTCAAGACCTTTGTAATTCTCGGGCTTTGTAAGTATGTATTTAGTGGCACGATTTAAGGTAAGGATTTCCTTACCTTCAGGCGTATTCATATTTAAAGCTATTAAAGCCTTTGTAATCTTGTCACGTAATACGGTTGGCATATCAGCATGAACTGACCAGTTGTAATTGAAAAAAGGAGGCGTAGTATAGAAAACATCTACCTTGCTAGTATCAACTTTATTTTCAGAAACAAACTTATTCCACACGGTGATGTCAAGAGCTGCAGCATCTACTCGACCACTCACAACAGAGGCAATTGTTGCATCGTGAGCGCCAGAATAGGCGATGCGTTTAAAGTCTGCTTCAGGATTGAGGCCAGCCTCTAAAAGATAGGTGCGTGGCATTAGGTGTCCTGAGGTGCTTGATTGTGATCCAAAGCTGACTTGCTTATCTTTTAAATCAGTCAACTTAGTAATACCTGAGTTCTTTTGGGTAATGAAGACGGAGCGAAACTTTGTATCTTCTTCTCGTTGTGCAATAGGGATGATTTTTCCACCTGATCTGATTTGGGCTTGAACATAAGTAAAGCCACCAAACCAAACCAAATCAACTTGCTTGTTCACCAACGCTTCTACTGCAGCCGGATAGTCAGTTACAGGCGTAAATTCAATTTTCATTCCAAGGTTTTTCTCTAAATACTGACTCAGTGGACCAAATTTTCTAATTTGTTCTGTTGCAGCTTCTTCAGGAATCGTTGTTACACGCAGTACTTGCTGAGCTTGAATAACAGAAGTTATCGCAACAAGAGCAAAAGCAAAGAAAGATTTAATAAAACTGTGTTTCTGCATTTTTAGACCTTATTAGTATTTTAGTAAAAGTTCTCATGAAACAGCTAGAAAACCACAAGTAAAGAAAGTGCTACTATTTTACAAGATATTAAATATTCAAATACTTGGTGCTGAGATTCTTAGGGCGACCGCTTGAAACTATCTAAACGGGCTTAATTTCAAGAATCTTTAATTTTCTCACTACTCAAATCTAATTGTAGGACTATGAAAGCAATTTACAATTTTTTGTTTTTGCCGCTAGCTCAATAGGTATTGGTATTTGCTGCAGGCAAGCCTTTTAATCAAGACCAATTTAATTCCTGAAAAAAGAAGATTGCCTAACGTGGTTCATGACCACGTCCCGTTGTATTCTAATTGTAGAGCTCCAAATGGCTTATACATAGATTACGGTTGTGCAAATAAGAAGTCCAAATAAAACGCCATAGAATTGAGATCCTGAGCCCTAGTCGATTCTGCAATGGGCCACCAAGAATCCAAACAGTCACCTTTCGATGGCTGTTTGTATTTCTATTGGTTTATCAAGTAATTGATGGTTTTCCTTCGTAAAGTCAGCACTTGTTGTCTAAGTGCGGCGTTCTAGCCGTTCAAGTGGGGAAGGAAGATCCTCCCCCACCATTTGACTATAGGGGTGGTCGTGTTCAGGCTCAGCTTCTAGTTGCAACGGTTGATATCTGCGTCATGAAATGTCGTTTTAAACGACATTGTTAATGATCTCTAGTACTATTTGGCTAATGGAATTAGCCAACCAAATCTTTTTTATCGCTTTTGCCTTAATTGGCCTAGGATTATTTTTAAGTGCTGTGTATCAGTATCGAGCTAATAAGGCAAGTGGATTTAGCATTTATTGGCCCTTAAGCGTAGGGATTTTTTCTCTGTCCTCTTTAAGCTTTGGTATTGCCTTGTGGACGCATAAGTTTTTTCTCACAATAGCAAATACATCATTTATTATTTCGGTTTTTCTTCTCATATTTTTATACCGCTCTTGGAATCAACGACCATTCACCAAGAATCAAGCTTTGCTTTTATCTCTCATTCCAGTCTTTATATTCTTTTTTTATGACTACTTGAGAGTAATACCAGAAACCTTTAAGCAACGTGTAGCATTAATAACAATTACTCAAGAATTGTTTTTGATATGGCAAATTTGGGAGTTGAGAAAGTATTACCAAGTAGACCGAACTCTAGTTGTGAGATGGCTGATTTTTTTAACAGCATTTACTTTGCTAGGAGAAACTTGTAGAACACTTTGGGTGTTGATTGGAAGTACCCAAACCAATTTCTTTTTATATGCCCAAGATGCTCTAGCTTTAACTCTTTTATGGATTGGATATGGCAGTACGATATTAGTCTATGTGGCCCTGGGCAGTTTTTATTTAGAAAAACAAATTAGAAAAGAAAATCAAATTGCCAATGCCTTAAAGGTTACTAAAGAAGAGAATGAAAAAATTACTGAGCTTTTAAAAGAAAAAGAGCGCCTCATCTATGGTCTGATGAAAGCCAACAAAACTGCGGCTACGGGTGCTTTATCGGCATCAATTGCCCACGAACTCAATCAACCTCTTGGAGCAACTAATCTCAATATCCAATTTTTAAAAATGAAATTAGAAAAAGGTGCTCTTACTCCAGAGTTGGGAAAAGAAATCTTAGACTCTCTAGAAGATGACAATAAGAGGGCGACTACGATTGTCAAATCGCTAAGGTCAATATTTACAGAAGGAGAAACCAATGCCGAAAAAATTCAATTGGGTGATTTAATATCTCAAGTTTTAGACATTGTTAAACCAGAACTTAAATCTAAGAATATCCAAATTCAACTTCGAGTAGATGATGATTTAGTAATTAAGGTCAATCCAGCGGAAATTGAACAAGTGATATTGAACTTGGTAAATAACGCCGCGCAGGCTTTAGCAAATTCGGGAAAGCTCCAACGCGTAATTACTATTGAAGCTATTAGTTCTGGAGTATCAGCTCACTTAACTGTTTCAGACAATGGTACAGGGGTTCACCATGAATTTAAACCTCACCTCTTTGAGTTATTGAGCTCAACTAGACAAGCCGGCATGGGGCTAGGGCTATGGCTTTGTAAGCACATTGTCACTAGAAATGGTGGCTCGATTCATTATGAGGAAGCTCATGGTGAAGGCGCTAAGTTTGTTGTGAAATTCCCCCGCTAGCTAGCTCTAAAGCGAATTAACTTAAAACTATTCGGAAGGCTACTAATAGCACAAATACTATTTAGGTTCTTTATGCACTCTGTTGTTATTACTTCTGCCAAGAAGAAAGGTCAGAAAATATTTGATGAGTTTAAATCGTGAAGATTTTATTCAAATTATCCACTATTAAAATGGTTAATGACACCATATTAAAGTATGACTACAAAGTCCATATGAGTGCTAAAAGAATCTTCTACGAGACAATACTTTTCCCTAGTGGTTTGATTGTAGAAATGGTGATTTGGAAATATCCTAAGCCGACTAAACTTACCTAACATAGAAACGATTAAACATGAAAAATTCGACTAAAGTTCAAGCCCATGTTGGAAGTTTTCAAGATATGGCCATTCGCTTTACAAATGTTTGGAATCAGGCGTCTAAGGGAGTTGAAGTAAAGGAAACAAATGTTAAATCTTTAGCAGTATCTTTAGGCAGAGATTATAAAAATGTTCATCATGATGTAAGTGTTGTTCTTTCGGCTGGATTGTTGTTATAAGATGGGTGCAAGTTGTCAGCCCCTTGGGAAGAATTAAGTTCGCATGTATATTTAAAATGGCATAACCAGTTTAATTAAAGGTAGAACTGCGCGTAATGACTATGGCTTCACCAAGGCTCGAAAACTCCCATATGCTTCGATGGTAAATAAAGATAAACAATTAAACCTATTCCCCATTTTAAAACTGAAATTAGTAAAAAAAAGTTTTGGGAGGATCCCAAAACTGATGCGACGGAATATTTTGATATTTATCTAACAACGCCTGTAAATTTTCCTAACTTAAAGTTGATTAAAAAACTATAGATGTTTCGAAGTCGAGTCTAGCAATGGAGTTGAAATCCTGGTGGGATGGCAATTATGGGTAAAAAAGATGTTTCCCTTTATTCAGGGGGGTAAGGGCGAGAAACATTCAATAGGATTATGGTCCATAGCTCTAGTCGATTCCGCCTCGGGCCACCAAAAATCAAAATAATGCCCTGCGAGATGCGGGGCATTTTCCTTGAGCTCGTCTTATCCCATCTTTAGCAAAATTACTCCAAGCAGGATGAAGGCAACACCCAGCCAGCGGAGCGGAATATTGGGGTCACCAAAAACTAGAACACCAATAGTAAACGTACCAACAGCTCCAATAGAAGTCCATACAGCATAGGCCGTTCCAATCGGAATTTCCTTAAGCGAAAACCAAAGTAGTAGACCGCTTAGTGCCATGCTAATAAGTGCCACAACTATTCCCCATATTTTCATATTGGGGAGATCGGCGAGTTTTAAGCCAAGCGGCCAACCAATCTCCAAAAAACCTGCCAATAAGAGGGATATCCAGAAAATATTCAAGGAAAATAAGTTGAATTAGAAAGATTTAGAATATCAAAAAATAAATAATACTACTATGCCTTTACCGTATTTTAGTTTCCCGACCTAACTTACCAATAATTCAAGCGCCGGTAGCAGGAGGTTTTGATCGAGGAGTTTATCAGCTCTTGGCGTATGGGTGTCCTCGGACTTGGTTGTTATTAGAAGTTATAATTTGTAAAGATTAGGAGATTGTTATGACCACTGTGAAACAATGTATAGATCAAAAAACCAATACTATCTTCTCTGTAAGATCATCTGATTCTGTAGAAGTTGCTTTGTTATTGATGCGTGATAACCGCGTCAGATCAGTCCTGGTCATTGATGATGGAGTATTAGTGGGAATTGTTTCTCAAGGAGATTGCGCCATTAAGGTATTGCTACCAAATAGCAATGCAAAGCAAACAGTGGTCTCAAAAATTATGACCGCCAAGCCACTCACAATATCACTTACTAACTCTTTGGAAGAATGTATGGCTATTATGGTTCACAAACATATTAGGCATTTACCCGTCGTAGAAAAAAATAAAGTAATTGGAGTTATTTCAGTAGGCGATATTGTGAAAAGCATTATGGAACATCAAGATAATCAGATTAAGTTTTTGGAGACTTATATCAGAGGTCATGGCGTTTGACCTTTATAGAAAAGAAATGATTGAGATTGCGATTACGAAGTAGGCATCTTAGGTTCTGGTCGATGCAGCCCTGGGCTACTAAAATCAAATAATGCCCTGCTTTGTGCGGGGAATTTTCTTTTGGTATTCAGCCGTGTTTGTATAGAATGTATGCAAAGTAATCTTTAGGTGAAAGATTATGCCAAACTCGGTTTTAACCTAACTGGTTAGTGACAAAACAGAGTCAATGCTAGATAAATGGGTAGAAGCTACTCAACGCCTAATAATTCTCTATGCACGAGATTGCGCCACCGCATATAAAAAATTAAATTTTAGCTGAAAGTAGTCTAGAAGCAGGATTGAAAATCCTTGTGTTGATGGTTTGATTAAGCCGCGAACCACAGCAATTAAGTGGTTTTTCGGGACAAGTTAATGAATTCAACTTTTTTCTTTAAAGAAGCGTGATCGTTGGCTAAGCGATGAAAGTCTTGTAAATCTAAAGCCATTAAACGCGTAGCGCGGATCGTTTTGATGGTAGCGTTGCGTTTGCGATTCTCTAATAAACCGGTCTCACCAAACACATCCCCTTTTTGCAAGGTAATGGTCGAGGTGGGTCTAGGATGAATTTGTACTTCAACCGCACCATCGGCAATAAAATAAATTGCATCGGGCGCGGAGTTTTTCTTAAATACAACCGTATTTTTTGGTAGAACTAATGATCTTAAGTGACGCGTAATATCAGCTATACAACTACTGTCAAGATCTTTGAATAACTCCAAATTGGAGATGATTTGCCAATTATTGATTTGCTCGCGATGTCTTATTTCTGCGGCAAACCCACTCGCCAAAATACCTGCAGGTATTGCCAGCATGGCAATACCGCCTAACATGGCTACCCCACCTACTATTCGCCCGACTGGGGTTATGGGAGTTATGTCGCCATAGCCGGTAGTGGTCATGGTAACGATACCCCACCATAAAGCCGTGGGAATATTTTTGAAAACTTCTGGTTGGACATTGCGTTCTGCCAAATAAAGAGCGGTTGACAAAATAACAACTAAAAATCCCAGAGAGAGCAATGAGGCCATCAAGATTTGTCGCTCCTTTTTTACTACCGCGCCAACAATTTCAAATCCGGGGATATAGCGACTTAATTTGAATAGTCCCAAAATTACCACATAATTTGGCCAGGAATTGATGTCCCCACTGATGATGTTGTGAAGAATGCTGAGGATGACTAGAAGATCAATAATTCCCAAAAATGAAATTACATAATAGATGCGATAGGAGTGATCGGCTACGTAATCTCTGAAATCATCGACTTCTTCTGGTAAGTCAGTACAATTTTCCGGGGCAGACCAAAGTCGCCCAAGATATTCCATAGTAAAAATAGATAACAATAGGATAAGGAGAGTTTTTGCAAGGTTAGGAAGACCGGTTAAATCCCAAAGTTGATTATCTAAAATTCGAAAGATGGCCATGGAGAGAGTTGCCACAATAATGATATGCGCTATTAACTTGCTTATTTTTCCGTATTGGTTGGCAATCCGAACGGCTAAACTAAAGTTACTGTCGTAGGCTGGAAGGTTGTTATTGAGTAAGTAATAGGCAATCTGACGTGGATAAAGTCGGATTGGCGAGGATTGGCTAATAGAGATATTCATATACTTGCGTGGCTAAATCGTATTATTTTAGCGAAAAATTCATTTGATAAGGTCACTTCTGGGCCTTTTTCCTTGCATTTTGAAGTTTTTAGGAAAAGTTCCTAAAGTTCCGAAAAAATAGGGCTTTTGAACAACACAATTTTAATTACCTATTTTTAATTTATTTTGCATGGTAATTATTGTGCTGCAGAGTACATTGCAGATGAGAACCCAAAAGTGATCATAAATAAGTTCAACTTTAAAAACTTGGGGGCTGGCAGGTTGCGCATCAATTGACATCACTATGCTCCTGTTATCGTTTAAAACGATAAAGTAATCAAACTCACCTTTGGTTTACCCGCTGGGACAACTCCTCGGAACTCTCTTTTCGCTCACTATAGCGATCGGTCAGATAAGTAGAAAAAGATCGAGTCAATAAAGTAAATTTAACTAATTCTTCCATTACGTCAACTACACGATCATAGTTTGCCGAGGGCTTCATTCGATTGCTGTCGTCAAATTCTAAAAATGCTTTAGGAACGGATGATTGATTAGGAATCACGATCATCCTCATCCATCTTCCTAGGATTCTCATTTGATTTACAGCATTAAAGGATTGGGAACCACCACTTACTTGTAATAAAGCTAAAGTCTTACCTTGAGAAGGTCGAATAGCGCCAATGCTTAAAGGTATCCAATCGATTTGAGATTTAATAAGTCCAGTCATTGCACCATGACGCTCGGGACTACTCCAAACCATTCCTTCGGCCCATTGAACGAGTTCCCTTAGTTCTACTACCTTAGGGTGTGTTTCAGGGGCATCATCTACTTGCGGTAATCCGTGGGGATTAAAAAACCGTGTTTCACAGCCCATCGCTTTTAATATCCTTTGGGCTTCTTCAGCCAAAAGGCGACTAAAGGACCTATCTCTGAGCGAGCCATATAAAAGCAATATCTTTGGCGGATGATTTTGGAACGAGTTACTTTGAAATTCATCAAGACTTGGCTTATTAAAAAGTTGATTATCGATATTAGGAAGTTCGGTCATAAATGCATATTAATAAAAAAGTAGCTGTATTGTAATTATCAAGTAGATACGAGATTTCATCAAAATGAAATATATTTCCATATAATTAGAAATATGGATAATGATAATGCTATTTCTGCTTTCCTCGCACTTGGCCAAGAAACTCGCCTGAATGTATTCCGTCTCATTGTTCAGCGAGGAGATACGGGTTTAACGCCAAGTGAGATTATTGAAACACTTGGTATTCCAAATGCTACGCTGAGTTTTCATTTAAAAGATTTGGTTGATGCAGAATTATTATTGGTCGTACGGCAGGGTCGGAATTTGATCTACCGTCCTAACGCCGAACATGTTCAAAAATTAAGTGATTTTCTATTAGATAACTGTTGTGGAGGTAAATCCTGTATCCCCACTAAAACCTTTCAGAAAGCAAAAGTCAAATGAAACAATACAACATTCTATTTCTGTGTACGCATAATTCTGCTCGTTCGGTATTAGGCGAAGCATTAGCTTCTACTCACCCAAGTGGAAAATTTGTTGGCTATTCAGCAGGCTCTACGCCCGGAACTTCTATTAACCCGATTGCTAGAGAATTGGCATTAGGGATGGGCTATGATGAAAATAAATTACGCTCTAAGTCATGGGATGAGTATGGTTTGCCGGATGCCCCTCAAATGGATTTTATTGTGACGGTATGTGATAACGCTGCAGGTGAAGTTTGTCCATATTGGCCAGGCAAACCAGCTACTGCTCATTGGGGTTTTCCTGACCCATCGCAAGTAAAGGGGAATGATTTAGAAAAGAAGGCTGCTTTTATTAGCGTCATGAATGGACTTAAAAAGCGGATTGATCTTCTTGCGTCGATGCCTTTAGATTCATTAGATTCAATGAGCCTAAAAGAGATTCATACAAAAATATGAGAAGTTATGTGAGTGAATTGATTGGTACCGCTTTACTTTTGGCTATCGTTACAGGTTCGGGCATTATGGGCGAGACATTGGGGGCAGGTAATGCCGCAGTGGCTCTTTTAGGAAATAGCATTGCTACTGGTGCAGGACTATATGTTTTGATTGTGCTGTTAGGGCCAATTTCTGGAGCTCATTTCAATCCTGTTGTGACTTTCATGTTTTGGAAATTAGGTAATCTAGAATTGAAAAAGATGCTTGGCTACTGGGCTTGTCAATTTACTGGAGCTATTACTGGAATATTGTTGACTCATTTAATGTTTAGTTTGCCTATCATCCAAGAATCATCTAAGGTGAGAACAGGGGTGGGGATTTGGGCAAGTGAATTTATATCAACATTAGTATTACTCTTAGTAATTCGTATTGGTGATCAAGAAGCAAAAGAGAAAGTTCCAATGCTTGTTGCCCTAACCGTTACAGCAGGATACTGGTTTACTTCTTCAACATTCTTTGCTAATCCAGCTGTGGCTTTAGCAAGAAGTTTTACCAACACATTTGTTGGTATTGCTCCATATGATGTTTTAGGATTTATACTTGCTGAAGTATTAGCGGCAACCGTTATGGTTATATTGTTTTGTCGTTCAATAACATTTTTACATAAAGATAAGGTGCCCTGATACCATTCTCGCTTTGGCCAAAGCCACCAAAGGAACTTTAGGTAGCTTTTTTATTTCTACCTAACGATTCGCATATGAACTATAGGGTACTGTAGGAGGAGGGACAAGATTTGAAATTCAATGGTCAAGTACGACATTACAAACGGAATAAAAACTTGAGGATTAAAAATTTTGGCAATTAAGGGCAAGAATTTCGCGTGGATATGTTAGATTAAGCGGAAGGATTTTAAAATAACAGCAAAATTGATAAAACATATAAACTGCCCACTAAGAACAATTGTTAAATAAACATAAACATATTTTTCTCATTGATGATGATGCATCAATGAGAAAGGCTATCTCAAGAGTATTAAATGAGCACGGTTATTTAGTCGAAGAATTTTCAAGTGGCGAAAGTTTTTTAGAAAACTTAAGGGAGCGATCGCCCGCAGTAATCCTATTAGATATGGAAATGCCCAAGATCAATGGCATTGAAATTCAAAGGAGGTTAATTTTAAGGGGTATTAAGACGCCAATCATTTTTGTTAGTGGCCATAGTCATCAACAACAAATAGTTGATAGTATGAAGTATGGCGCTGTCGATTTTATTTTTAAGCCGTTTCAGTTAGATAACTCACTACTTGTTATTTCAAAGGCGATACAAAAAGATGAAAAAAATTATTGGCTTTTACAGGAAGAAAAAGAAATAGTAAAAGCCTACAAGACGCTTACAAAGAGGGAAAAGGAAGTGTGTAGATTTTTGATAAATGGCTTACTAAGCAAACAAATAGCAAAAGAATTAGAAATTTCAAATGCAACTGTAAAAGTACACAAAGGCCGCGTGATGGAAAAATTAAAAGTTAACTCATTACAAGATTTGGTAAAAATAGCAATTAAACATGCCCTTCACTAACGAGTTCGAGTAATAAATTCATCCTTAGAAAAGTCCTCAAATTATTAACTCAATTAGCGAGCCCTATGGCGGGGGATAGATAAGAGTGTGTTAATTGAACACTTCAGAATCATATTTAATAGTCTAAAAATTAATCAATAGAAAAGAGTAGATTATGCTGTTCATTAAAAATATCCGTATACTTGCTTGTTATAGCAAGTGGGCAAATAGTAGGATTTTGGAAACTATTGGTGAATTACCTGTCAGCGAAATTACAAAAATACGTGAAGCTGCCTTTGACGGCATTTTGCCAACCTTAGCTCACATGAATATTATTAATCGGATATGGCAAGGGCATTTATTGGGAAAAGATCATGGATATACTTCTAGGCGAAGCCAAATAATAGATACTCTTGATCAGTATTCGCATCAATTAAATGAGATAGGAGATTGGTATATTTCATATGTAAATTCATTAAATGAGCAAGAACTAAACGAAAAAGTTTTTTTTAACTTTGTAGATGGCGGAAGCGGTGAAATGAATAGGAGTGATATCTTGCTTCATATTATCAATCATCAAACATTTCATCGAGGTCACTTAAGTGATATGCTTTATCAATCCGGATATGAGCCACCATCTATTGATTTGCCTGTATTCCATCGAGACGTATTTAGTAAGATGAATCGGTGAGTCTTTAATAAACAGGAAAATGTAAATCAATAGTTATTAGGAAAACGATCGAAGCTCAGGTTAGCCAGAAATATATTTTTGTAATTCTTCGATTAAAGTTTTTTGTTGCTGGATCATTTCTTTTACTACATCACCAATTGAGATTAAGCCAAGAACTTTGTTTTCTTGAACTACTGGTAAGTGTCGAATATGATGATCAGTCATTATTTGCATACATTTGTCTATACCCGTATGGGAATCGATGGTAATGACTTTGTGGGTCATGACTTCACTAAGAAGTGTTTCATGACTATTTTTTCCTTTAAGAACTACTTTTCGAGCATAGTCTCGCTCTGAAAAAATTCCCAGAAGTTGACCATGACTCATAATAAGGATGCAACCAATATTTTTTTCAGCCATTAGAAACAGTGAATCTATAACTTTATTTTCCGGCTTTAAACTAAAGATAGATCTAGAATTAAATTGAAGAAATTGTTCTACTGTGATCATTTGCAACCTCCGCAGTTAAACTAGTAAAAAAAGAAAGGCGAGAAAAAATACTTGAGAGGCTTCGAAAAGGAAACATAAAGCCATTAAAAACGTAGACTTTTAAATTATCATGCTCGGAAATGAGTGGATAATAAATATTACCCCATTAAATTATTAAAACCTATAAAAAAATTAGAAATTAGAATCTAGATAATTGAATTCAAATTTATCGTGAAATAGGATGGTTGTAAAGTACCTCAATAGAGTAATGATCTGATAACAAAAAGCCATACATTGATAGACAAATTATTTTAAAGATAGCAATAAATAATGGATATAGCCTGGATTTGGATACCAGTAACTATTCTAGCTGCGGCATTTCAGGTTGGTCGAAATGTTATACAGCGAAGATTAGTCGAGGAATTAGGAACTATCGGCGCCACACAGGTCAGATTTCTTTATGGACTTCCTTTTGCTATTCTATTAGCACTCGGGACTTTGTGGATAACTGGTGCAGACATACCCCATATGAATATGGATTTTTTAATATTCATATTCAGCGGTAGTAGTACACAAATTATTGCAACTGCATTCATGCTAGCAGCTATGCGAATAGGCTCCTTTGTTGTGGTTACAGCTTATACAAAAACAGAGCCAATACAGGTGGCAATTTTTGGAGCCATCGTACTCAATGAGACTTTTTCAGGAATGTCAATCATAGCAATTATTATTGCTAGCCTAGGAGTCATACTTCTATCTACCAGCCAAGAAAACAAAGTAATAGATAAAAAAATATGGAGTTCAGTATTAATGGGTGTGATTTCAGGAGGATTTTTTGCTATAAGTGCAGTTTCTTTTCGTGGCGCGTTAGTATCACTTGGCGATGATAGTCTTTTGTTGCGAACAACCTGGTCCTTAATGTGCGCTTTATGTATTCAAGTTGCCTTGCTAGGAATATGGATGTCTATTTTCCAGAGACAATTATATTTAAAGTGTTTTAGAGCATGGCAAGCCTCGATTTGGGGTGGATTACTTGGTGTAATGGCCTCGCAAATGTGGTTCATTGCCTTTGCACTAACCTTTGCAGCAAATGTAAGAACCTTGGGACTTATAGAAGTTTTATTTGCTCAATTATTGACAAAACATGTTTTTATCAATAAAACTAGTCACAAAGAGGGCATGGGAATTTTGCTAATGATTGCAGGAGTCATAATCCTATTACTTTTTAATAAAATATCATAGGGACATTTTATTAAAAAGAGTATCTAAAAAATAAGAACAGTAATAGTGGCATATGCATAAAGCAAAATACGACCCATGCGAGTACAAAAGTCATACTTTAAGAAAAAAATCAAAGCGTAATAAGTATTTAAATAAAATAATTATTGATTCATGTTCGTCCCTCCATGTAGTTATTTATAGCCGTCATTATGATGGCTTTTTTTGGTCTATACATCACCGAATAAGGAGACTACCGAATTAGGAGACTATTAACGTTTATTCATCATCAATATGAACAACGAATTGTGTAGTTACAACAGCAATGGTGCGGCTATATTGGTCTGGTATATTGTCAATATATGAAAAATAATAAATAGTAAGTTAATAGATTTTAAATTAGAGATACTTTTTGTGGTATTGAAATACATCAGGCCTTTAATTTACTGTGCGGAACTTTTATAAGTAGATATGGGTATTGGGGCCCATGAAGTTGCCGGCACTTCTTTAAGACAAATCATTTATGATTACATGTGCAAGAAAGCGGTTAGAAAAATTGAGCAAAATTACAAAAACATTGAGGAGGTAAATTAATGAGACTAATAATAAAACTATGTTGTTATATTTGGTGGGGCATATCATTTAATCTAGTATTTGCAGAATCTACCGCTCTTAAGAATTTTGACTCTGAGTGGAAATATACTGTTGTGCCATATGCTTGGGTACCTGGTATAAGTACAGGACTTTCAGTTCCGGCAAGCAATACCACAGGCGCTGACATATCCGCAGCAGATATATTGAGTCACTTGTCTGGTGCCGCAATGTTTGCAGTGCAGGCTAATTTAGATGAGTGGGGTATATTGGGGGATTTTGCCTATGCAAAATTTAGTAATCAGCGAGCTATTTTGAGAG
Organism: uncultured beta proteobacterium; assembly: GCA_903871735.1. Lineage (GTDB taxonomy): Bacteria > Pseudomonadota > Gammaproteobacteria > Burkholderiales > Burkholderiaceae > Polynucleobacter. The sequence continues at coordinate 165,476 of CAIQHU010000179.1, read as the reverse complement.
ACCGAATTGATCTCGGTTCAACAGCTACAGTGAGCTTACGAAGTATGAGCGGTGCAGTGACATATCAAACAATAAAAGAAGATCAGTTGCATTTGGATGTTTTAGTAGGCGTAAGAAATATTGAAACAACAGCTACGCTGCAAGTTAATGCTCAAGTTGCAGCACTAAATGGACAATTTTCAAATACTATTAATACAACCGATCCGATAGTTGGCTTTAAAGGTCGGATGCGCATCATTGATGATAAGTGGTTTGTTCCTTTTTACTTTGATCTTGGGGGTAAGGGGGGGCATACGAATACAACGTGGCAAGCGTTTGCGGGAGTCGGTAAGAATTACGAATGGGGAGATGTAATTTTGGGATACCGAGCTTTGTTTTACGACATGAAATCAGGGAATCCCTTGCAAAACGCGACTTTAGGTGGCTTTACCTTGGGAGTTGGTTTTCATTTTTAATATCGCATAAGATATTCAGAGAATATTGAACTTACACATACAACACAAAATAATTTGTAGAGGATTAACTGATTTTGAAAATGTTAGAATAAATGGATAATAATTTAGTCACTCAGTGCTTTGGGTGGGTATATGGCTCTAAAAATAATTTGCATGACTGTTTCTCAATAAACATATTAGTGCAATTGAAAAGATGTACAAGAATAAAAATTATATTAACAAAAAACTAGGAGAAAATATGTCAAATTTACGGTACCAGATAAGTAGGCTAGCACAAATAATTATTGCTAGTAGCGTAATCTTTAGCTCAAGTATCATTGCGCAAGATTTCCCGACAAAACCCGTTCGAATATTTGGGCAAGGACCAGGAAGTACGGCGGATTACTTATCGCGTTTATTAGGGCAGAAATTAACAGAAAAATGGGGCCAACCAGTCCTTATTGATAGTCGCGCAGGTGCTGGTGGAACGGTACCAGCTGATATTGTTGCTAAAGCACCGGCGGATGGTTATACCCTGCTAATGGGTCATGCAGGGCCTAACGTTAGTGCAGTAGTTCTTTATCCTAATTTGCCATATGATCCCGTAAAAGACTTAGCTGGCGTTTCAATGGTGGCAATTGGCGTTACAGTAATGATGGTCCATCCCAGTATTTCTGCGGGTACAGTAACAGAATTTATCCAGTATGCCAAAAAAAGGAATGATTTAAATTTTTCTTCTGCGGGTAACGGCTCAATAAGTCACCTGGGTGGAGAACTATTTAAGCAAGTGTCAGGCATTAACATGATGCATATCCCTTATAAAAGTGCAGGTGCTGGTCTAACAGCACTTCTTGCGAATGAAACCCAAGTTTCATTTTTGTCTCCCGTAACAGCGGCGGCACAACTAAAGTCTGGCAAATTAAAAGCTTTAGTTGTCTCTACACAAGAGCGCTTTCCTGGAATGCCAGATGTTCCAGGTGCTGCAGAGGCTGGGCTAGCTGGAATGGATGCAAAGTTATGGTTTGGACTTTTTACACCCTCTAAAACTCCAAAAGCAGTAATACAAAAACTAAATTCAGACATTACTGAAATCCTGCGTCGTCCTGAAGTAGTGGAGATGGTTTTAAATCAGGGGATACAAGCAATTCCATCTTCGCCAGAATCATTAGACGATTTTGTTAAGTCGGAGATAAAACGTTGGACTCCCATTATTAAAAACGCAAATATACAGGCAAATTAAATGACTCAAGTATCTCCTGAAATCATAAAAGACCCACGTATTGAGTCAGCCATATCCCATTGGGCACCACGTTTTGTGGCAAATGGCGTACCGATGACAGACTTTCTAGAAGTAACCTCTAGCTTGCAACATTGGGACGACTGGTGCGATGCTTGGTCAAAAAGAGCCAGCATACATGAGGCAATGGGACATGAAGCATTGAGAGATGGATTTACCTATTCTGCAAGTCAACATTGGACAAGGGCTGCAGTTTGTTATCACTTCGGAAAGTTTTTATTTGTTAATGATTTAGTACAAATGCGTCAAGCAAATATGAAAGCTGTGGAGTGTCGGAATTTAGCTCTTCCTTACTTAAAACCCCCTGGTGAAAGGGTTGTGATCCCTTATGAGGGTAAATTTTTATATGGTAATTTACGTAAACCAATTGGTATCACAAATCCTCCGATAGTCATCATGTGTATGGGTCTTGATTCGGCAAAAGAGGAAATGGATGATTACGAAAATCGATTTTTAGTGCGAGGATTAGCAACTTTGGCATTTGATGGTCCTGGGCAAGGAGAAGGGGAGTATGATTTTCCCTTGTGTCCAGAGTATGAGAAGCCTGTTGAGGCAGTTTGTGACTATTTAGAAACCCGCGCAGATATTGACTTAAATCGTATTGGCATTTGGGGAGTTTCATTAGGCGGACATTTTGCGCCAAGAGCGGCCTGTTTCGAAAAAAGGATAAAAGCTTGCGTAGCGCTGTCAGGCGCGTATCAGCGTTCTGCAAGTTTTGAGGGAAGGCCTGTAATTAATGTTGAAGCCTTTCGCGTTAGAACTAAAAGTTCGAATTTAGAAGAGGCCGGAAAAGTTGCCTTACGCATGTCATTAAAGGGAATTGCAAAAAATATTACTTGTCCAATTTACATTGTTGCAGGAGATAAAGATAGATTAACACCTACTGATCAAGCTCAGTTATTGGCCTCGGAAGTTTCTGGGCCTTGTGTACTCTCAATTATTTCAGGGGGGAATCACGTTGTGAATAATCTTTGGTATCGATACCGAGATCAGACCGCAGATTGGATGTCTAAGCAGTTATACACAATTTAAAAGTATTGAAGAGTTTCAAGTGAGAAAAGTTGATCTATATAGAGGAGCAATTAGGACATAACTAATTCACTATCAGACGATTCAAGTGAAACGGCAAAGTTGTAATAATAAAGAAGTAGTATTAACTATGCCTATTTTAATCAATATTATTGCTATTTTGCAGTTCATTCTATTGTCAAATGCTCATGCCGCAAGGCCAATGATGACCGACGACGCGAGGATAGTCGATGACAAATCCTGTCAAGTGGAGTCATGGGTTAGAAATAATCATTCTACGACTGAGTATTGGGCATTGCCGGCTTGTAACCCACTTGGTTTTTTTGAGCTTACCATTGGTGGAGCTAAAACAAATAGTTCCCAGGCAGTCGGCTTTAATCAAGAGGGCACATCCCTCAGTGATAGCGTTATGCAGTTTAAAACATTATTTCGTGAAATCCAACCAAACAACTGGTCAGTTGGGGCTGCTTTAGGAAGAAATAAGCATCCAAGTTCTTTTGGAACTACGCGGACTGATGATATCTTCGGGTATATTCCATTTACTGTGTCACTGAATGATGATAGGCAATTTGTGCACATCAATATTGGTGCAACTAAAAGGCAATTAGACGATCAATTTTTAAGAACTTGGGGTCTAGGAATTGAGTATCAATTGACAACTAATACTTTTGCAATGGCAGAATCTTTTGGCGAAACACGCAGTACTCCTTTATATCAGGGGGGGGTACGTCACTGGTTTATACCAAATCGTTTTCAGATGGATTTTACCTACGGGAATAAAGCTGGTTTTGGTGGCGACAATAAATGGATTTCTATTGGAATTCGAATACTTACGCCAGCATTTTTGCCATAGAGTATTAAAAACAGGTTAGGTTTTCAGCTGACGTGGTGTCTAAGCATGCATTTTTAAAAATGCATGATAATAAATATTTATAAACACTACTTATGCATAATTTCTGGCCGAGCACCTCATACAAAACTCTTCAAGTAAATCAAGATAACCAATTAATTGTTACAGATGATTTTTTGCGGATGTATTTATCTCGACCAGAATTGAGTTTAATACCGCAGTCATGTCTAAAAGAAAGACAAATTCATGAAGAATTAGTTATTAATCCTCGCCAAGAAGTGTCTGAGGAAATGCTTCAACAAATTCAGGATAAAGATGTTTTAGCAAATTATCAGATTTGGTTTAGATACAGAAAGAAACTTCTAGAAGCAAGATCATTAGAAAGTTTTTATATGGGATTATTTAAAGGTGACGGAGTAGATGTCCCACCTTTATTTATAAACCAATTAGTACAAATATTTATCTGTCACTTGCTCGGACATCAGCCAAAAGGCATGGATGGGCGAGTCGGCGAAATATTTTTTCGTACCCAAAAAATATCAGTTTTGGAAGACGGCATTGTGATGGCCGCCGATGATGAAACCGTGAATAGAAATGCCCAAACAGAGGGTTTTGATAACATTATTGACCTATTAAATAAACCTTCATTTCTAACACGTAAATTAGATCTTGATGTGTTGAATGAAGACAACGAAGAAATATATTGGACCAGAGATGAAGATTTTGATTTTGCTATTCCGTTGAACATAGGTCAAAAACCGATTCAGAATTTTTGTGACATTTTGGAACGCTGGATAAATCATTTTTTGGGAGTAGAGGTCAAAATTACACCTTTGCAGGCTATTAGTGATCCGCAATGGATATGGCATGTAGGTTTAGACGCGGCTGCTACAGAGATATTAAACGCACTGTATAACAAGGAGTTTTTGGATCCGTCCAATTTGAGTCGGATAATTTGTCTATTTCGACTGGATTTCCTAGATATTAGGGACATTCGCCCCGAAATGGTTGGTAAGCCAGTATATTTAGCAATTGCCAAAAATGAAAATCACGAGTTAAAATTAAAACCCCAAAATTTATTGTTTAATCTTCCTTTAGCTAAAGCCTCGTAACCTCAAAAGCAACATTACTCAAGAAACTTTAATTACGAAATCTGCTTCGAAACTTTATTCATTTGAGTCTAAAACATGCAAGAAAAACAAAATAAAAAAAATTCAAGTGCAATAGCAGGTTGGATATTCATGTCACGGTGGCTTCAAGCGCCACTTTATATTGGCCTTATCGTAGCGCAAGGTGTTTATGTTTGGCAGTTTTGGCTAGAATTAGTTCACCTGATTTCATTAATGGGGAGTAGGACTCCAACAGAGACCGAAGTCATGTTGATTGTCCTTGGCTTGATTGATGTTGTGATGATCTCAAATTTATTAATAATGGTCATTGTGGGGGGATGGGAAACCTTTGTATCTAGACTAGGCTTAGAAAATCACCCAGATGAACCAGAATGGTTATCACATGTCAATGCAGGTGTTTTAAAAGTAAAATTAGCTACTGCAATCATTGGAATCTCTTCAGTTCATTTATTAAAAACTTTTATCAATGTTGAAAACTATGACGAAAAGACCTTAATTTGGCAGACAATTATCCACATAACCTTCGTGATTTCAGCTTTAATTATTGCTTACGTCGAAAAAATTATCGCCACTACAAGGCACCAAGAATAGCTATAGAAAGCTTTGGCCTAGAGTTTTTACATATAGTCGGCATGGTCACACCAGTTTGTAACCTAAGCAAATAGCTTAAATAAATAAGACTAAAGTACTTGGTTACCGATGTGACTTAGTCCCTTTTTCAGAAGTTATGAACCTACGGGGAAATGCGCTCGTCTTTTTTGATAAGAATCTTTCGCCTCTAAAAATACTTCTAAAAGTAGTGCAAGGATACGCTTGATTGTGCTCATAGTAAAACTCCTTAGAATAAAAAAATCATAAAAAGATCCTAAAAATAAAATTAATTCAAATATTAGGGTTTATACCTAGGTATTATCCCTTAAATTACAGAAATAGGTTTTATCTTAAACAAAAACGCTGCGTAACTTGTAGAAGGGGCTAAAAAGAGCCCTGGAGAGATGAATGATGGTTCTGAGGAAATGGCTGTGCAAATCATTTAGCAATCGAGTATTTTTTAGTAGAAGCCGGTATTGATTTAGCTCATATTCCTTATAAAGGATTGGGAAATATGCTGACAGACCTATTTGGCGGATAAATACAAGTAACCTTTAAGGGCTTACCATCATTAATCGGTCAAATTAAAGGGAATAATTTAACACCCCTAGCCGTTGGCACTGGAATAAGATCGCTCATATTACCAAATCTACCTACAATTTCAGAAAGTGGCTATAAGAGATTAGAAACATCACAATGCTATGGTTTATTGGCGCCTGCTGGAACACCTGTTGCAATCGTAGAGCGACTATAACTAAATATTATAAAAATAATTCATTCAAAAGAGAGATCAAAAGGAATGTTAGAAGATGGCCCAACAGTCGTTGGAAACTTACCAAACGATTTTAAAAGTATATTCGTCTTGAGCAAGAGCGTTGGACTAAAGTAATAATCAAAGCAAAAATACCGATAGATTAAGAACCAATTAGTGAGTTGACATCAACCTCTAGGCTTTTAATTTTCGATTGAACTTTTTTGAGTTGTTGGTCATTTAATAATTCAGTAATCTTTAAAAGCACCAAGGTACTATTTTCAATCCGTAGTTGTTCATAGTCCTTTTGGTCTGGAGTACGCCCATTGATTAGTCCTAAAAAGAGAGTTTTTAGTATCTCCTTTGTCGCCGGATGAGATGGTTTAGTCTGAATAATTAAATTAAGAGTAGATAATATATCCGCCTGTTTACGCAATCGATTTTGATAAATTATTGAGTTATCGAAAAAAAACTGAGAAGCAATACTTTGAAGTTGTATTTTTTGTGTTTTTGATAAATCACCACTAAAAAATTCAGTACGCTCCACTAATTTATCAAAGCGTTTTTCAAAACTTACTTGCGAAGATGGGGTTAGATAATCAGATTGATATTGGGAATTAGCTTTTTTGAAAGCTTTTTCTATATTGGATAATTGATTAGGATTTAAAAGTAGGGCTAGGGTTGCTGCGTCATCTAAAAGAATGAAGATAGACGATTCAAAAACTGCTCGACTCTCTAAGGTGATAGATTTGGCATCCTCAAACCGAATGGGACGATCAAATAAAGATCTTAATTTAATGAGTTTAGCTTGAACTTGCGGTAGTTCATTAACACGATGTTTATTTAATAATTTGGGAGCAGCTTGATCTAAAAAGGCTTTCTGAGAAGCAGTGCTATCGATGTAACTACCCAGCCACCATTTTAAAAGGAAATCACTCTGGTTATAAGCAAGCTGCAAAGAACTACATGAGTTGAGTAAAAGAGTAAAAGGAATCAAGAAAAATAAAAAAAGTTTGCGCATATCAAATTAAGGTAAAAGTGCGCAGAATAATTAGTCTAATCAAAAGAGTTTATGACTACCAAATTAATCCAAGGAGATTTGCTTGTCCTTAATAATTTTGCTCCAAACTTGAGATTCTTTCGCTATATATTTTTTTAAATCATCTCGTGTTCCAGGCATTGGGAAAAGACCATGTTCGAAAAGATCTCTAGAGATATCTTTATCAGTAAGAACTTTTACAAGCTCTTTATTCCAACGCTCTAATATAACATCAGGTGTTTTGCTAGAGGCCACAAAAGCATACCAATTACTAGAATCAAAACTTGGGTAACCTGATTCGGCAATTGTAGGTACATTTGGTAATGCATCTAATCGTTTTGAACTAGTAACCGCTAAAGCTCGTAATTTACCACTTTTAATATGGGGCATAGCAGACGAAATTGTCGAGTAATAACAATTAACCCTACCGCCTAAAACATCAATTAAAGCTGGGCTACCACCTTTATAAGGAATATGGGTGGTATCAATATTGGCAAGAACATTTAAAAGTTCACCTTGAAGATGGGAGGCAGAGCCGTTGCCAGTAGAGGCAAAGGTGATTTTTCCAGGATCGCGCTTCGACTGATCAATAAAATCTTTTAAATTTTTAATAGATGACTCCGAGGGCACAACGAGTATATTTGGAAATGCGACACCCATTGTTACAGGCGCCAAATCTTTGACGGGATCGTAATTGAGTTTCATGAGATGTGGTGCAATCGATAGAGGACCTATTGAACCAAGTAAAATCACGGAGCCATCAATTGGTCCAAAAGCTACGGTAGCGTGAACAATATTTCCACCAGCACCAGCACGATTTTCGACAATCACGGATTGACCAATATTTTCGGATAATTTTTTTGCAATAATTCGAGCGGCTGTGTCAGTACCACCGCCCGCTGCAAATCCCACATACATAGTAATAGGTTTTTTTGGTGGGAATTCCTGAGCAAAAATATGAATCGGATTTGCCATAAAAACAGCCAAAATTGCTAATATGGGATTCGAAAAAGAAGATAGAAAATTAATTTTCATATGGTGTTATAAAGATAAAAGTTATATGTACCCAATTTTATATGGAATACGGAAAAAAGATTTAAGTTTGTAAGGTAAATGCTTCGTGGATAGATGTTTGTATGCCACCCCCCATGACAGCGCCACCACCTGCGACATAAATACTTTTACCAAGAACTACAGCACCCAAACCATGCCTAGGTGTTGGCATCGGGGCATATTGTTCCCAGGAATCTTTGGCGATATCATAGGCTTCATTTTGCCCAAATACTCGATTTGTACCTTCCCCACCCATGACGAAAATTTTATTATCTAAAATTACAGCGCCGTGTCCAGATCTTGCGGTTGGAAGTGGATTTCGGGCTTCCCATCGATCAGATTGCGGAATGTATACATGATGTAGATTAGAGTTTGTATGAAAATTATCAACTCGACCGCCAATCACATGAATTAGCCCTTGGTAAGATACTGCACCGACATGATCTCTTGGAGTATGCACTGGGGCGCGTTTTTCCCATCGATCAGCAATAGGGTCATATACTAGATGCGTACCAATAGATTTTTTTGTATCGGTTGTATCACCTACAGCGCCACCGATAGCATGAAGAACTCTATTTATCGATACACACGCAATAGATCCAGCTGCAGATGGCAGGGGAGCAATACGTTCCCACTTGTCCAAGCTATCCGAGTAAACATAGCAGTCCACTCGAGGTTTTCGGTTTTGCTCTATGTAGCCACCAATTGCATACACTTTTTTATCAATAGTAGCTACACCAACGTGGTTGGCTCCACTAGGTAGGGGAGTGGTAACGATCCAAATATCTTTTTGGGGATCGTAAATATGATGGTAGGAGCGATCTACACGTTGCTCTCCATAGCCCCCAATGAGGTGCATTCGGCCATTCATCTCGGTAGCCCAGGCCATTTCGCTTCGTGGCAAGGGTAAGCTAGCTCTGGTAATCCACTTACCAGGATTAATCGCTTTTGGGGCGGGACTATCAAATACAGCTTGCGTGTCAGCTAAGGGAGGGCGAGAAATTAAACCAGCTTGATTTAGTCGTTCATAAGAATCACCATGATGGTTCATTTGAGCAAACACAGAAGTAGATGCAATACCGGCAACACTATTCAATAAAAAATTTCGCCTATTCAAGTTTTTCTCCGTGTTGAATCTATAGAGTTGGACGGTACTCTGAATCAATTTGATTTAAATAATCATAATCGAAATTAAATAATTAAGCTTTGTTAAATAAGTAACGGGGAAACATTTCTAGATAGAAAATATGGACTATTTTTTGGGAATCAGATGTATTGAAAAAATGATTAGAAAAAAAATGCCAAATAACCAATGTAGAAAAACTATATTTAATCGATAGGATTCCGGACCATAATAAAGAAAAAGTCCAGAACAAATAATAAAAATGGAGCAAGCAAGTTGTAACAAGCCAGTCCAAATATTTTTATGTGCTATCCAACCCGTATAAACATGTATCGTTAATATAGACCCAACTGTAAGTGTGAATAGGATTGATGATGCCCCATGAATAACCAAAAGAACTCGAGCTTGATTAATAGAGTATGCTGATACTAACTCAATATATATTAAGTAAGCCAAGCCAGAACATGAACAAAGATAAATACTAAATATACAAAAGTATTTTTGCCAAGCCTTCATTTGGCCTAAACGTATTTTAGAAGAGGGCATTTCAGTCGGGCAAGTAAGATAAAAGGGATGCCCTATCTTAGCCAATAGGCATAAACCCTAAAACAATAAAGCCTTATCAATCTATGGTTTATTAAAGATTGTCGTTGAGTATGTTGAAGCTTTGATTTTAAGTACGGATTTGTTTAAATTGTCTTGAAAAGGAATACTTTGAAAGTTGAAATGCGGGGAATGCTAATCGGGTTGGTTGGAGTCGCCATGTTTAGCCTAACACTGCCAATCACTAAAATAGCCCTAGAAGCCTTGAATCCATACTTTATTTCATTTGGGCGCGCTACTTTAGCGGGTCTTGCGGCACTAATCTATGTGATTTCTATCAAAGCGCCTATGCCCGAACCGCAGATACTAAAAAAATTAGGAATTATCGTACTTGGGGTAATTGTTGGTTTCCCTCTATTACTAACACTTGCCCTTGACCAAGGTTCCTCATCTCATGGCGCCATTGTAATTGGCATATTACCTTTGGTTACCTCCATTGTTGGGGCAATTCGTTTTAAAGAGCGACCATCGATTGGTTTTTGGATGGCTGCGATTGTAGGTGCCGGCCTTGTTCTGACTTATGCATTGATTACAGGTTCTGGTCAACTGAGTCAGATGGATTTTTTATTAGCTCTAGCATGTATATTTTCAGCAATTGGCTATGCTGAGGGTGCTGAATTGTCCCGCCGAATTAATCCCAAATTAGTTATTTCTTGGGCATTAATTGTTTCATTACCGCTGAATGGATTAATTACAGTACTAAATTTTGAGGAAAGTTTTCTTCGAGCAGGAGCACAAGTATGGATTGCTTTTGTATATTTGGGTTTATTTTCTATGTATATTGGATTTTTTTTCTGGTATGCAGGCTTAGCTAAAGGAGGGATTGCTCGCGTTTCACAAGTCCAGTTAGTCCAACCTTTTTTAACATTAGTTGCGGGCAGTCTATTGATCGGAGAAGCAATTACTTGGATAAATATTGTTTTTGCTACTTTAGTCGTAATTAGTGTGATGGTCGGAAAAAGTATGTTGATTGAACGTCAATCAATCACTTCCGATTAGCTAGCTGATTCAATAAGCTAAGCGGCAGATCTTATTTAATGTGAAATGGCTTACTGATCACGGACTTTAGCAATGAGGTTTTTTTCAAGGCCTCGCTTATCAATAATAGCAAGTCGCATTGCCTCCGACTCAAAATCCTTAATTGCTGGGTGAGTACCATCATTACCAAGGTTGACTATATAGGTCCAAAGAATTTGATGTGACCCAGTCCGCTTAAAAATGTCGACTACTCTTTTCATGAAGTGCTTTGATGTTTACTAAGATCTTCAGCATACTCTGCTTTTGTTTAATAGGACAAAAAATTTTTCGGGAATGGATAGCTTGTTCAAACTGCATTTCTTTGAAGGTATTGGCTAAAATTGACCACCCAGCCCAATCTTAGCCTATGCTCTAATCGCCATCAATGAAAGTACTTTACCCCTGCATTTGCCACCTTGATACGGCACTAAAATAATCTAACTATATGAAATATAACAAAATTATTCTGTAGTGCTTTTAATCAACTCAATCAAGTTTAGAAAATATTACAAATTGAGTGATATATATTCAACTAAAATATTAATAGTTTTATATAATTGGAATTATGAAATTTACAGAAGCGGTTAATATTCATTTGGCATTAGGACAAGAAACCCGCCACCATATCTTGAGTTTGATTGTCAAGCACGAGGATGGCATCAGCCCAAAAGAGATTCATGAGTGTTTAGATATACCACCACCCACGCTCAGTTTTCATCTAAAAGAGTTATTACAAGCTGAACTAATCTGTGTCCAAAGAAAGAGCCGTAATTTGATATATCGACCACAGGCTCATGTGATTGCTGAGTTAATTAGTTTTCTTGTGGATAACTACACCACTCTAAAAAAGGAAAATAAGAGCATTAAGCCGCGTATAAAATATAAAAATAGATATCACGAAACTTAGCAAATGAAGGTACTTAGATGCTCCATCTAGGCAGGCTAAAATAAACCCTCAATTATAAAAAAGTAATTTCACAACTATCACTATGCAATCAAAAAAAGTGGATTGGATTATTTACCTAGTAGCGACCACATTTTTTATGGAGACTCTAGATAGTACGGTTATTACAACGGCATTACCGCAAATGGCCAGTGATTTTGGGGTGAGTCCCGTTGATGTTGGTATAGGTATTACCGCTTATTTACTAACTTTAGCAACGTGTATCCCAATAAGCGGTTGGGTTGCAGATCGATTTGGATCAAAAAAAGTATTCATACTCGCAATCGTATTATTTACATTCGCTTCGATACTTTGTGGATTGAGTGAAAATTTGACTTTTTTTACTTGTGCACGAATCTTACAAGGGGTGGGTGGCGCATTAATGGTTCCTGTTGGTCGGGCTATAGTACTTCAAAACACCCAAAAAGACGGCTTAATCAGAGCAATTTCATTAATTACGTGGCCAGGATTAGTTGGACCGGTTGTAGGGCCAGCAATAGGAGGATTTCTAACAACTTACGCAACTTGGCACTGGATATTTTTTATAAATATTCCAATTGGGATCATTGGAATTATCTTTAGTTTCATTTTGTTGGAAGAAAAAAAGGAAAAAATACGAAAGCCATTTGATATCTATGGTTTTCTACTTACAGGTGTGGCGTTAAGCAGCATCATTTATGCTATTGAGTTGACTCGCCATATTAAAGATAGTCAACTAGAAATTTTAGGTTTTACGGTTTTGGGGGTAATTAGCGGTTATTGCTCAATCAAGCATATGAAAAGAAGTCCTCACCAATGATTGACCTATCACTTTTGAAAATACCAACATTTACTACAACACTCTGGGCAGGTTTATTTTTTCGTATAGCGATTGCAACAGTGCCATTTTTAATCCCGCTATTTTTGCAAATTGGGTTGGGTATGGATCCATTTAAAGCTGGTTTAATTGTGCTTAGTATTTTCTTAGGTAATTTAGCCATGAAAACTGTTACAACACCACTTTTAAACAAATATGGTTTTAAATTAGTCATGATGGTCAATGGGGCAATGATCGTCGTTACATTTTTATTAAGCGCTTGTATCAATGAAAATATGCAAATAGGATTAATTGTGGTGATTCTTTTTTGCGGAGGTTTAACCAGATCTTTACAGTTTACATCGATCAATACACTTTCTCTAGCAGATATTCCTAAAGAAAAAATCAGTTCAGCATCTTCAGTGAGTGGTACGGCAATGCAATTAAGTATGGCATTAGGGATAGCGATTGGATCATTGACATTAACCTTAGTCAGTTTGATGCATAGTGGGAACATTGAAACGCCGAGCGTGTCAGATTTTAGGTTGGCGTTAGTACTTATTGCAATATTTCCAATAATTGGGATGATCATCTTACATAAGTTAGATAGTAATGCAGGCATCTCTATCCGAAAATTAAACTGATCATTTAAAACTGGAGCGAGTAATGAAAATATTGTTTATAGGAATCGGAAAAATGGGATTACCCATGGCTCAACATTTAGCTGCCAAGGGTCATACTGTGAAAGTAATCGATCAAGACTTAGAGCGGATAAAAATTGGTATTAAAAATGGGTTGATAGAAGCAACCAGTACAAGAGATGATTACTTATGGGCAGATTACATATTCTCTTCTTTGCCAAATGATGAGGCTTTTTTAATAGTTGCTGATCAAGTTGAGCAATATGCTCAGGACAAAAGTATTTATATAGATACAAGCACCATATCATTAAGTGCATCACAAAAAGTTGCCAATAAGCTCAAGCAAAAAAATATTCCTTATTTAAGAGTAGCAGTTTCAGGAAATAATCACATGGCAGAGGCTGCCATGTTAACTATTTTGGCTTCTGGAGACAAAAATATATATGAAAGAGTTTTCCCATTGCTGGCATCATGGGGACCAAAACAGTATTATTTGGGCGAGCAAGAACAGGCTAGATTAATGAAGCTAGTGGTAAACCTTTTGATAGCCCAAACCAGTGCGATGCTTGCAGAGGCATTAACTTTAGGTAGGTTAGGAAACTTAGATTGGTCTGATATGTGGCAAGTGCTATCAAACAGTGCTGTAGGCTCACCAATTATTAAGGCAAAATCAGAGCAGTTAGGTTCTTCATTAGAGACAAGAGACTTTAGCCCTACTTTTACCGTCCATCAAATGCTTAAAGATTTAACTTTAATAAAAGATGCAGCAACGGATTTAGCTGCTCCAATTGTTCAAACAACGATGACTTACCATTGGTTACAGCAAGTAATCGAAGATGGCGAAGGGGATTTAGATTATGCAACCGTCATCAGACTACTAGAAAGACGGGCGCATTTGGCAACTGATCTAAACTAGATAAATTAATTTGAACTAAAACGGGGAAATAGGTATGAGTAAGAAAATTGGCTGGATTGGCCTAGGGCGAATGGGTGAAGCAATGGTTAAAAGACTTCTTCAGGCGGGGCATGAGGTCGAAGTATGGAATCGGACACGCAGTAAGGCAGAGCCATTAGCAAAGTACGGTGCAGTAGTTGTTAACAATGTACTAGACCTAGCTGATTGTGAAACGGTTATCACGATGGTTTCTACAACAAAAGATCTCAAACAGGTTTTATTTGGCCCAGGTGGTTTAGTCACGACATCCACAAAGCCAAAAATGGTTGTCGATAGTTCATCAATTTCTCAGGAAGGTTCCGCAGAGGTACGTAAAGAGTTAGAGGCTTTAGGTATCGGATATTTGTGTGCGCCAGTTTCGGGCAACGCTAAAGTAGCAAAAGCGGGTTTGTTACTAGTCGTGTCCTCTGGCCCTAGAGATTTATACAATATTGCCGAGCCATATTTCCAAGCGATGGCAAAAAAATGTATGTGGATTGGGGAGGGAGAGCTTGCTAGGGTTTGGAAGATTGCGCACAACACCATGTTTGGCGTTGTCATTCAAAATTTATGCGAAATCACTGTTTTAGCGGAAAAAGCTGGAATACCTCGACATTTATTCCTAGAGAGTATTAATGATTCAGTATTAGGTTCCATGTACACCAGATATAAAACGCCAGTTTTAACTAATCTCAATTTTGAACAAGTTACTTTTACTCCAGAATTATTATTAAAGGATATGGATTTAGGTATGGCAGCTGCAAAAACTCATGGGGTCGTGATGCCAAGTGCGGCAGCTACGCGCGAGTCAATTGCTAGAATGGTTGGTAGGGGTTATGGAGATATCGACTTTTCTGCACTGTTAATTGAAGTTGCGAAGGATTCGGGGTTAGAATTAACCTCTGAAAATAAAATAATCCCAGATGGGCTGAGTTAGATTGTCGTCTTCAGTCTAACCATTCGGGTTAGGAAGAGCTGCGATGTGTCAAAACGTATCGGGTTGATTTATAGCAATTTGTAACATTAATATAAATAATGGAGGCAGTATGTACGTTAAGAATGCAAATATTAAAAATGTTCTGCGTTGGGTTTGTGTCGGTCTCATCACCTTAGTTCATTTACAGACTTGGGCACAAAATTATCCAACCAAGCCCATAAAATTTATTGTAGCGTTTACTGCGGGTAGTGGTACGGACGTTATTGCTAGATCGGTTGGGGATGTAATGTCAGCCAGTTTAGGGCAGCAAGTTGTGATTGAAAACAAACCTGGCGCCGGCGGAACAATAGCTGCTTCCCAAGTAGCGAAATCTGAACCAGATGGTTATAACTTTTTAGTTCAGGCCTCTGGTCATGCCCTCAATCCTTTTATTTATACGAACTTGTCCTATGACACATTGAAAGATTTAACGGGTGTCACCCCTTTAGCAGCACTGCCAAACGTATTAGTTGTATCACCTTCAAAGTCTTGGAAAACGGTTACAGACCTAGTTAATGCAACAAAAGAAAAACCTGGAGAGCTCAATTTTGCTTCAGCAGGTATTGGCAGTGCTACCCACATGAACGCTGAGAAATTTAATTTAGCGGCTAGTGTTAAAGCCACACACGTTCCCTACAAAGGCACGCCAGAGGCTATATCTGACGTCATTGGTGGCAGAGCCGATTGGTATTTTGCACCGCTTTCGACGGCTCTGCCCTTGATACAAGGGGGAAAGTTAAAAGCTTTAGCGGTAAGTACGGCAAAACGTTCTTCTGCTTTGCCGAATATTCCAACGACCGTCGAGAGCGGTGTTGCAAATTCAGATTTTGTTTTTTGGGTTGGTTTAATTGCGCCAGCAGGGACTCCCCCAGTAATCGTTAAAAGAATCAACGATGAGGTCATAAAAGCATTAAATAATAATGAGGTGAAAGAGCGTTTTGTGAAGTTAGGTGCAGAAGCTATGCCAATGAGCCCAGAAGGGTTTAATCAATTTATAAAGTCCGAAATGGATGTGGCTAGCAGAATTAGTAAAGCTGCTAATTTAAAGGCTAATTAAGACGAAACCAAAGAAAAAGAGTTATTAGCGGATACGCTATATGTACACTAATTAAATACCCTTATGAAAAAGCTTGGGGGGTCCTAACGGTTTATTCTTTAGGTCTAAAAGGTCGTGTGTAAGCACAATTAGCTATGGTAAATACTGCCCCTCATTATTCAAAGAAAAATAATAAAGGCCTATCTATGTTTATCTGTGGCGTGTCATCGAAATGATATTAGGCTTCAAAAAATAACTATCTAGCAACTCTTTTAAAGAGATGATTTAGTAGCTAATTTTAATAGTTGTTCTAGATGCGGCTGATTTTTAAGATCCCAACACGTTTGAATGAGCTGTCTAGTTTGGCTTTGCCCAAGAATTGGGTTCGATAGACCCTCAAACTTCGCTTCTAGGTGTTTATCGGTCATTGGGTTTTCTAATGAACCAATGGCACGTTCAACGCGAACATGAAGCTTTTGACCATCTTTCAGATAAGCGGTTACATCGGCAGCGGCTTCATCAATCGTATCGTCTACGGTAGCAAGTACTTTAGCTCTTAGTGCAACCATATCTGGGCGATTGACGATGTCATCATGAAACTCATCCTCAGCCGCACAGCCAAAAACAATTCCTGCGGCGCAGCCGTGATAAACACTAAATTTTCCCTCTAGTCCGTCACGAGGAGTTTTCTTACCCGTTAACTCTAATACCAGTGAATGTACTCTTAATTCTAGTCTCTCAAGATTGTCAACGGTGACCCCTTGATTGCGAAGTTGTACGCAAGCGTCAATACTTGGATGAATCACAATTCCACAAGCAAATGGTTTATAGGTATTAAAAGAAATCTCAAAGCGTTGACCAAGTTCAGTAGTGATTTCTGACCAGTCAAATTTAGTAGAAATAGATTGGATCATGCCTCGGGGTGCCTCTAGAGCTGTGGGACTTGCCGTAAATCCATGCTTAGCTAATAAAGCTGAAGTCAGACCAGCTCGCGCCGCACCACCAGGATGAAATGGCTTCGTCATCGTGCCAAACTGCTCTCTAAAACCGATGGGTTGAGAGGCAGCAATACCAATAGCCATTTGGGTTTGTATGACATTGAGGCCTAGCAGTCTAGCGCAGGCTGCAGCAGCTCCAACAGAGCCAGTCGAACCAGTAATATGCCAACCACGATCATAATGATTGGGGTACATCGCATTACCAATACGGCAAGCTACATCAATGCCTAAAATGAGGGCATCTAGAACCTGCCGACCAGATGCTTGGGTATGTTCTGCCAAAGCTAAAAGGGCAGATGCGACGGGCCCAGCAGGGTGGATAATCGTTTTGAGATGGGTGTCATCAAAGTCAAAAGTATGCGAGCTAATCCCATTGATTAAAGCAGCACCTGCCATGTCAATGCGCTCAATTCTCCCTAGCAGACTAGCTTGTTGAGCTGGACTAAACTCTTGCATAGCAGCAATTGAAGCAATTACGCTTTCATGTTGGCAAGCACCAATGCCACAGCCCAGCCAGTTTAAAAAAGTTCGGTGTGCTTCATGGTCAACAGATGGGTGCCAGCCATTCGAGGGATGGTTTGCCACAAACTCTGCAAGTATTTTAGTAATTTCAGGGGCATTGTGGTCTGCTTCTACTTTTGTGTTGATTGCCATAATTAAATTAGTCTAGTTGAATTTTTCTCTCGGTTGCCACGCGTGTCCAGCGGGCAATGTCATTTTTAATATACAAAGTGTATTGATCAGAAGACATAGGCATTGGTTCGATAGCCTCGGCCGATAATCGGTCTTTTAATTCGGGATTACGAATCGCTTTATTGATCTCCATATTTAAAAGACTTCTTATTTTATCTGGTATTTGCGCAGGCCCGGAAATGCCATACCACTGGATACCATCAAAACCCTCGTAACCAAGTTCCTTGAAGGTTGGGATATCAGGCAATAATGGGTGCCGCTTTAAGCCAGTTACAACAATTGGCTTTACTTTTCCTGACTTAATATGCGGCAAAGCGGCGGCGAGTCCAGGAAGCATCGAAAGGGTTTGCCCCCCCATCAGATCCGTCAGAGCTAGTCCAATTCCACGATAAGGGGCGTGGGTACTCATAAAATGCCCTTGAATTTTTAACTGCTCCATTGCCAAGTGGGTAAGAGTCCCTTGACCACCAGAGCCATACGTCATCTTATCTGAATTACTTTTTGCATAATCGAGAAATTCTTTGAGATTTTTAGTATTCACGCTTGGATGAACCACTAAAACATTAGGCGTACCACCAATCATCGCGATATGGGTAAAGTCTTTTTGTGCATCATAAGGCAGTTTTCGAACGGCCGGGTTAGTACCATGGGTGCCCACATAAGAAAGTAATAGCGTATACCCATCCGAGGAAGCTCTAGCGACTGTTTGTGAGCCAATTGCACCGCCACCACCACTTTGATTTTCGACGATAAAGCTCTGACCTAAAGCCTTTGTGAGTCGGTCAGCAATGGTCCGAGCAACTAGATCAACACCACCCCCAGGTGCAACAGGGACTATTATTTTTACCGGCTTATTTGGATAGTCAACGGGTATTGCTAAGGCTAAATGAGTAACCAAAAAACTTAAAAATAGGATGAAGAAAAACCGCAAATTACTTTTTTGATAACTGCTAAAAAATTCAAAAAACATAGTAATAATTCCGCTTGAAAAAGATGATGGGATGGGAAAATGGTACGATATTAAAAAATATAAAGCTTATTATGCCTAAATAATCATACTCATTTTTCTTGAGTCACTACGCTGTAGTTAGCTAGCTCTTAGTTTTAGCTTACAAAAGGTGGACGCACAGGCTGATTATCCGAATAAACCGATTAATTTCATTGTTCCTTATGATACTGGCGGGGGAGCTGGGGGAAATATTGGTACGGAATTAATGAATGAGGTCTTTCTGGAAAACGAGTCCAGCATGTTCTCTGAGGGCATGAAACTCTACTTCTTTCCAAAGTTGTTGAGCAACATCAAGTTCTGACTTGTGCGCCGCTAAAAAAACTGGGGCACCAACAACATCTTCACTAATACGGTGAGAGTTTTCTTGGATAAACTTTTTTAAGACCAAGGGATTTGTAGAACTAACCCACCTTGAAATCGAGTATCTAGCAGGCAGTAGCCTAACTTCAGCGTTGTATTCGCTTTTTAGACGATGAGCAACTACTTCAAATTGTAATTGTCCAAATGCGCCAAGTAACATTTGACCACCAATGAGGGGTTTAAATACTTGAATTGCACCTTCTTCTCCGAGTTGCATGAGTCCATCACGAAGTTGTTTCGTTCGAAGTGGGTCAGCAGTTTCTACCATTTTAAAAATTTCTGGCGCAAAAAAAGGCAACCCAGTAAATTGTAGCTTTTCGCCCTCTGTCAATGTATCACCAAGTTGTAAAAGTCCATGATTTGGAATACCGATAATATCTCCTGGAAAAGCTTCATCTAAGATGTCACGCCGTTGGGAAAGAAAAGATAGGGCATTATTTGTTCGGATTTCTTTTCCATTACGAGAAATTTTCAAACGCATTCCCCTCTCAAAGTATCCAGAGCAGATTCGTAAAAATGCTACCCGATCTCGATGGGCAGGATCCATATTCGCTTGAATTTTAAAGACGACTGCTGAGAAGTTTTTTTCGGATGGCAGGACTTCACGTTGTAATGTTTGACGCGATTTGGGGGCCGGGGCCAATTCGACTAAAGTATTCAGAATTTCCTGTACGCCAAAATTATTAATTGCGGAGCCAAAAAAAACAGGCGATTGTTTGCCGGCTAGAAAAGCCACCTGATCAAAACTGGGCATAGCTCCTTGGACGAGTTCAACTTCAGATAAGGCAGTTTGCAGGCTATCCCCAAGTTTGTTTGCAAGAGTCGTATCATGAATCGAAATAGAGGTATTCGGTTGGTTACCAATTCGGTCTTCACCAGCTTTAAAAAGACGCATTTGTGAGCTTGCAATATCGATCACTCCAGCAAAAGATTTTCCCATTCCCACAGGCCATGTCATGGGGACTACAGACATTCCAAGGGCTGTTTCAATCTCGTCAATTAAATCTAATGGACGTTTAACTTCACGATCCATTTTATTAATAAACGTGATCATGGGAGTATGGCGTGCTCTACAAACTTCGATTAAGCGTTTTGTTTGTGCTTCAACACCATTAGCAGCATCGATCACCATTAAAGCGGAATCAACAGCTGTGAGAACTCGGTAGGTGTCTTCTGAAAAGTCTTGGTGTCCGGGTGTGTCTAGAAGATTAATAATGCAATCACGGTATTCCATTTGCATTACGGAGCTGGCAACGGAAATGCCGCGTTGCTTTTCAATTTCCATCCAATCAGAGGTTGCATGACGACTTGCTTTTCGGGCTTTGACACTGCCGGCAATTTGGATGGCGCCAGCATACAGTAGAAGTTTTTCCGTCAGCGTAGTTTTGCCAGCATCTGGATGGGAGATAATTGCGAAGCTTCGTCGCCTAGAGACTTCTTTTTGGATAATTGGGTTTGAGGGTGGGTTGGTCATCATTCAATGCGCTACTAGTTCCATGCAAAATATAGGCTAGACTAAAAACTAAATCTATACTGAAAGAAAAGATTATAGGGCTCTTATATTGGAAAGAAGTAAAAATGCGGTAAATCTGTCAATGACTACTCGAACTCCGCGTTGCTGAATACAAAAAATACGTGTCATGTGCAGATTATCAGATTAAACTAGAGATTAGCCATCAGCCTTATAAAAAGCCTTTTATAAGCCATTTATGAACGGAAGTGAAAATAGGCATGTCTAATTTAAATCCAATTTTATTAAGTGAGACAATCCAGTTGGCTGTAGCACCGGTATTTTTATTAACTGCAGTAGCGGGCATGATTGGTGCACTAACACAACGGCTTGCAAGAGTAATTGACCGCTCTCGAGCCTTACAAGTAGAAATCTTATACGAGTCAACTCAGCCGATTAAACCAAGTATTAGAAAATTATATGATGAAGAACTAGTCAAGCTCTCACAGCGCGCGCTTCTAGTGAATACATCGATGGTTTTCTTAGTGCTTTGCGCTATTCAAATTGCGCTGACAATCTTAGAGCTATTTCTTGGAGAAACATCCGATGGTAAATTAACCAATCCTACGATTGTGCTCTACACTTTTGTGGGTGGTGTAGTTAGTTTTGTTTTAGCATTAATTTTCTTACTAATTGAGGTATTAATCGCGTCCTATTCAGTCAGAATGCGTCTACCTAAAAAGTCTATGGATGATTAGACAATGTCTTTTTAAGTGTATTCTGGCGCATGCTCTTAAAAAAAAGAGTGATGAATAGTAATCCAAATGAAATAAATCCAAGAAGAGACCAAATTGGAATGGATAGCCCAAGTATTGGCGGTAGGGTGGTACTACAAAGACCATCGGCTTGAAAAAAGAAAGGTAGTTGTTGGACAATCTGGAATTGATTGATAAAAGTCTCTAAGGGATCAAGGCCGCAGGAAGCTTTGGGGTATGCAATAACCCAAAGTTGTCGGATGGCAGCACTTAACCCGCCAACAGTAAAAAGGCCAGCTAGGCCGTAAGAAACTTTTTTTAAAGGTGTAACTATCGATCCGATAATGCAAAAAAGTCCCACTCCTAAAAAGCCGATACGTTGGAGTATACAAAGGGGGCATGGGGGATAAAGTACGCCATTCCAGCCAACATGTTGTAGATAAAGTGCTACTCCTAAAAAGAGAAAGCAGAGAAAGCCTATCAAAAGATAGACCAATCTTTGGGATGCTTTTATTGGTAACATAACATGCATTATCATAGAAAATGCTTACTAGGGCATCTAACTTGGCTACTGCGAAGGTGGAGTTGAGAGAACCATTTTAAAAAACTCCAAATGAGGGCTGTTTTGATGAGTACGAGAAAAGTTTTTTTAAAACTAATTATTTTCTTTTTGATTCTTTTAGGACTATTGGCTCTATATACATGGATCACATTAAGTTATTCCTATTCGAAGGGAAGCCGAGCAGGATTTTTACAAAAATTTTCCTATCGGGGTTGGGTTTGTAAGACCTGGGAGGGGGAGTTAGTAACGGGAGCCTTTATGGGTAATCAAGAGAAATTTCAATTTTCTGTACGTGATCCAGAATTAGCAAAATTAATTAATAGTAATATTGGTAAGCGGGTAGAAATTGATTACAACCAGCATATAGGAGTGCCTACAACTTGTTTTGCTGAAACCGAGTATTACGTAACCCATATAAAAGCAGTTCCAGAAAACATTACAATTCAAAGGGATAACAATCCACTAGCTCCAAAAGAAAACCCTTTAACACCAGATGCGAAGTAACTGCAAGACCCAAACCAATTAAATTTCCATTTAAATGATCTGTGTATTCATTGACAAACCTAGGAAGTCGTCTATTTGGAATGAGTGACTCTAGAATGCATCAAATTAAGAGCTAAAATGGTGCAGCCAACCCTAGAGGTAATATAAATAAGGGTTTTCCTTAAATAAACTATAGCCAAAGGGCGCCAAACATGGTTAAAATATGATTAGCGTCTTTTTCGCTAATTACATTTAATTTGAGGTATTTTTTTTCTTAAGGAGCATAATTTGAATAAAGCAGAACTCGTTGCAGCTATTGCTGACGAATCAGAGTTGTCTAAGGCGAAAGCAGAGCACGCATTAAACGCAACTTTGGAGACAATTAAAAAGGCTGTTACTAAAGGTGATAACGTGCAGTTGATTGGCTTTGGTACATTTAGTTCAGGCAAGCGTGCAGCGCGTGTTGGACGTAACCCGAAGACTGGAGAAGCGATTAAGATTGCAGCTTCTAAGACAGTGAAGTTTTCAGCTGGTAAGGCTTTTAAAGATAGCGTGAATAAGCGTAAGAAGTAATATTTAAAGAAATTCGATAAAAATCCTCGATGTAATTTGTCGAGGATTTTTTATGGCGCCCGCATATTAGGCGTCTATAGAATACTCCTGATTAAGTTTGCACGAGTCGTCGATGCCGATGAATACTCATCAATAAACCAACTCCTAGGCCTAGTGTCGTTAGTGCCGTACCGCCATAACTAATAAAAGGCAGCGGAACGCCAACAACTGGCAATAGACCGCTGACCATTGCCATATTGACAAAAGCGTAGGTGAAGAAAATCAAAGTAATTGAACCCCCTAGTAATCTAGTAAATAAATTTGGTGCTCCAGCGGATATTTGTAAGCCGCGCTGTATTAATAATAAAAACAAAATAAGTAACAAAGTATTACCGATTAACCCGAACTCCTCTGAGAAAACAGCAAATATAAAATCTGTATGTTTTTCAGGAATAAAATCTAGATGGGTTTGCGTACCATTCTTCCAACCCTTACCAAAAAAACCACCTGAGCCTATAGCAATCATCGATTGAATAGTATGGAATCCTTTTCCAAGGGGGTCTGAAAACGGGTCTAGTAGAGTACAGACGCGATGTTGCTGGTAACTTTTTAAAATAGGCCAGCTCACATTTCGCGCACAGATTTGATCTGCAAAAATGATCATTAAAATAATCCCAATGATCCCAATGATAAAAAAGGGTAATACAAATTTGATGGGAAAACCTGCTAGTAGAATGACATAAAAACCTGCTGCAAAAACTAAAATAGCAGTTCCTAAGTCTGGCTGTCTAGCAATGAGAATCGTAGGTAGTAGAAGAAAGATAAAGGCGACGATAAAGTCGAAAAAGCGCATAGTCTCTTCACGTTTTTGAAAATACCAAGCGAGCATCAGAGGCATCGCAATTTTCATGATCTCTGAAGGTTGAATAACAACCCCAATGTTTAACCAACGCCTTGCACCTTTTTTGATCAGTCCAAATAGGGCGACAGCAATTAATAAAATAATACCAATCGTATAAACCCAAACCGCAATTTTTTCTAACCATTTGACTGGAATACGAGACGTAACCCACATAATGACTAGAGCTAAGAGTAAGTTTCGAGCTTGTTCAACCCAAGTAACTACTGTTCCAGAACTCGCAGATAGAAAAATAATATTCCCAACAACTACAAGTCCAATTAATATAATACTCAGGCTGGGGTCTAAACCAGCCCATAAAAATCGAAAACGCTTAATTAAGGGACGGTTTTCCAAGCAGGAACTCCTCTAGGCCATTTACCTAAAATTAAGTAATCAAAAGTTTGACGCACAATTGGAGCTGCAGCCGTTGCTCCAAAGCCAGCATTTTCAACCACGATCGCCATGGCATATTTTGGTTTATCCGCTGGCACAAAACCCATATATAAAGCATGATCGCGTTTAAATTCCGAAATTGCTGCTGCGTTATAAGTCTTGCCTGCCAAGCTGTAGACTTGTGCCGTGCCGGTTTTGCCAGCGACCGGATAAGATACCCCCGCAAAAGGAACACTTCCAGTTCCTATTTTGTTCACACCAATCATTCCCTCTGTAACTGTATCAATATGCTCTTTTTTTAAATTAATGACCCCACTCTCGGAGGGTACAGTGAGGATTTTTTCATGGGTTAAAGGATCCTCTATTAACTTTACTAAGTGAGGCCGCATAATAACTCCACGGTTTGCTAAGATTGCAGTAGCTTGGGCAAGTTGCAAAATACTAAAACTGTTATAGCCCTGACCAATGCCAATCGAAATAGTTTCACCTTCAATCCATTTGCCTTTTTTAGGGTCCTTAAAGTAATTTTTTTTCCACTCTTTAGAAGGGAGAATACCTTTTACTTCACCTTGCATATCAATACCCGTGATTTGACCAAAACCAAATGGTTTCATGAAATCATGAATTGCATCAACGCCCATGTCACGAGCCAAAATATAGTAATAGGTATCGCAAGAAGCAGCAATAGACGTAAACATATTCACGACGCCATGACCATTTTTGGCATCATCTCTAAAAACATTGCCACCATATTTAAAAAAGCCAGGATCATTAATTGCTTGCGAGGGGGTTCGATATTTGCCTTCCAAAGCTGCCAATGCCATAAAAGGCTTGTAAGTAGACCCTGGCGGGTAAGTACCTTTTAAGGGCCTATTAAAAAGGGGTTTTTCAAGAGATTCATTTAACTTTTTCCAAAGATCTGCATCAATTCCATCTACAAAAGCATTTGGGTTAAACGTGGGCAAAGAGACAAAGGCAATAATATCGCCTGTAGCTACTTCGATGACGACAGCGGCCCCTCGACGTTTTTCATAGAGTTGTTCAATTAAAAATTGCGCCTTAATATCAACTGCTAAAGTCAGATTAGAGCCTGGTGCAGAAGGGGTGTATGAAAGGTTGCGGACTACTCGACCACCTGCTGTAATTTCTACCTCACTAAAGCCAACTGTACCTCGTAATTGCTTTTCGTAACTTTGCTCAATCCCAATTTTACCGACATGTTGGATACCTTTAACGCGCATATTTCGTAATTCATCCCCCTGAATTTCGTCAGGATTTTCTTCAATTTCTGCGGCCAATTTTTCACGATCTTTGAGAGAAACTTTTCCGGTATAACCCAATAGATGCGAGCCTAATTCTTGATAGGGGTATTCTCGAAAATAGCGTACTTGAATTTCAACTCCAGGAAAAGCATATCGACGTGCAAGAAACCGCGCAACTTCTTCATCATTTAAAAAATTACGAATGGGGATACTTTCCGTTTTTTTGGAATTTTGTATTGCACGTAAGAACTGTTGTCGATCACGCGCTGGAATTTTGACAACCTGATCTAATTCTTGAATGAGATCAGGGATTGGCATAACTATCCCAGTTTGAGTAACTTCTAAAGAAAAGGAAGGAAAATTTTTCGCGATTACGATGCCATTGCGATCAGTAATAATTCCTCTAGGTGCCGGAGTGGTGATAATAGCAATACGGTTACTTTCTGAGGCGGTCGAATATTTTTTATGTTGAACGACTTGCAACCAAAAAAAACGACAAAACAGAACTAAAAGGCAACAAATAACAATCCATAAGGCAATTTTTATCCGTTGTTGAAACTGTTCAAGAGGGGAAGAGTCGCTATTTCCAACCATGGGAATTAAATAAACGCCATCATTATGGTTTATTTCTGGAGATAAAAGGCCCTTGATTCACTAGTAGGCGCTTAATTAGTGGCCAAAGAAGTGCTTCGAAGGTGGCCGGTAAAAAGATATCTAAAAAAGAAAATACAAAACTTGGAACTAGCATCCACATGGTTATCGCGATAGAGATATGGACCAAAAGCACTACTTGAAAAATAGTAATTACTTGCCAGATAGGAGATGCACTAAGGATGCGACGATTCCAAAAGACTATTAAAAAGCCAGCAATAATATATCCTAAGGCATTAATTCCTAAGAGATTGGACGACTGCACATCCATAAATAGCCCAAGTAAGAAGGCGGTTAATAGGTTAACAGTTTCAGGAAAATATAAGATCCAGAAAACGAGCACAATTAAGACAAAATCTGGCAGGAGCGGGTTACTTCGTAAAGGAGTCATATTTAAAATGAAAGCGATGAACAGGGACAGAAAAATTCCCCGATAAGAACTCATATTATTTAGCAAGGGCTTCACTTAGCACCCCACTTAGCGTTCTTTTTGTTTTTGACTGAATCAGGAATGATTGGATTCGGCGCTGAGGACGAAGGTTGATAGAGTAGAACCATTAAATGCCGAAAGCGATTTAAATTTGCAATAGGGCGGCATGATATAAAAGTCCCAGCTGTTTCGGAGCGATCAATTTTCGTAATAATCGCAACCGGAAATCCAGCCGGGTAAGTGCCATCAATGCCAGATGTAGTTAGATAGTCGCCTACATCTAAATCACCAATTGAGTTGATAAACCGAAGGTCTAATGGCTCTGCACGGCCCATTCCAAATAGTGCGCCTCGTACCCCGTTCCGAGATACTAGCACGGGTATAGCCGAGTCTCTCTCCTCGATTAGAGAGACTTCAGCAGAATATTGAAAGACCCGAATAATTTGACCAATAATGCCCGTATCACTAGCAACAGGCATTCCTACATTGACGCCATCAGCTAAACCGCGGTTGATCACAATTTTTTGTGAGGCCCAGTTACTAGGCTTATAGATAATTTCTGTAGCAAGGGTTTTAAATGCCACTTGTTGTTGTAAAGCGAGCAGTTTTCTTAAATTGGCATTTTCAATTTCTAAATGTTCTGCATGGTTAGAAAGTAAAGAAAGATTTTGAATTTGGATTGTTTGTTGTTCGATAACAGCTTTCATTGTCGATAGAGAGCGCAAATTATCTGAGGCAGTATCGATTAACTTTCCAGGCTGACTTAAAGCAATTTGAATAGGGTATAAAACAATTTGGAGGGTGGCACGGATTTGCTCTGTTGCCCGAAATTGATAATCAGCAATAATCAGGAGCAAGCAAAGTGAAACAAATACACTTAATTTTAAAAGCGGCGCGCCTTGGTTAAATAAAGCAGGTGGGCTCTGAAACAATGTACACCTCTAAATTTAAAGGGGGTGTGAACTTATTCTTGAGAGAAGATACTACTTAATTTATCCATTCGCTCTAGGGCCATGCCTGAGCCGCGAGCAACACAAGTGAGTGGATCTTCAGCAACATGAACAGGTAAGCCCGTTTCTTCTAAAAGTAATCGGTCTAAATCTCTGAGCAAGGCTCCACCACCAGTTAGCATCATGCCTCTCTCAGCAATATCGGATGCTAGCTCAGGAGGGGTTTGTTCTAGGGCAGACTTCACTGCAATGACAATCTGATTGAGCGGATCTGATAAAGCCTCTAAAATTTCATTACTTGTAACGGTAAAACTCCGAGGTATACCTTCAGAAAGATTTCGACCTTTGACTTCCATTTCACGAACCTCTGTGCCAGGAAACGCTGAGCCGATAGTCTTTTTAATTGCTTCAGCGGTTTGCTCACCAATTAACATGCCATAATTTCTTCGAATATAGTTACTAATTGCTTCGTCAAACTTATCGCCACCAACGCGCACGGACCATTTATAGACCATGCCACCAAGGGACATGACGCCAACCTCTGTAGTGCCGCCGCCAATATCGATCACCATGGATCCAGAGGCTTCTGTTACCGGCAAACCCGCACCAATTGCAGCAGCCATCGGTTCTTCGATTAAAAAAACCTGTGAGGCACCAGCCCCTAAGGCGGATTCCCGAATTGCCCGTCTTTCAACCTGTGTCGAACCGCAGGGAACGCAGATGATAATCCTAGGACTGGGCTTTAAAAATTTACTCTCATGAACCATCTTAATAAAATGCTTGAGCATCTGCTCTGTAATAGTAAAGTCAGCAATCACGCCATCTTTCATTGGCCGAATCGCTTGAATATTACCCGGCACCCTGCCGAGCATGGCTTTGGCCTCATGACCAACGGCCAGAATGGTTTTTTTGCCCCCCATGCCATCCTGTCTGATAGCAACAACCGAGGGTTCATCAAGCACAATACCCTTATCACGCATATAAATTAGGGTATTAGCAGTACCTAAATCGATAGCAAGATCATTTGAAAAATAACTGCGGAAAAGACCGAACATAAGCTTAGTGGGAGAATAGTAAAAAGTTAAATATAAACTAGTTTTAGAAGATAATGTATATGATACTGCAAGCTTGTTATGAATACTGAAGAAATTAAACATTTAGCGAAGCTTTCGGGCTTAGAACTGAATCCGGCGGAGATGGCTCTTATTTCAGAAGAAATGAGGGCAATTCTTCTTTTAGTTGGAAAACTGCAAGCGGTTGACACCGCTGGCGTTGATCCACTGTTCCATCCGATTGCGCTCATCGAGGAATTATCTCAGCCCTTTCGGATAGACCAAGTAACCGAAACGGACTTGCGAGATGTCAATATGGCTTGCGCACCGGCGGTTCATGAAGGTCTATTCTTGGTGCCAAAGGTGATCGAATGAATTGGCATCTACAAAACTTAACGCAATTACAAAATTCCCTTCAGCAAGGATTGATTGATAGTGTTGGTTTGACATCGTTTTTCTTAGAGCGAATTAGTCAATTGAAGCACTTAAATGCATTTTTAGATGTTCAGCCCGAAACCTCTATGGCGCAAGCCCGGCAAGCTGATTTATTAATTCGGGAAGGCAAAGGTGGTCCTTTGACTGGGATTCCAATTGCTCACAAAGACGTGTTTGTCACCAAAGTTTGGAAATCAACCGCCGGATCGAAAATCTTAGCTAACTATTCGAGTCCATTTGACGCAACTGTTTTAGAGAGGCTTGGTTTAGATGGTGCTGGGATGGTGAGTTTAGGAAAGACAAATATGGACGAGTTTGCGATGGGATCTTCCAACGAAAACTCGGCCTATGGCCCGACTTTGAATCCCTGGAATTTGGAGCGTGTACCCGGTGGGTCTTCAGGAGGATCGGCAGCAGCTGTTGCAGCGGGCTTAGCCCCAATTGCAACTGGCACAGATACGGGCGGATCGATCCGACAACCAGCAGCTTTTTGCGGGCTAACTGGGCTTAAGCCAACATATGGCAGGGTTTCGAGATACGGCATGATTGCTTATGCATCTTCTCTAGATCAGGCTGGTCCGATGGGTAAAAATGCTAAAGATTGCTCTTTAATCATGAATGCGATTGCTGGACACGATCCTAAAGACTCCAGTTCTTTAGAAAAAGACAATGAAGATTATTGTAGGTACTTAGGAAAACCTTGGTTAGATAAAAACAATCTGGTTGATAAACCACTTCAAGGTTTACGTATTGGGGTCCCAAAGGAATATTTTTCAGATGGATTAGATGGTGAGGTCAGGACGGCAGTAGAGAATGCCCTGCGAGCGTTTGAGGACTTAGGGGCGGTTTGCGTAGATGTGTCTTTACCAAAAACAGAGTTATCCATACCAACCTATTATGTATTAGCGCCTGCCGAGGCTTCGAGTAATTTAAGCCGATATGACGGTGTAAGGTATGGCCACCGTTCTGCAGATTATAAGAATTTAGCTCAAATGTACGAACGCTCGCGTGCAGAAGGTTTTGGGGCAGAAGTAAAACGACGAATTTTAATTGGCACTTATGTACTTTCTCAAGGTTATTACGACGCCTATTATTTACAAGCACAAAAAATACGTCGAATTATTGCCCAAGATTTTCAGAATACGTTTTTAGAGTGTGATGTATTGATGGGGCCAGTTGCCCCTGGAGTGGCATGGAAGTTCTCGGAAAAGTCGAGTGATCCAGTTCAAATGTATTTGGAGGATATTTACACCTTAAGTCCTAATCTTGCGGGCTTGCCAGCGATGAGTATCCCCTGTGGATGCAGTACCAGTAAGATGCCGATTGGTTTGCAAATTATCGGAAATTACTTTTCGGAAGCGCGCATGTTACAGATAGCCGACTTTTTTCAGCAAGCAAGTAATTGGCACTTACAGCAATCCCCGATTTTGGCTCCACCCGCAAGTAATGGAGAAGTCTCATGACTCAGCGTGAGTGGGAGGTGGTCATTGGGCTAGAGACGCATGCGCAGCTCTTAACGAAGTCAAAAATATTTAGTGGCGCGAGTATTGCATTTGGAGCATCACCTAATGTGCAAGCTTGTGCGGTAGATTTAGCCTTACCTGGCACCTTGCCAGTATTAAACAGAGAGGTAGTTAGTCACGCAATCCGGTTAGGTTTAGCTTTAGGATCAAAGATTGCCCCTGTGAGTGTATTTGCCCGTAAAAATTACTTTTATCCAGATTTGCCCAAGGGATATCAAATTAGCCAAATGGATTTGCCAGTCGTGGTGGGCGGTTCTTTACGAATAGATGTCAATGGCCAAGAAAAAGAGGTTGTATTAACTCGGGCGCATTTAGAAGAAGATGCCGGAAAGTCATTGCATGAAGATTTTGCGGGCCCACATGGTGAGCTGTCTAGTGGTATTGATTTAAATAGAGCCGGTACGCCCTTATTAGAAATTGTTACCGAACCCGTCATGCGAAGTGCTGCCGAGGCGGTCGCTTATGCCAAACAGTTGCATGCCTTAGTTATGTGGCTTGGTATTTGTGATGGGAATATGCAAGAGGGATCGTTTCGATGTGACGCAAATGTCTCGGTGAGGTATAAAGGAGAAATCACATTTGGCACGCGTTGCGAGATTAAAAATTTGAATTCGTTTAAATTTTTAGAAGAGGCTATTCAATTTGAGGTACGCCGCCAAATCGAATTAATCGAAGATGGCGGTATCGTCAAGCAAGAAACTCGCCTATATGACCCAGATCGAGGTGAGACGCGCAGCATGCGAAGTAAGGAGGATGCGCAGGATTATCGGTATTTTCCAGATCCAGATCTATTACCTGTAAATATTTCTAAAGAGTGGATTGCTCAAATTCAAGATTCAATGCCACCATTACCGGCAAAGCTAAGGGGGCAGTGGCAGACAGCTCATGGTTTGAGTAGCTATGATGCAACTCTACTAACGCAGGATCGAGAGACAGCAGAGTTTTTTATGGAATTAATCGAAAAAATTGATCAATCCATGGTGAAGGCAGCGGCTAATTTAATGACAGGTGATTTTGCTTTTGCACTTAACCGAGATGCGCTCAGGGCTTGGCAATCGCCGGTTCTGCCAGTACATTTAGCTGAGTTATTAAAAAGGGTACAAGATGGCACGATTTCTAATAAGATTGCAAAAGAAATATTTACGCTTTTATGGGAGCGTGGGCAAAAAGAGCCATTGCAATTAGAAGGCGTCGTTGATCAGGTTATCGATCAAGAGGGCTTAAGGCAAATTAGTGATACTGGTGCAATTGAAATAATTATTGATGAAGTATTATTGGCGAATACAAAATCAGTCGAAGAGTATCGCAGCGGCAAAGAAAAAGCGTTTAATGCTTTAGTTGGTCAGATTATGAAGGCCTCCAAAGGTAAGGCTAACCCAGCTCAAGTCAACGCGCTTCTCAAACAAAAACTTACCCCAACCTAAAGAGATTTGATATGTCCAGCCTAGAGTTAGATGCGTCGCAAGTTGAAAGAGAGCAATTAGTCGCGCAGTGGTTATTAAGTACACCAGGTTTTTTTGAGCGGCACGCAGAATTACTCACGCAAATGGAATTAGCCAACTCACATAGCGGCCGTGCTGTTTCTTTACAAGAAAAGCAGATGCACGTTTTACGAAATCAAAATAGAGACTTAAATCGACGACTTTCAGATATGTTGCGGTTTGGTTCTGAAAATGACAAGACGCAATCCCTCATGGTTCAGTGGCTAGAGGGTTTATTGGCTACTAAAGATGAAGAGCAAACATGCGCAAGAATTACAGAGGGTTTAAATGAATTATTTGAAATTGGCCAGGTCAAGTTTGTTTCGGTTGATCATTTAAGCTCATTTGATATAGAAAAGCTTCAAAAAGGTATTTACTGCGGAGCGCATGATGTGGAGCCATTATTTTTATCGCATCACCGTGACCTAACTGATGGCAGTTTTGCAGCATTACTACTTCGACATAATGGTCGAACTCTTGGAGTAGTTCTGATGCTTAGTGCGGATAAAGAAAAGTTTTTACCGGAGATGGGCCTTGTTTATTTAGAGCAATTAGGTAATTTAGCTGCTGCCGCATTAAGTCGTTTCCAGGTTGATTAATGCGAATGGATGTTCAACTAAGTAAGGAAGTAGCACTTTTTTTAGAGGAATTGCGCTGTATTCGACAGTTCTCACCGCACACACTAAAAGCTTACCAACAGGATTTAATCAAGCTGCATAATTTTATAAGTCTGAACAACATCAGTTGGGATCTTGTTCAAGGACACCATATCAGGGTTTGGGTTAGTAAGTTACATGCGAACGGATTATCAGCGAGGTCTTTAGCTAGAATGATTTCATCCTGGCGAACATTCTTTGAGTGGCTGGTATTGGAAGGGCCTAGGTTATTTAGTTATACGATGCTGTTAAATCCTGTGCACGGTCTTCGTCCACCCAAAAAAGCAAAATCACTTCCTAAGGCATTAAGTGTGGAATATGCTCAGGTTCTTATGGAGCGTGCTAAGCAAGAAGCGTCCTGTAAGTCGGTAATCGATGATAGCAATAATGGTAAAGCCTCTTGGATACTTCAGCGCGACCACGCGATGATTGAGTTACTTTACTCATCTGGACTCCGGCTTTCAGAAATATTAGGGATTAATTATTTTCAGACACAAGCCTATGCAAAGGACTCATCGGGTTGGGTAGACTGGGCTAGTGCAGAAGTTACTGTCTTGGGTAAAGGTAATAAGCGCCGCATAGTGCCAATAGGAAAAGAGGCGATGCGTGCTTTAGTACTTTGGCGCGACTGTCGCCAAGAGCAATTAAAGGCCTCTGACGGACCATTATTTATTAACGAAAAGTTGACTAGGCTATCGCCAAGGACTGTACAGGCCAGATTAAAACAATTAGCATTGCGCTCTGGCTTACCAGTGCATGTACATCCACACATGTTAAGGCATAGTTTTGCGAGTCATGTACTGCAATCATCCCATGATTTAAGAGCCGTGCAGGAGATGCTTGGACATGTAAGTATTGGGAGCACTCAAATTTATACCGCATTAGATTTTCAACACCTCGCACAGGTCTACGATATGGCGCATCCGCGTGCTAAAGCAGAAAAGATATAAGACAGATGCAAGCCACTATTATTCTTGGCGCTGGTAAAGAGCGCTCACCAATGAATCATCACCCTTGGATATTTGCTAGCGCCGTGGTTGGTTATGAAGGAAAGATTACTTCGGGTTCGACAGTCACTGTAAAGAGTGATAGTGGACGGTTTATTGGCCGTGCAGCCTATAGCCCGATGTCACAGATTCGCGCCAGAATTTGGTCATGGGATGAAAATGAGCCGATTGATCATGCTTTTTTCAAAAGAAAAATAGCAATTGCACTAGCACACCGAAAAAAATGGGTTGTTCAGACTAGCGCTATCCGCTTGATTTTTGGAGAGGCAGATGGCCTGCCAGGGCTCATTGTTGATCAGTACAACCAGACTTTAGTCTGTCAATTTTTAAGTGCCGGGGTCGAATTTTGGAAAGAAGCCATTGTCCAAATTTTGGAGGATCAGACTGCTTGCCATTGTATCTATGAAAGATCTGATGCGGCAGTGCGTGAGCGAGAGGGGCTTAGCTTGGCGAGTGGGGTTTTAAAGGGCGAGTTAACTGATACAGAATTAATTGTTCAAGAAAATCAAATTCAGTATTTAATTGATCCGACGAAGGGACATAAGACGGGCTTTTATATTGATCAGCGGGATAATCGCCTAGAGGTGGCGAAGTTATCCTCAGGATTACGAGTTCTAAACATGTTTTGTTATACCGGGGGTTTTTCATTAGCTGCTCTTCAAGGTGGTGCGAGTGAGGTTATTTCAGTAGACTCTTCAGGTGATGCCTTAGCAATCGCTAGCCGTCAACTCGCCTTAAATCATTTAGACCCATCTAAAGCTAAATGGGTCGATGAGGACGCATTTGACTTGCTAAAAAAGTACCGTGAGGGGGGTGAGCAGTTTGATATGATTATTTTAGACCCGCCAAAATTTGCCCCCTCAGCGCAGCATTTGTTGCGCGCCAAAAAGGCTTATAAGGAAATCAATCGATCGGCTATGCAAATGTTGCGTCCGAATGGCTTATTGCTGACTTTTTCATGTTCAGGCGCAATGGACCTCGAATTATTTGATCAAACGGTCTTTTTGGCTGCCCAAGAGGCTGCAACCCATAAAAAAGACCCAAAGCTGGGATTTCGAGTACTAAAGCGCTTGACTTCGGGGCTAGACCACCCTAAATTATCTAGTTTCCCTGAAGGGAACTATTTGAAGGGCTTGATGTTAGAAAGAATATAGGATTCTGAAGAAGATTGTTATATTTGATCATGTTGAAGCAAAGTGAAGTAATTTTAATTAGGTAAACATATGGCACTGATTCCGGTAACAATTCTCACTGGCTTTTTAGGCAGTGGAAAAACCACCTTACTTAAACACATCTTAACGACTAATCACGGGAAGAAAATTGCCGTCATTGAAAATGAGTTTGGCGAAGAAAATATTGATAATGAAATTTTGATCCAAGAGAGTAATGAGCAAATTGTTCAAATGAGTAATGGTTGTGTTTGCTGCACTATTCGTGGCGACTTAGTAGAAGCGTTAAAGCAGCTCTGGGATCAGCGCAAGAGTAAAACGATTCAATTTGAGCGGGTTGTGATAGAGACAACGGGGATTGCAAATCCAGGGCCGGTTGCCCAAACTTTTTTTATGGATGATGATGTCGCTGATCATTATGTATTAGACGCCATAGTTACTTTAGTAGATGCCAAGCATGGAGACGCCCAGTTAAGTGAGCATGAAGAGGCGCAAGCACAAGTCGGGTTTGCTGATCAGATTTTTATTACGAAGACGGATGTGGTGGATGAAAAAACGCGTAGTGCATTAAGAAATCGCTTAATTCATATGAATCCCAAAGCGCCCATTAAAGAAATTCAACAAGGTGTTGTTAATTTAGATGAGGTTTTTGACCTGCATGGATTTAATTTGAACGCAAAATTAGATATTGACCCGCATTTTTTAGCCCAAGATAACCACGATGACTGCGGCCACGATCATGGTCATGAGCATCATGACCACCATCATGGACATGCGCATCACCACGGCCATACCGATAAAATTCAGTCATTTGTATTTAGAAGTGAGCGACCTTTTGAGCATAAGAAGTTAGAAGACTTTTTAGGTGGCATTCTGAGCGTTTTTGGCCCTAAACTCATGAGATATAAGGGAGTTTTATACATCAAGGGGTCTAATCGTAAGGTGGTTTTGCAAGGTGTTCATGAAATGATGGGAAGTGATATGGCGGGCCCATGGGCTGCTACTGAGCAAAAGCAAACAAAGATTGTTTTTATTGGGACTGATTTGCCAAAAGATACACTTTTGATGGGATTAGAGGGGTGTTTGGTGTAGTCTACCAAGTGAAGTTACAATTTGCCTTTAAATTTTGTCAAAGTTACAAGTTAGGAATGATTCGGGAATAAAAATTGTAGAGTAATAAAAAGTGTGTAAATTACACAGGAGATACAAATATGGTTACAGTGGCGAAAAAGAACATTAAAAAAACTGGCTTAGCCAAGGCTACCGGGGTAAAGCCTGTGGTAAAGGCTTTACCAATAGTAAAAGCCAAGTCCGCGATAAGGGCAATGCCTGCGGCTAAGGTAGGGCCTGTAACTAAGGCAAAGTCAGTAACTCAAGTATCGCCTGCGGTAAAGGCAAAAAAAGTAGTTCAGACCACACCGGCTGAAAAAATTAAACCAATCGTGGTAGCCAAAGTATCGGCTAGCACAGCAACTAAGAAGAATGCAACAAACAAATTGATGATTACCAAAGAAAAGAAGTCAACTGCCTCAACATCCTCAGAATTGATTACTGAAGCGGTATTAGTAAAAATGTCAGAAAAAGACTATATGAGTAAATCTCAGTTAGACTTTTTTAAGGAAAAATTGGCAAGATTACGTGAAGACATTTTGAAAAATGCTGATACAACAACTGAAAATCTGCGCGATAATATTTTGGTACCGGACCCTGCGGACCGGGCAACTATTGAAGAAGAACACGCCCTTGAGTTAAGAACGCGGGATCGCGAACGCAAGCTTTTGAAAAAAGTCGAACAAGCCTTGGCTCGCATTGAATCTGGAGATTATGGTTGGTGTGAGGAGACGGGTGAAGCAATTGGTGTGGCGCGTTTATTGGCTAGGCCAACCGCAAATCTTTCCCTTGAGGCTCAGGAGCGTAGGGAGTTAAGACAGAAACTTTTTGGGGACTAAACAAGAAAAGCGTTTTCTTCTAGTATTTGTTAATGATTTAAAGACGCTTTGACGTTGTAGATAGACCACCACGTTTTCTAATTCCAATTAAAAATTGAAAATACTAATGAATTGTTGAGTATGGGAGAGTATATTAGCAATATTCTGCGAAAACTTGGAATATCTGTAAAGACATCTTCTTTTATTAATTTACATCCTATTTAAATAACCATGGAACATAAAGACCTCAGTCTTGGCGATATTGCGCCGGCCTTAAAAGCAGAAATACTTGCTGAGGCATTACCGTATATTCGTCAGTATCATGGTAAGACAATCGTGATTAAGTATGGTGGAAACGCGATGATTGAAGAGCGCTTAAAAGAAAGTTTTGCGCGGGATGTGATTCTTTTAAAACTCGTTGGTATGAATCCGGTTGTGGTGCATGGTGGCGGACCCCAAATAGATGACGCTTTAAGGAAAATCGGTAAAGAAGGAACTTTTGTACAAGGCATGCGCGTAACCGATGATGAGACGATGGAAGTCGTCGAGTGGGTATTAGGTGGTGAGGTTCAGCAAGATATCGTGATGATGATTAACCAGTTTGGTGGCCAAGCTGTTGGATTAACCGGCAAGGATGGCGGGTTAATTAAAGCAAAAAAAATGTTAATGACTGATCGAAATGATGCCTCCAAATCGATTGATTTAGGTTTTGTAGGTGAAATTAGCTCTATTAATCCTGCTGTAGTCAAAGCCTTGCAGGACGATGCGTTTATCCCTGTTATTTCTCCCATTGGCTTTGGTGAGGACGGGCGAGCCTATAACATTAATGCGGATTTAGTGGCTGGGAAAATGGCCGAGATTTTAAATGCCGAAAAGCTAGTCATGATGACAAATATCCCTGGCGTAATGAATCGTGAGGGTGAATTACTCACGGATTTATCAGCTCAGGAAATTGATCGGTTATTTGCAGATGGTACGATATCAGGCGGCATGTTACCAAAAATATCATCAGCCTTAGATGCTGCAAGAAGTGGGGTTCATTCAGTACATATTATTGATGGTAGGATAGAACATTCTTTATTATTAGAAATTCTAACTGAACAAGCTTTTGGTACGATGATTCGTTCAAATTAATTATATGAATTCAGATAACTCTTCAACAAGCAGCCCTCTACCAGTTGGAAGTGAGCAATCTGTTCCAGCGCGAAAGAGGCCAAAGCCTGGGGAGAGACGCGTTCAAATTCTGCAAGCCTTAGCTGAAATGCTTGAGAACCCCCGAGGGGAAAGAGTTACCACGGCAGCATTAGCTGCGAAGATTCAAGTTTCAGAGGCGGCTTTATATCGACATTTTGCGAGTAAAGCGCAAATGTTTGATGGTTTAATTGCCTTCATTGAGCAGAGTATTTTTGGCTTAATTAATCAAATTATTGCTAAAGAAGATGATGGGCAAAAGCAAATTTATGAGATTACTATGATGCTTTTAGCCTTTTCGGAAAAAAATCCAGGGATGACGCGAGTCTTGTTGGGGGACTCATTATTTCAAGAAGACGCCAGGTTGCAAGAACGCATCAACCAAGTGTTAGAACGCGTTGAAGCCTCACTTAAACAGTCTTTTCGGATTTTGCAAACACAGCACCAGAGCAATTGGGCGACTGAAGATATAGGTCAACGTTCAGCTTTAATTATGGCAGTTGTTATCGGTCGTTGGCATCGTTTTGCTCGTAGTGGATTTACCAAATCTCCGCTTGATAACGCACCAGCATCCTTGAAGGTACTTCTTTTTGCATGAGTAGTTTGCAAACCAAGTTGTACTCACTCGAATTTACAAAAGCTCTGCCCTTAAAGAGTGGCGCACATTTTGGCCCCTATACTTTAAAAGTTGAAACATACGGAATCCTCAATGCCAAAAAATCAAATGCCGTATTAATTTGTCATGCCTTAAATGCTTCGCATCATGTTGCAGGGGTGAACGATAGTGGCCAGACAGGTTGGTGGGATAACATGGTTGGGCCTGGTAAGCCGGTTGATACAAACCATTTTTTTGTCATCGGAATTAATAATTTAGGATCTTGTTTTGGCTCTACGGGCCCCATGAGTCCCGATCCAGCAACAGGTATTCCTTATGGAGCCAATTTTCCGATTTTGACTGTAGAAGACTGGGTGCTTTCACAATCTTATGTGGCCGATTACTTTGGGGTACAGAAATTTGCAGCAGTTATGGGGGGCAGCCTAGGTGGGATGCAAGCAATCGCTTGGGGAATGATGTTCCCAGAGCGCGTCGGGCATTGCATCGTGATTGCCTCTTCGGCGAATTTGTCAGCGCAGAATATTGCCTTTAACGAAATTGCTCGCAATGCTATTATGAGTGACCCAGACTTTCATCAAGGGAATTTTTATGCCCATGCCGTTGTCCCCAAAAGTGGTTTACGGGTAGCTAGGATGATTGGTCATATTACGTATTTATCCAATGATGATATGGCCGAAAAATTTGGGCGCGTATTACGTCGACCAACAGGTGCTAAGCAAGATTATCAATTTAGTTTTGATACGGAATTTGAAGTAGAAAGCTATTTACGTTATCAAGGTGACAAATTTGCAGATTATTTCGACGCGAATACCTATTTACTGATAACTAGAGCACTGGACTACTTTGACCCTGCGATGGACTTTAAGAATGACCTTTCAAAGGCTTTTGCTCATATGCAAGCGAATTTTTTGGTGATTAGTTTTTCTACCGATTGGCGTTTTGCACCAGAGCGAAGTCGAGAAATTGTCAAGGCCTTACTAGATAATAAACATCGTGTAGCTTATGCAGAGATTGATGCGCCGCATGGGCACGATGCATTTTTACTAGATGATGCAAGGTACCATGCACTAATCCAGTCATATTTTGTCAAGATGCAAGGAGAATGTAATTGAGCTTTGAGGCTATTCGGGCTGATTTTTCTGCAATTGCAAATTGGGTTAAGCCGAATTCAACTCTTTTAGACTTGGGGTGTGGTGACGGTGTATTTTTAGAGTACATACGCCGCGCCAAACAAGTTAAAACATATGGCGTTGAAATCTCGGATGAGCAAGTCTTAGCCTGTGTAGCCAAAGATTTAGATGTGATTCAGCAGGACTTGGAGGGTGGACTCGCACTTTTTGAAGATCAAAGTTTTGATACCGTAGTTCTCTCGCAAACATTGCAAACGATTCATCAGACTGAAGCTATCTTGCGAGAGGTCGTTCGGGTTGGTAAAGAATGTGTTGTTTCTTTTCCAAACTTTGCGCACTGGTCACATCGCGTGGCCGTTTTTATGGGCCATATGCCTGTGTCTAAATCCTTGCCTTACGATTGGTACAACACCCCCAATGTCCGAGTTTTAACGATTAAGGACTTTGAGTCTTTAGCAAGCAAAATCGGTATTCGGATACTTGACCGTGTAGTTTTACATGACAGTCAAGAAGTCAAATGGGGTGCTAATCTATTTGGCAGTCTAGCAATCTATCGAGTTGGGCGTACCTAAAGAATATGGTACCGGTTGGCCATAACTCACCAAGCCAAGCTAAAAAAAGCACTTGGCTCGAAATTTTTAAGTCCTATACAGAAATTCGAACATGTCGCATGTTTTTTTTAGGTTTTTCGGCTGGCTTGCCATTACTCCTTGTGCTTGGTACTTTAGGATTTTGGTTACGTGAAGCGGGCATAGAACGAAGTACGATTGGCTTTTTGTCCTGGATTGGCCTGATTTATGGTTTTAAATGGTTATGGTCACCATTAGTCGATCGATTGCCGATTCCCTTTTTTACAAACTACTTTGGTAGAAGAAGAGCTTGGTTATTATTTGGACAAGCAATGATCGTTGCTGGCTTAATTGGTATGTCTTTGATTGATCCAATAGCTCAGTTAAATTATTTGGTTTGGTGTGCTTTATTCGTGGCCTTTGGATCGGCCACGCAAGACATCGCCTTAGATGCGTACCGGATTGAATCTGCAGAAGTTGATCACCAAGGCGTGTTGGTTGCGGCCTATCAAACGGGCTATCGTTTAGCAATGATTTGGGCTGGTGCTGGCGTCTTATGGATTGCTGCGCGTTCTCAATTAGAGATGAGTGGGATATATGAGGCTAGGGCGTGGCAATTTGCATATTTGTGTATGGCAATGTCTATGTTTGTCGGAGTGATTACAGTATTTTTTTCTCCAGAAAAACGGCTTGCGGTTTTACATCGATCATTAGGTCCGAAGCGTTGGTTACAGGAGTTTTTTGTAGAGCCATTTGCGGAGTTTATACGACGTTATCGTTGGCACGCTATTTTAATTTTAAGTCTCATTGCTGTTTACCGAATTAGTGATGTGGTGATGGGGATTATGGCAAATCCCTTTTACGTAGATATGGGATATACCAAAGATGAAGTTGCAACTGTTTCCAAAATATATGGTGTGTTGATGACATTAATTGGTGCATTTATTGGTGGGGGTCTTACCGTTCGCTTTGGTGTATTACGCATGCTCATGGTCGGAGCAGTCTTATCAGCTCTCAGTAACTTATTATTTGCTTGGTTAGCTACTAGAGGCCATGACTTACAAGGGCTAATTTTTGTTATTTCAGCCGATAATTTAAGTTCAGGAATTGCTTCAGCCGCCTTTATTGCTTATTTATCGTCTCTAACTAATGTCACCTATAGTGCCACGCAATATGCACTTTTTAGTTCGATGATGTTACTTATCCCCAAATGGTTAGCGGGCTTTTCTGGACTGTATGTGGACAATTTTGGTTATGGATGGTTTTTTAGTATGACGGCATTACTTGGCTTGCCAGTATTAGTTCTTGTCTGGTTTGTCAGTCGACAAGGTCTGCCAGAAAATAACGGCTTTGCAACAGCTCATTTACCAAGTGAGTAATCATAATCAACGATAAGTGGAGCATGGTCGGAGAAGCGCGTATCTTTATAAACCGTTGCTTTTTTGGCTAATTGAGCAATTGCTGGCGTAGCGATTTGATAATCAATACGCCAACCAACATTATTGTTATATGCCTGCCCGCGCTGGCTCCACCAGGTGTAGCAGGTTTGAGTTGCGCCGGGCTCTAGGGCTCGATAAACATCACAAAATCCCACCTGTGAAAACAAGTGGGTAAGCCAAGCTCTCTCTTCAGGAAGAAAGCCTGAATTCTTCAAATTACCTTGCCAGTTTTTTAGATCAACCTCTTGGTGAGCAATATTCATATCACCGCATAAGAGTACGTCCATGCCGGCATTTTTAAGGGCTTGAAGATGTGGCAGGAATACTTTCAAAAAGCGCCATTTGGCCTCTTGACGATCTGGTGAGCTTGACCCCGAGGGAAAGTAGGCACTGATAATCCAAAGTTTCCCAAAACGCAGGGCGGTATATCTCCCTTCTTGATCGAACTCGAACTCTCCAAAACCAATTTGAATCTCATCTGGAGTATGCTTAGAATAGATACCAGTTCCGCTATAACCTTTTTTTTGGGCAAATTGAAATACCCCCTGATAGTTTGAAGGATTTAATAATTCTGGAGATAAATCGGCTGACTGTGCTTTAATTTCTTGTAAACAAATGAGGTCAGCATGGGTAGTTTGTAACCACTCTATAAAGCCCTTTTTTGCCGCAGATCTTAAACCATTTACATTCGCAGTTATTATTCTTAACATGACATCTCATTCATCTGAATTTATTCAATTTGCCCTAGAGTCAAAAGTGTTATCTTTTGGTTCTTTTAAGACCAAGGCTGGCCGCATTTCACCCTATTTTTTTAATGCGGGGGACTTTAATGACGGCGATCGGCTTCGGGCCTTAGGGCAATTTTACGCTCGCGCATTAGTCCATGCTGGAATTTCTTTTGAGATGTTATTTGGACCAGCATATAAAGGAATCACTTTGGCGGCAACGACTGCCATTGCTTTGGCACAAATGGGTCAAAGCGTACCTTTTTCTTACAATCGTAAAGAGGTGAAGGATCATGGTGAGGGTGGCATTATCGTTGGTGCACCCCTACAAGGTCGTGTAGTCATTGTTGATGATGTGATTTCAGCAGGTACGAGTGTACGTGAGTCTGTTGCAATGATTGCGGCCGCTGGAGCGACGCCTTGTGCTGTCTTGATTGCCCTAGATCGGATGGAGAGATCCGGGGACGCTGTTCAAATTGGGAAATTCTCTGCTGTGCAGGATGTTCAAAACGAGTTTGGGATTCCAGTTTTAGCGATTGCAAACTTACAGGATTTATTAGGTTTTTTACAGGCCAGTTCAGACCCGTCATTACAAACATTTCTACCAGCGGTAGAGGCATATGGCACAAAGTATGGAATAACTTAAATTTCTGGTAAAGAAATTTTTCCATCGAAAACAGTTTTGGCAGGACCCGTCATGAATACTTCAGCTGACTGTCCTTGATTTATAAAGTCCCAATGAATATTGAGCACTCCACCACGGGTATTGACCGTCACGGGAGAATCAACAAGATTTTGTAAGACACCACTGACCGCTGCCGCACAAGCACCTGTCCCACAGGAAAGCGTTTCTCCGGAGCCCCTTTCAAAAACCCGG
Source organism: uncultured beta proteobacterium (assembly GCA_903871735.1). Lineage (GTDB taxonomy): Bacteria > Pseudomonadota > Gammaproteobacteria > Burkholderiales > Burkholderiaceae > Polynucleobacter. Next base: position 121,986 of record CAIQHU010000179.1, on the reverse strand, counting down.
AGGTTGATTTCATGGCGCGAAAGGATTTCCATAAAGCCTACGTTGACGCGTTTAATGAAGGCGGGATGATGTTCAATTATTGGCCCATATTCTAAAACCGGAGCATCTTGGCAGGAGTCCACAATAATAACCGCATGGGGATTGCCCATCGACAAAGTAGAGATCCAGATAGGTGTCTTTTCGGGTACAGGGGAATCTAATAATTGGTAAAGGTCGATATGGCCACTAGTTTTTTGGGGCGAATGACCCGGTTCAAAAGGGATCTCCTGATGGGTCAAGATGGGCTTACCCATATTGACCTCTACTAGGCCGTTATCCAACTCTTGGAGTGTTAGCACGGTATGTCGCACTTCTACCCGTAACAGTTTTTTATTTGAAAGGGCTTTTTCTCTCACAAATCGCACGAAACAACGCGAGCCATTCCCACACTGCTCGACTTCAGTACCATCGTGATTAATAATGCGGTATTTAAAATCGACATCCTTGAGGGAGGAATTTTCTACTAGTAAAATCTGATCAGCTCCAATGCCAAAGTGACGATCTGCTAAAAACTGCCACTGGGCGGTATTAATTTGGCTTAAGTCTTGATGGATACCATCAATGACAATAAAGTCATTGCCACAACCATGCATTTTAGTAAATTGCAAAATCATTAAAAGCCTTATTAATAAAACCGAGGATGTCCATCGGGACGATTTTTAAATCTTTTATGAACCCAATAATACTCTTGTGGTCTTGGGCGGATTTGTGCTTCGAAGAATTGATTGAGTCGAGTCGTATCTTCGATTAAATCGGCCGTTGGAAAGTGTTCTAAGGCTTGATAAATTTGACATGTATAGCCTTTTCCATCAGGATTGAGGGTTGTCACGATCGGGCATACTTCTGCCCCGCTTAAGCGGGCGAGTCTTGATACGGAGGTAACTGTACAGGTAGGAATACCAAAAAAAGGAACAAAAATAGAGTCTTGTTTACCTAAATCCATATCTGGCGATATCACCACAACTTGCTGGCGACGTATTTGGCGAATCAAATCCCTCGAATTATGTTGTCGTAGAACCATTTTTGACCCAAAGCGTTCACGCCATTTTTTGATACGGGTATCAAAAAAAGAGTTTTTCATACGAACATATAAAGTATTCGGTTCTTTGAGGCCTAATTCTTGCATGTAAATCGAGGTTGCAATCAGACCAGCTTCGATACCAATTAAGTGCATGCTCACAAATAAGCGAGGCTTTCCATCGAGCAGATTAATAGCACTTTTTATCTGGACGAAGTCTTTAATTTGTTCTTTCGAACCGAGCCATAGATACGCTCTTTCTAGGGTACTTCTAGCAAATAATTGCCAGTGTTGGCGCGCCAGTTTTTTTCTGGCAAGTGGCGAATACTCCGCATAACACAGTTGTAAATTGATGTTTGTCACTCGTTGACGTTCTATCGGTAAATAAGAAATCAAATATCCGATGATGTCGCCAAACAGATGCAGTAGGCGAAGGGGAGCCACGGAGAGAAGGTATAAAAGCCCAAGGCTACAATAATTACAAATTAGGTAAAGGAGTTTCATGATTGCGCGCTTGGAGCTGGAGGAGCTCCGGCAGGTTGTTTATAGCGGTTATATCCCCAGAGATATTGTTCGGGGCATTTTAAAATAACCTCTTCTATGGCGCGGTTTAATTCTTCAGCCGCAATACTTGGATCTGTATCAAATGGTTGATTGATTCGCGTTGCTCGGATGGTCCAACCAAGACCAATTTTTTTTCGAGTAGCAGAAAATATAATAGTGGGAACTTGATTTTTAGTGGCTAACTTGGCTGGCAGTACAGCTGTATATGCGAGTTTTCCAAAAAAGGGAACCCAGACACCATCGCCATCGCCAGGAACTTGATCTGGCAGTATGCCGACTGCCTGACCTCTTTGGAGTGCTCTAGCAACTTGTCTTACACCTTGAATATTTGCTGGAACAAAATGCATTTGCGGATGAGAGCGGCCCTTTTCAATAACTTGGTTTAACCAAGCTTGCTTAGCTGGTTTATAAATGATTGTTGCGCAGAAATGTTCTGCCAAAACTCTTGGGATCATTTCAAATGCGCCAAGATGTGGGGTGAGCATGAGGAGCCCCTTACCCTCCGCCATAGCTTGATCTACAACCTGCCAATCTAGAACCTCGGTCAACTTGAGACAATCTTGTGGATGATTCCAAATCCATAAGCTTTCAGCCAGCATGGTACCGGATGCTTGGGCAATTTTTATAGGATTTGCCTCAAAGGTATAAGTGGTTTGTGCTTGAGCTAAATTATTTTTAATTAGCTGGCGATCTTTACTAGAGAACCAAAAGGTCATTAGCCCAAGTAGGCTACCTAATTGTTGGAGATGCTTGAGGGAAAGCAAGCCTAAAATTTGAATAATCCATCGCATTACCCATATGATATGCAAATTTTCGACAAAAGACGAAGAATTGATGAATGATTCAAATCGTTATATACTTCAGTATCGCCGAGTTAAGACAACTTGCCGGGCGATTCATAAATTCTGCTAAAGCGTCGCCGTTCAAGTTAACTGGCACGTGTTGTCATAACTTTAAACTGAAGGAAACTTGAATGGCAAATGATTATTTTTTTACCTCGGAATCCGTTTCTGAGGGACATCCTGATAAAGTGTCGGATCAAATCTCCGATGCAATTTTAGACGCCATATTGGCGCAAGACCCGACTGCTCGAGTTGCTGCTGAGACGCTATGTAATACTGGCTTAGTTGTGCTCGCCGGTGAAATTACAACGACTGCTAATGTGGATTACATCAAGGTAGCACGGGATACTCTGCGAGAGATTGGCTACGACAATACAGAATATGGAATTGACTATAAGGGTTGCGCTGTTTTAGTGGCGTACGATAAGCAAAGTCCGGATATTAAGCAGGGCGTAGACAAGGCTGGCGATGACCCTTTAGATCAAGGTGCTGGTGATCAAGGATTGATGTTTGGCTACGCTGTTGATGAAACTCCTGAGTTGATGCCGATGCCTATTCATTTGGCACATCGCTTAGTGGAGCGACAAGCCCATTTACGTCGAGATGGTCGGTTGAACTGGTTAAGACCGGATGCCAAATCTCAGGTGACGATGCGATATGTTGATGGCAAACCGCATTCTATTGACACGGTTGTCTTATCTACGCAACACGCTCCAGACATTACGCTTGAGAAATTGCGAGAGGCGGTTATCGAAGAGATTATTAAACCCGTTTTACCAAAAGATTTTGTTAAAGGTGAGATCAAGTATTTAGTCAATCCGACTGGCCGATTTGTGGTGGGTGGTCCGCAAGGTGATTGTGGTTTAACTGGCCGCAAAATTATTGTGGATACTTATGGTGGCTCTTGCCCCCATGGTGGCGGCGCATTTTCTGGCAAGGACCCATCTAAGGTTGATCGTTCGGCAGCCTATGCTGCTAGGTATGTTGCCAAAAATGTTGTGGCTGCGGGTTTAGCGAGTAAATGCCTGGTCCAGGTTTCCTATGCCATTGGTGTGGCAAAACCTACCTCAGTATGGGTTAGCACTTATGGCACAGGCGTTGTTTCAGATGAGAAAATATCTGAGTTGGTAAATACTCACTTTGACTTAAGGCCAAAAGGTATTGTCAAAATGTTAAATTTACTACGCCCAATTTATAAAAAATCTGCAGCTTACGGTCACTTTGGTAGAGAGGAGCCGGAGTTTTCTTGGGAGGCAAGAGATTTGGCTTTAACACTAAAATCTGCAGCTGGTTTATAATTTCAAAAAATTCTCCAAGGAGCGTTGCGAGGACATCAGTCAGTTTGTATGGCTGATTTCCCTAGGCTTGGAGTGGCTCTCATGAGTCTTGGCAACGGCGCTCACTAACCTTGAAATGATGGTTGGTGAGCTTCTTTAAAAGCTCCCTCAGCATTTCAATTTGCTTGGAGTGCAAATGAATACCTTATCAGATTTAAAGATTTCAACAGACTATGAGATAGCTGATATTTCCTTAGCCAATTTCGGTCGCAAAGAAATAGCCATCGCTGAAAGTGAAATGCCAGGCTTAATGGCTATACGTAAAGAGTATGAAGTTACCCAACCGTTAAAGGGTGCTCGTATTACTGGATCACTTCATATGACGATTCAAACAGCTGTTTTAATCGAAACTTTAGAAGCTTTAGGCGCACAAATTCGCTGGGCTTCTTGCAATATTTACTCAACGCAAGATCATGCTGCGGCAGCAATTGCTGCTAATGGTACTCCGGTATTTGCAATCAAAGGTGAGAGTTTAGAGCAGTATTGGGACTTTACCCACCGAATTTTTGAGTGGGCGGATGGCGGCTATACCAACATGATTTTGGATGATGGTGGCGATGCGACTTTATTGCTTCACTTGGGTGCTCGGGCTGAGAAAGACTTGTCCGTTTTAAATCATCCAACCAGTGAAGAGGAAACGATCCTATACGCATCAATTAAGGCCAAGCTCAAGCAAGATGCTACTTGGTACTCTAAGAGATTAGTAGAAGTAAAGGGCGTTACAGAAGAGACAACTACAGGCGTGCACCGTTTGTATCAAATGTTCAAAAAAGGCGAACTGAAATTTCCAGCAATTAATGTGAACGACTCGGTTACAAAGAGTAAGTTTGATAATCTCTACGGTTGCCGTGAATCTTTAGTCGATGCGATTAAACGTGCAACGGATGTCATGATCGCAGGTAAAGTAGCGGTAGTGGCTGGCTATGGCGATGTAGGGAAGGGATCCGCTCAAGCACTACGAGCACTATCTGCCCAGGTATGGGTAACAGAGGTAGATCCGATTTGTGCTTTGCAAGCTGCAATGGAAGGGTTTCGGGTTGTAACGATGGAGTACGCGGCTGACAAAGCGGACATCTTTGTTACGGCAACAGGAAACTATCACGTTATTACCCACGACATTATGATTCGCATGAAAAATCAGGCCATTGTTTGCAATATTGGGCACTTTGATAATGAAATTGATGTCGCTGGCATTGAAAAATACCAGTGGGAAGAAATCAAGCCGCAAGTAGACCACGTCATATTCCCAGCGGTTGGCGGTCAAGCAGAAAAACGTATTATTCTGCTGGCCAAAGGCCGTTTAGTGAATTTAGGTTGTGGCACTGGTCATCCTTCGTATGTGATGAGCTCCTCATTCGCCAATCAAACGATTGCGCAAATTGAGTTATGGACCAAGTCTAAAACGAACGAGTATCCAATAGGGGTTTATACACTGCCTAAGCATTTAGACGAAAAGGTCGCCGTTTTGCAGTTAAAAACCTTGAATGCACAATTAACCGTGTTAACTGATGAGCAAGCAAATTACATTGGTGTAACAAAACAAGGGCCATTTAAGTCAGACACATATCGTTATTAATTGATGGATAAAAAACGTTCAAAAGAACTCAGTATTGAGTTCTTTCCTCCTAAAACACCGGAGGGTGCAGAAAAATTGCGTCTCGTAAAAGATCGCTTGGTAAAAGAAGTCAAGCCCAGTTTTTTTTCTGTTACCTTCGGTGCCGGTGGATCAACACAAGAGGGGACTCTACGGACCGTAGAGTCCATTCATCAAAGCGGCCAAGAAGCCGCCCCGCATTTATCGTGTGTTGGAAGTTCTAAGGAAAATATTTATGAACTTCTTCGGCTTTACAAAGAAATGGGTGTGCGACGTATTGTTGCCTTAAGGGGAGATTTGCCCTCAGGCATGGGACAATATGGCGAATTTCATCATGCTAATGAGCTAGTGGCTTACATCCGTGAATCGTATGGAGATTGGTTTCACATTGAGGTTGCTGCTTATCCAGAAATGCATCCGCAAGCTAGTAGCGTTCGTGCAGATATAGAACACTTTGTAACTAAAATACAGGCAGGCGCTAACTCAGCAATCACCCAGTATTTTTACAACACAGACGCATATTTCCAGTACATAGAAGATGTTGAGTCTAGGGGTGTTAAAGTGCCTATTGTGCCAGGTATTATGCCGATTACCAGCAGTTCACAACTACTCCGTTTTTCTGACTCATGTGGCGCTGAAATACCAAGGTGGCTTAGAAAACGTCTAGAAGGATTTGGCGATGACATTGCTTCAATCAAGGCTTTTGGATTAGATGTCGTTACGGATTTATCATTGCAACTCCTGGCTGGAGGAGCACCTGGGCTGCATTTTTACTCGTTAAATCAGGCAGACCCAACGATTGCTATCATTAAGAACTTAGACTAACTAAAATAAAACCGAATTCCTTCAGATTCAATTTTGATATCTGAGGGAGTCTTTTTAAAAATAGGCTGGGTTTTAGAGTTGAATTCAAAAACGAGTAATCCATTAATCCAACCGGATAGAAATGGGTTAATTTGGCTAAGGATTAAGTGATTTAGGCCAATTTTATCGTCTATTTTTTCTATCCGAAGTTGGTCGATTAATGGGTCTTTTAAGAATATTTTTCGACTACTTACCTCATAGCGAAAAGAAGAACTACACTGCATCAATGCTTGAACTGGCTGTGAGTTATCCAAGCTAATAGTTAAGTCGCTCTGAAGAATAAGACGTTGGCGGGGTTCATCAAAGCGTAATTCAGGAGAAATCAAGTTAACCTTGATTATGCCAAGGAGTTCTCTTTGAATCGGCGATTGCGTTAATAGGAAGAGGTTAATGAGAGAGCCGGAGAGAAAATAACTAGTTGCCCCATAAGATATTCCTGAGGCTCCTAGATACATTCCAAAGAAACTAATTTGTTGGAGAACTTGGCGTCGATAATAGTTAATGGCTGTCATTGGTGAGGTACAAAACCCTTGGAGTATCGACTATTTTTTTCAGTAATGATGCCATCCAACGCGATGTCATGTGGTTGAGTTTGCCATTGAACAGGTCTTAATTCAAACTCCTCAAGACCAATACCTAAAAAAATTGGTGGATTAGTAACTAAGGCAAAATCCGCAAAACTTCGATCGTAATATCCACCACCATAACCTAACCGCCAAAATCGTTGCTCAAATCCTTGCCAACCTAAGCAAGGCGCAAAAACCAGATCTGGTTTGATAGCTGGCGTTTGAAATGGCTCAGGAATATTCGCAAGACCTGGCTTCATTACAGTATCTAAGGCCCATTCGTGAAAAGTAAGAGGCTGATTTTTTTTTGTAATTGGCAGCGCTAGCCGTCTTTTGGGGTTCTGACAACACCAATCTATTAAAACGGCTCGAATATCTGGTTCACCACGAATTGGCCAATAAAGTGCAATGGTCTGAATATGCGCTAAGGCGTTTAAAGCAATTAAAACATGTTCGTGAATTTGTAGCACAATAGAGTTATAGAGCGCAGTATCATGAGTCAAAAATTGGCGCTGCTCCAGCAGTTCTTTTCTTAATTGTTGGATATTGTTTGGATTCATTTCTTGCAATAAAATTTAATCGTCGGATGCGGATTAAGGGACTGAATTGGAAATAAGTATGCCTCAAAAAAAGAGACTCAATGTTAAATATCTTTATCTGCTAGCACTACTTATAGGTAGTACTGCTTTAGGGCTCACTAGAGCAGATCCTAAAACTAGCGACCTGACAGCTAAAGATCAAATTTTTATGGACCTACGAGAGGCGTCTAGAAAAAATGATGTGGTACGAAGTGGGCAACTCGCCAATCAGCTAAATGGGTACGAGATGCCAGATTATGTGGAGTATTTTCGATTAAAGCCAAAACTATACGATAGTGCCGGTAAAGCCAATGGCAGTTACGAAATAGATGCTGACGTAGAGAATTTTTTAAATAAGTATAAAGGTAGTGGACTAGCTGATCGACTTCGGAATGATTGGTTATTAGTCCTTGGAAAAAGAAAAGACTGGCAATTATTTGACCGAGAGTATTCGCAATTTGTTTTAGACGACGACACCCAAGTTAAATGCTATTCCTATATGTCACGGCTTTCCAAAGGCGAGTCTCCAAAACTTTTAGGTAATTTAGTAAAAGCTAATCTTTTAGATCCAAGATATTTCGGTGAGTCATGTCCAGAAGCTGTGCAATTATTAATGCTGCGTGGCGGATTAACAAGATCGGAGGGTTTGTCGCTAGGTAGAACCGCACTAGAAATGGGTTTTGATACAGTTGCAAAGAGAATGGGGGGCGAGGATCCTATTGCAGATATTGTTAGAAATGCAAAAACAAATCCAAGTAACGCTTACCGAACTGTAGAGCAGATGGATTGGCGATCAAGTACAGAAAATAAAAGTTTAGCTTGGGGAGTTATTGGACAATTTCTAGCAAAGAAGTTAGATCCCTTAGCGATTGAAGCATACCGCAAACAACACGCTCTTGGCGGTAGTCAATTGCTATCTCCTGAGTCGGCGGAATGGAAGATTCGAGTTGCCTTACGCGAAAAAGATTGGCGTTTTGTCAAAGAATCGATCGAGACGATGTCTGAGGTGATCCGCAATCGAGATCCAGCATGGACCTATTGGTATGGAAGGGCGTTAAAGGAACTTGGCGATCCCAAGGCTAATGATAGTTTCATGGCGATTGCTGGGCAATACCATTTTTATGGCCAGTTAGCGTTAGAGGAGTTAGGTAGAACAACTTCCATCCCACCCAAAATAACAGTTACCGATATGGATGCGAAGATCACTAAAAGCATACCTGCGTTTGATAAAGCAGCCAAACTATATCAAATGAATTTACGTACCGAAGGAAACCGCGAGTGGAACTGGGAATTACGTGGTATGTCTGATCAAGAACTAATTGCTGCTGCGGAATACGGCAAGAAAATTGGTTTAATTGATCGGGCGGTAAATACGGCGGATCGAACGAAAGCCGAACATAATTTTTACTTAAGATACCCAACGCCTTATATTGAAAAATTACAACCCATCACGCAAAAACTACATTTAGATATGTACTGGGTTTATGGCTTGATTCGACAAGAGTCTCGGTTTGTCATGGTTGCCAAATCTCATGTGGGCGCCTCTGGATTAATGCAAGTAATGCCTGCAACAGGCAAGTATGTGGCAAAAAAAATTGGGATGAATGATTATCGGCCCGAAAAGCTATCCGAATTACAAACGAATTTAGTGCTGGGTAGTAATTATTTAAGTATGGTTTTAAATGATTTGGATGGCTCTTGGGGGCTAGCTTCGGCCGCCTATAATGCCGGCCCAGGACGACCTAAACAGTGGCGGCAAAGTTTAACAAAGGCAGTTGACGGAGCGATTTATGCTGAAACAATTCCTTTTAATGAAACCAGAACTTATGTTAAAAATGTTCTTGCGAACGCTGTTTTTTATGGAACGGTATACACCGGTAAGGCGCATTCTTTAAAAGAGAAATTAGGCATAGTAAGGCCTACGCAGGCTGTTTCGTCAAATCTTCCATAGGGCAAACTAATGGCTAAACAGCAATTATTACTTATTGGCGGTACTGGATTTATTGGATCTGCGATTGTTGAGAGCTTATTACAAAGTAAAGAATTTGAAGTCCATTTGATGACACGGTCATCATCTAGGCGAAAAGAAAACAGCAGACAAGAGTTGGTCCAGACACATCTTTACACCGATGTTTCTGAGGCCAGTTTAAAGAAATTATTTGCTCAGTTAGATCCGAATGCATGCATTATTAATTTGGTTGGCGTATTACATGCCAGCCAAGCATTCCCATATGGTCCAGAGTTTAAAGTGGCGCACATTGATATTGTACGAGCCATTATTTCAGGTATGCGGGCGCATCGCTTGCAACGGTATATTCACATGAGTGCATTGGGAGCAGATTTGCAAGGACCCTCGATGTACCTGCGAAGCAAGGGTGAAGCCGAATTACTTGTGAAGGCCTCAGGCTTGGACTGGACAATTATCAGACCTTCAGTTGTGTTTGGAGAAACAGATAATTTTATTAACATGTTTGGAAAATTACAGCGCTTTTTCCCAATAATGCCATTGGCTGGAGCATATGTTCAATTTCAACCGGTCAGTGTGCTTGATGTTGCTGAGGTATTTAAGCAAGCCATACTTGAGGCTTCAACGATCCATCAATCATATGATCTTGGCGGGCCTACAGTTTATTCATTAGCAGAATTAATTCGTTTTGCAGCAAAAAGACAGGGTATATCCCGACCTGTTATTCCTCTGCCTGATTGGATGGGATATTTACAAGCACTTTTATTAGAGAAGTTACCAGGCCCAACAGTCATGTCGCGGGATAATCTAGCATCCATGAAAAGTCCAAGCATCCTCGACCCAAGCCTACCCAATGCTTTCATTGAAACATTCAAAATTTCTCCTCGCCCTTTAGAGAGTTTAATGCGTTGAAAACTTACTTGGTTGGTGGGGCAATCCGTGACCAATTGCTTGGCTTAGCAAGAGCGGATCATGATTATGTGGTGGTTGGGTCTAGTCCAGGAGAAATGTTGGAATTAGGATTTCTGCCAGTTGGAAAAGATTTTCCAGTATTTTTACACCCTCAAACCAAAGACGAATATGCCTTAGCCCGAACAGAGCGAAAGGTCGGGCAGGGTTATAAGGGGTTTGAGTTTTACACAGCACCAGATATTTCCTTAGAGGAGGATTTAGCACGGCGGGATTTTACAGTCAATGCAATAGCTCAAGAAGTCGATACATCAGGTCAGGCTATTGGGCCCTTGATAGATCCTTTTCAAGGTCAATTGGATTTGTCCCAAAAGATTTTTCGCCATATTGGACCAGCGTTTACAGAAGATCCCTTACGAATTTTACGTTTAGCGCGGTTTTTAGCACGCTTTAAAGACTTTTCAGTTGACCCACAAACCCAAAAATTAGTATCTCACATGGTGCAAGACGGGGAGTTAAGACATCTTGTTGCCGAGCGAGTTTGGCAAGAGTTGAGTCGGGGTTTGATGGAGCCAAATCCTTCTAGGATGCTAGGAATGCTTGCTACTACGCAAGCGATTCAAGATGTATTCCCGCAAGATTTATGTCAGAAACGAATCTTAGATAAAACAGTGGTAGCCCTAGATCAAGTAGCAAGTAGTCAGGCAACGCTACCGTTACGAGTAGCTTCTCTCATGAATTTAGTAGATCTAGAGCAAATACTATCTTGGACTTTACAATTGAAAGTACCCCTTGAAATTAAATCGTACGCCATTATTTTCAGGAAGTTACGTAGTCTTTTAGAAAAGCCAACAATATCTGCCAAGGAATACTTACAGTTTTTAGATCAAGCAGATTTTTGGAGAAAGCCAGAGAGACTTTTAGAGTTGATTCAACTGGCAAAAAAACTCGATTTACAAGTAGCCAATTTAGAAGGAATATTACTTCGATTGAAGGTATTTGATACCCAAGAGATTGTTTTAAAGATGGGGCAATCCACTGGAGCGCAAATTGGTCAGGCCATCGTTCAGTCTAGGCTTCAAGTAATCGAAGCTTGCCTGTAAAGCCGGGTAAATTTGTAGTTATTTCCTCAAAGGCCGGATCATGAGAAGAATTTTTATACCAAGCTATAGCTTTGAAGAGTTCACCCATTTCGGCCTCGGAGAGAAGTTTTTGGACCCCGTTCGCTTGAGGTAGGTAGTTTTTTGCGTCATGCGGATCAAGATGGTCAAGTAGAAGTTGGCCAATTCCAGCATTCAGGAGGTAGGCTCCTTGGCTACTATAACCAATGAGGCTTAACCCAGCAGTTTGGGCGACTTGATTCATTGAGGTCCACTCAATGTGGGCAGTGATATCACACAAGCCGGGTAAATAAAAAACATCATCGATACTATGGTGCCGGTGGTGCGCAATTAAGGTACCCTTATTTCGCTGAGGATGGTAATACTCTTTTGCTGGAAAACCATAATCAAACGTTAAGAAAATACCTTGACGTAGTTGCTCTGCTAAAGTTTGTGTCCATGCCTTAGCCTGCGGATGAATTTCTGTTGTGTAGCCTAGGGCCAATTCCACTTGCGAAGATTGTAGGCAAGTTGGCAGATCTTCCCCTGCAACGAGTGGTCCGTCGCAATAAAGCCAGTGGTCAGAAAACGAGGGAGAACGAGGATTTGGGTTTACTGTAATACCGAGATAATGCCAACCATCTGCACGTTTAATGATGAGATCAACTGGCATGGCATCTAAAACTTCATTGGCTAGAACAACTCCAGAAAAGTCTTTAGGAAGTTCAACTAGCCACTCAATAGACGTTAATATTTGATGTTCTTGAACAAAAGCCTGTAGGCGTTTTTTTTGGATAGCTTGTAAATCTGGAGACACTTCGAGAATGTAATAGGTAGTTAGGATTTGATTTTGTCTTTTGAGCGTGAGTAAAATACTCTGAGCAAGCGCACCGGAGCCGGCACCAAATTCTAAGATCTGACTGGGGAGGGATTGATTTGAAAAATAGCTTAGAACAGGAATGAGAGTTTGAGTAACCGCAGCACCAAACCACGGGGAAATCTCAGGCGCAGTGATAAAGTCACCTTGTGAGCCAAATTTAATAGATCCGGCAGTGTAGTAGCCTAAGTTTGGGGCATATAATGCCAATTCCATGTAATGTGAAAAAGGTAGCCAGCCAAAGCTTTTTTTTACCTCGGAGTCAATAAGGTTGGATAATTGACGACAATGTGCTAATGCTTCGGTATTAGTTAGAATTTCCATAGATAACTATTTTATGCGATGAATGATTCGGCAAAGATTGCTTTAATAACTGGCGCAGCAAAACGTTTAGGCCAAGCGATTGCTCTGGAGATGGCACTTGCTGGATGGGATATTGCAATCCACTGCGGCAAATCAATCCAGGAAGCGGAGTTGACCGCACAGCAAATTCGGGCTTTAGGACGAAGAGTGACGGTTATTCAGGCAGACTTGGCTGATCAAGAAGACCTAGAGCGTGTTTTGCCGCAATGTATTGCGCAGTTAGGAATACCATCGTGTTTGATCAATAACGCCTCTATTTTTTCATACGATGATCCCCAGACAGTCTTAGCAAAAGATATACATGCCCATATGGCGGTAAATCTTACTGCTCCCTTGATATTGTCGAAATCCTATTACGATGCTTGGAAAACTCAACTAACAAAGTCCTCTGCTATTGGGGTAATTATTCATGTCTTAGATCAGAAATTAGACAACATGAATCCGGACTTTTTCTCGTATACCTTATCCAAAGCCGCCCTAGAGTCGGCTATGCACATGCAGGCTATGTCCTTTGCGCCCTTTCTGCGGGTGGTTGGTATTGCTCCAGGCATCACACTTGTATCAGGTGATCAGACTGCAGAGGGCTTTCAAAAAGCACATCAACAAACACCTTTAGGTAGGTCCTCATTACCCTCTGATATAGCTAAAGGTGTTTGCTACTTAGCAACAGCAAATGCGGTCACAGGTACAACCTTATACGTAGACGGTGGGCAACACTTGCAAGCGATCAATCGAGACATTATGTTTTTAACCGATTTACCCACAAAGGAAATATGAAGGATATTCAGGATTATGATGATTTATCGCAGTGCCGGCGGCTATTTTTAAGAGACTATATAGTGCCGATTCGGATCGGGGTACACGACTTTGAAAAGCAGTCTGAGCAACGTATTATTATCAATATCGATTTATATGTGCCAATGATTAACAATACTCCTCGTTCGGATGAATTAAGTGAAGTGGTTGATTATGACTTTATGCGAGAATCGATTCGAAAAATCGTTAGTCAGGGGCATATTCAATTGCAAGAGACATTGTGTGATGAAATTATGCGTCAAATGCTTGCCCACCCTTTAGTGATTGCTGCGCGTGTAGCAACAGAAAAACCGGATGTCTATCCTGATTGTGCTGGGGTAGGGGTTGAATTATTTCAATACAAAAAATAGTACTCAATATGGCAACGATTGACCCACGCAAAGCAGTTTATGAAGAAAATAAATTAGCAAAAAAACTCTGTCGTTTGATGGGGCAAGCAATAGCAGATTTTCAGATGATTGAGGATCAAGACCGCGTGATGGTTTGCCTTTCTGGTGGTAAAGATAGCTATGCCATGCTTGATATTTTGATGAAACTCCGCGAGCGAGCGCCGATTCAGTTTGAACTCATAGCGGTTAATTTAGATCAAAAACAGCCGGGCTTTCCTGAGCAGGTCTTACCTACTTATCTCAGAAAATTAGGGATTTCATTTCATATCGAAGAACAGGATACCTATAGTATTGTCAAACGGGTTGTCCCAGAAGGTAAAACAACCTGTGGAGTATGTTCTAGACTTCGGCGGGGTATTCTGTACCGCGTAGCTGACGAAATAGGCGCTACAAAAATTGCCCTAGGCCATCATCGGGAAGATATTCTAGAAACCCTATTATTAAATATGTTTTATGGTGGCAAGCTGAAGGCGATGCCACCCAAGTTACGATCTGACGATGGCAAACATATCGTGATTAGGCCTTTGGCGTACGTTCCAGAAAAGTATTTAGAGAGATATGCTTTGCAGCAAGATTTTCCGATTATTCCGTGTAACCTCTGTGGAAGCCAAGAAAATCTTCAGCGAAATGCGATGAAAGCACTATTAAAAGATTGGGAAAAGCAACACCCTGGCAGGGTTGCGAGCATTTTCAGAGCCGTGACCCAGGTTGTTCCCTCACACTTATTGGATAGTAAACTTTTTGACTTTAAGAATATATCAACCGGCGAGTTCGCGGACTCTGCGCCGGGTGATCGGGCGATTGATGAGGGTTTTAATGAGCCGTGTCAGCCAGCTGATGAAACACTGCAGTTAATCCATATTCTTGCTTAATCAATGATTTAGAGCTATTAAAGGCCTTATACTAGCACTATGAATATTGTGATATTAGCTGCCGGACAAGGTAAGAGGATGCAATCATCTATACCTAAAGTTTTACATCCTCTGGCAGGTAAGCCCATGCTTGGGCATGTTCTAGATGCGGTAAGCTTACTCTCTGATGCTGAGAATATACAGCCCTGTGTTGTGATTGGACATGGTGGTGAAGCAGTACAGCAGTATTTATTAAAGCACTACCCGAAGACTAGGGTAGCACTTCAAAATGAGCAAAAGGGTACTGGTCATGCCGTCATTCAAGGTTTAAATCAGCAAGTTTCAGAGGTTATTACATTGGTACTGTATGGTGACGTACCTCTCATCCAAACGCAAACTCTAAAGCAATTATTAGACATCGCCTCAGATGGTGTACTGGCCTTATTAACCCAACACGTAAATAATCCAACCGGTTACGGCCGGATAGTCCGTAATTTAAACGGCGAGGTCGTACAAATTGTTGAAGAAAAAGATGCTGATGCGCTGGTCAAAAAAATTACTGAAATTAATACCGGAATTTTAGCTTGCCCCACCCAAGAGTTAAATCATTGGTTAGCTCAAATTGAACCAAACAATACCCAAGGTGAATACTATTTAACAGATATTGTTTCATTAGCTGCCAATGCTTACACACCAATTAGAACAACAACTCCAACTTTTGATTGGGAAACGCAAGGAGTGAACAGTCGGGCTCAACTGGCCTTGTTGGAAAGAGTTTATCAAGGATATCTTGCGCAAGACTTGCTGGATTTGGGAGTGACTATTGTTGATCCCGCAAGAATTGATATCCGAGGATCATTAGAATGTGAACCGGATGTGTTCATTGATATTGGATGTATTTTTGAGGGCAGCGTCCGATTAAATACTGGAGTGAGGATTGGGCCCTATTGTCAAATAAAAAATAGTACGATTGATGCCGGAACACAGGTACATGCATTCACACATATTGATGGCGCGAAAATCGCGCGAGATGCTGTAATTGGCCCGTATGCTCGGATACGACCTGGAGCACAAATCGCGGATCAGGTTCATATCGGAAACTTTGTCGAAGTGAAGAATGCTGACGTTGGCAAAGGTAGTAAAGCGAATCATCTATCTTATATCGGAGATGCGACTGTTGGGGAAGGGGTCAATATTGGAGCTGGTACGATTACTTGCAATTATGATGGTGCAAATAAACATCGTACAGTCATTGAGGATGGGGCTTTTATTGGATCTGACACCCAACTTGTAGCGCCAGTGCGGGTTGGTAAAAATGCCACAATCGGCGCGGGTACAACATTAACTAAAGATGCCCCAGCACAGAAGTTGACTATTAGTAGAACAAAACAAGCTAGTATTGATTGGCAAAGGCCGATAAAAAATAAGCTGAGGAATGATCAATAGCTGAGTGCGGAAAGAGTAAACCAAAATGTGTGGGATTGTTGGCGCAGTATCTAATAAAAATATTGTTCACGTATTAGTTCAAGGACTTAGCAGACTTGAGTATAGAGGTTACGACTCCTGTGGTTTAGCGGTAGTAAATGATGCCCAAGTTTTACAAAGAAGTCGAACAACCCAGCGAGTTAATGACTTAGAGCAAAATACAAAATTATTAGAAGGTACAAGAGGTATTGCGCATACACGATGGGCAACCCATGGCAAGCCCAACACGGATAATGCCCACCCACACTTTTCTAGAGATTTAATTGGAGTAGTTCATAACGGCATTATTGAAAATTTTGAAGCCTTACGCAGCAAATTACAAAAAGACGGATATATATTTACTTCACAGACGGATACTGAGGTTATCGCGCATTTAATTCATCAAGCGTATATTCAGTCCCCCAAGAGAGACTTAAGGGGGGCAGTTCAAGCCATTTTGCCGCGATTGCATGGTGCCTATGCAATCGCGGTGATAGCTCAAGATGCGCCAGATTTGTTAATCGGAGCGCGCGTTGGTTCGCCTCTTATAGTTGCTTATGGGGTGCATGAGAATTTCCTTGCGTCGGATGCGATGGCAGTAGCTGGATATGCAAAACAAATGACTTATCTTGAGGAGGGCGACATCGTTGCCTTACAAAGTGGCCGAGTAACTATTATCAATTCTTCTGGAAAAGAGCAACAACGATTAATAAAGAATGTGCCAGAACAAGTCGCTTCGGTCGAGTTAGGCCCCTATCAACACTTTATGCAAAAAGAGATTTTTGAACAGCCTACAGCAATAAGTAACACCATGAGCGACATAGAGAAAATTGATTTTGATCTGTTTGGTGCTACCCATGAAGAGTGGAAAAGTATTAACCAGATATTAATTCTTGCCTGTGGAACAAGTTATTATTCTGCTTGCGTTGCAAAATATTGGATTGAATCATTGGCAGGTATATCAACGCAGGTTGAAATTGCTAGTGAATACCGATACCGTGTATCGGTATCAAATCCTGAAGCATTAGTCGTTGTCGTATCGCAGTCTGGGGAGACTGCTGATACGTTAGCGGCCTTAAGGCATGCGAAGTCATTAGGTCATCATAAAACATTAGCTATTTGTAATGTAGCTTCAAGCGCAATGATGCGTGAAACTATTTGGAAATTTCAAACAAAGGCTGGCGTTGAGATTGGTGTGGCGTCAACAAAAGCCTTTACTACTCAACTATTGGGGTTATACCTTTTAGCGCTAAGCTTGAGTAAGCTTGGTAATGGCAGTGAAAAAATAGATGAACTCTTTGAGTTCAATCGATTAAGGCACTTACCCGCAGCTCTCAATGCGGTGCTAGCTTTAGAGCCTCAGGTAATAGCCTGGAGTCAGCAATTTTCCAAGTATAAAAATGCTTTATTTTTAGGCAGAGGGATGCATTATCCTATTGCCTTAGAAGGCGCATTAAAGCTAAAAGAAATTTCCTACATACATGCAGAGGCTTATCCTGCTGGCGAGTTAAAGCATGGCCCGTTGGCCTTGGTTGATGAGCATATGCCTGTTGTTACAGTCGCCCCCAATGATGAATTACTTGAGAAATTGAAATCGAATATGCAAGAAGTGCAGGCTAGGGGAGGACAGTTATATGTTTTTGCGGATGCGCATACGAATATTCAATCCGGGGACGGCATTCATGTGATTCGAATGCCAGAGAATTATGGAAATTTATCTCCAATTTTGCATGTTGTACCTCTACAGTTACTGGCTTACCATACTGCTTTAGTGATTGGAACGGATGTGGATAAACCTCGTAATTTAGCTAAAAGCGTTACGGTCGAATAAGTGCACTTGGGCCCACATAACTGTTTTTGTAAGAGGCGTCTTTGAAAGAAGCCATTTTAAAAATTGGATGTTATACGATTTTTATCGTATTTGAAGTGTTGGCAGTGGCATCCGAAATATTATTTTTAGCATTACTTTTTATTATTCCGACGGGTATTGGTGCTTTGCTAAAAAGTACATTTGGAGAAATATTCAGTCAATCTTGTTTAGTTTTGGGAATTGCATTAGTCAGCGTAGCTTTCATTTATCGAAAAAAATTTCAAAAGAAGTTTGAAGCTTTTTGTCGTGTCAAGTCGGCTAATCTCATTCACCAATTTAAAAAGTTATCTTATTTTCAATGAACGCTCATGGTGAAATCAAATAATTAGCGGGATAGCAAGAGATGAAAAAACCCTTATGCTATAATTTAGAATGATTCAAAAAAATATTTTTTTTAGAAGTTGTTGGGCGATTATCTTCGCAATCGTTGTATCGAGTCTTGGCCCAACGATTTCCCAAGCTATATCTATCGCTCAAAATGGAAATGGCTTTGCGGTTGAAATTTGTACCCTAAGTGGACCAAAAATGGTTCAGGTTGACACAGATTTTGAAAGTCAATCAGACGAGTCAAAAAAAGACCACTGTTCCCTGTGTTCAAGCCAAGCTTCTTCTCTAATCCAACTAGTTGCGAATATATATTTTTCTAAACCAGTAAATAAAGACTGGACCCCGACATTATTTTACCAAGCCTCTAAGCCAATTTTTGCTTGGCTGTCCGCTCCACCTAGAGCACCTCCTCAAATCTCCTAGTTTTATTAGTAATTACAGATTAGAAAAACTCAAGAAAATGAGTTTTTCTAAGATTTATTCTATATATCTTAGGGGGAATTACATGCGTGCAAATCTTATTTTGCCGGTTTTATGGATGATATTGGGAGTATTTAGTACCGCCATCCTTAATGCGCAGATTGCTGTTCAAAATAAAGCTATTGATACCTTGGATGACTTAACTGTTACTGGAACAAGAGAAGCTTCCAAAATATCAGAAACACCAGCGGCTATTAGCGTTATAAATCAATCAGAAATTAGCTTAAATAAACCAAGTCACCCTCAACAGCTTTTATCTCAAGTGCCAGGCGTTGGGATAAGCGTTACAAATGGTGAGGGACATGCAACGGCAATTCGGCAGGGATTTACAACAGCACCTATGTACCTATTTTTAGAGGATGGTATTCCAATCAGGGCAACTGGCAATTTTAACCACAATGCTTTATATGAAGTAAATATTGCAAGCGCTAGAGGGGTAGAAATTAATCGTGGAATTGGCAGTGCTTTGTATGGATCTGACGCAATCGGTGGAGTAATTAACATTTTAACCAAAGCGCCTACATCGACTAATAGCGGAGATTTATATTTAGAAAGAGGTAGTTTTGGTTTCGCACGTTTACTAGGCGGGATTGATCAAGATTTAGAAAATAATGGCGCTATGAGAGCTGATATTAACCTTCTAACGACCAGTGGATGGCGAGATAAAACAGCTTATGATCGTCAAAGTTTGAACATGCGATGGGATACTCAAAGTGACATGAGTACAACGTATAAAACCATTCTCGGATATTCTAAAATAGATCAACAAACTGGTGCAAATTCGGCCTTACCTTTTAATTTGTATTACAACAGTCCTACAACCAATCTTCGATCAGCTGGCTATCGCAAGGTTGAAGCTATCCGACTATCCACTTCTATTGAAAAAGATATTGGAGGGAGTTTATTACTCAGTGTGGTGCCATATTTTAGAAAAAATTATATGGATTTAAATGGGACCTACAACTTTACTGGGGATGCAAGGATAGAAGTATCCGATGTTAGTTCCTATGGATTGTTAACGAAAGTAAGAAAGAATTTTCATGACACATGGCAAACCAAGTTAATTTCGGGCGTTGATTTAGATTACAGTCCGAGTTCAAGAAAAGAAAATAGTATTAGTTTTTCGAGCACCACTATTCAAAGTGTTAAAAGCTATGAGAGTTATACAATCGGATCTAATACATACAACTATGAGGTGCTATATAAGAATATTTCACCTTATACCCATTTAGAGTTTTCCCCGTCAGACAGAGTTCATATTGCAACAGGTTTACGCTATGACACTTCTACATATTCAATGAAGAATAATCTCAGTTCGACTTATGTTACTTCTGGTAATTTCTATTATTACTCGCCAGAGTCTACCTCAACGAATTATCAACGAATCAATCCGAAGGTCGGTTTAACCTATGCCTTTGATGGCAGTAATCATGGTTTTATTTCATATCGAGAAGGATTTAGAACCCCCTCTGAAAGTCAGCTATTTAGAGGGGGACGATCCGGCAGTACTGGCACGATAGCAGCAAGGCAAGCGGAAGCATTAGCCTTATTTAATAGTAGTAGCAACTTAAAACCAGTAATCGCGAAGCAATATGAGCTTGGTTTGAGGGGTAAGAGGCAATTCAGTAATTATGAAATAGTTACATATATCTTAAAAAAAGATAATGATCTAATTAGTCAAAAAGATGCTACAGGATATTCAGTGCAAACAAATAATGGCACTACGGAGCATCGTGGTATCGAGTTTGGATTAGGCCAAGAAATATTGCGTTCATTCAGATTAGATATCGCTGGTTCTTATGCCAAGCATACTTACAAGAATTGGGTTGCATCAGGAGTTGATTACAGTAATAACCAGATTGAGGCTGCCCCGCGGTGGATGAGTAACGCCAGATTAACCTGGCGTCATATAGATCGTCACGTTTCACAACTTGAGTGGGTAAAGCTTGGGCCCTATTATTTGGATTCAGCAAATACAGCTCAATATAACGGACACAATATTTACAATCTGCGTATGAGCCAAAAGATTGATAAAAATTTGACGGGAGTATTTCGAATGATGAATCTATTAGATACTCGATATGCAGATAGCGCTTCGGGCAGTGGTTCTAGTGCAACTTATAGTCCGGGTTTAGCGAGATCTATGTATCTTGGCCTAGAAGGAAAATGGTGAAGATCAATGAATAGTATCCAATCACAATTGATAGTGGGAGTAATTTCCACTTTTTGTATCTTTGTCTCAGTACACACTTCTGCACAGGGTCATCATCATGCTAGCAATCCAGTTAATAGAAGCATTGATAAAAAACAAGACTCTTGCCAATCCAATTTTCTTGGATGTGCAAATGCAGCTACGCCATATTTCACAGCAAATGGACAACTTTATCTTGTTTGGAGTGCGCAGGGTAATGTTTTTATTGCTAAGTCAACTGACTTAGGGAAAAGTTTTGATAGTCCTAAAAAACTAGCCGAGCATGGTAAGACACTAGATACTGGAAGTGATGCGCGCCCACAGATATTAGTTGATCAGCAGAAAATTTTAGTAGCCTATGCATTTTTTAAAGATACGCAGTGGAATGCACAAGTCAATTTGATTCGTTCGGATGACGGTGGGGAGAGCTTTTCTGCGCCATTACCACTCATACAAAAAGATTCTAGTCAGCGGTTTCCAATACTAGGCCAATCTCCTCAAGGAGAAGTATGGATTATTTGGGTGGATAAAAGATTGATTCAAGAAAGTAAAAAAAGGGGTAACCCGATGTTGGGTGGGTCGATTGCTTATGCCTGGTCCAGTGATTTTGGTAAAACATTTATTGAAGAACAAATCGCCAATAAGCATACTTGTGAATGTTGTCGGATTGGTATGGCGTTTAATTCCGAAGGATTACCATTCATTGTATATCGCGCCATATTAAATGGGGGTATTCGAGATCACGTCACCCAGGAAATTGGAAAAAAAAGAATTGGCCCAGTTCGTCGCATAGCGTTAGATGATTGGAAGACAGATGCTTGCCCACATCATGGACCAGCCATTACGGTTTCAGATAAAAATGATATTCATGTGGCCTGGTTCACTCAAGGTAGTCAGCGGCAAGGGGTTTTTTATGCAAAATCCAAAGATCATGAAGCCTTGTATTCGCAGGCAAAAGTAATTGGCTCAGAGGGAGCGATAATTAGCAGGCCTTACTTATTATCAAATGAACAAGATATTTGGATGGTCTGGAAAGAGTTCAATGGTAAAGAAACAAGGATTATGGCGCAATACTCAGATACTGAAGGTCTTGAGTGGTCTACTTCTCAAGTTATCTCAAAAACGGCGGGTTATTCTGATCATCCTTTATTAATAAAGGGACAGGGGAAAGTATTTTTATCATGGTTAACCAGATTAGATGGGTATCAATTCATCGCGCTAAAAAAATGAAAAAATTAATAGTCATCTTATGTCTTCTTAGCTTTGGCCAAAATATTTTTGCAGGAAGTTTAATGCCCTATCAAAAGGGTGATTGGGAATCAATTCTCAAGAAAGTAGCAGGTGAAAAAGTTGTTATTCATTTTTGGGGGGTCACCTGTGCACCTTGCGTAAAAGAAATGCCTCTTTGGGGAAAATTTACACATGAAAATAAAAACGCCAAGATTATATATATTCAGGTAGACGATGTCTCTAAGCAGATGGTGGAGCAGATGTTACAAAAAGCGAATCTGAGTAAGGGAGAAAACTTCTATTTAACAACTACTTTTGACGAGTATTTACGATATGAAATTGATCCACAGTGGCGTGGCGAAACTCCAATGACAATTTGGATTGATCGTGACGGAAGGCGTACACGAAAAATTGGTACCACTAATTTTTTAGAGTTAAAAAGATGGTTTCAAAAAAATAATTTATAGAGCCTGATGATAATCGTCGACTACTGTTTTATAGCGATTCTGAAGTTCCGAAGGATTTTGCACACTAATTCCCAGATCTCGGACAAGACCATCTTTTAGCCCGTATATCCAACCATGGACTGTTAGGGATTGATTTCTAATCCAAGCATCTTGAACCATACTTGTCTGACAAACATTGACGACTTGTTCAATGACATTTAATTCGCACAAATGGTCAAAACGGTCTTGTTGACGAAGAACTTTCCCCAAATAAGGGCTATGCTTTTCGTCAACATCTTTAATATGTCTGATCCAATTATCAGCAAGACCGACACGAATATTTTCTAGTGCCGCTCGAACACCTGAGCAGCCATAGTGTCCAACAACAATAATATGTTTTACTTTTAATTGATCGATGGCAAACTGAATCACAGATAAAGCATTTAAGTCTGTATGGACAATAACATTACCAATATTTCGGTGTACGAATACTTCGCCAGGTGCTAGGCCAGTAATTTGATTGGCTGGTACCCTAGAATCTGAGCAACCAATCCAGAGGTACTCTGGAGACTGTTGACTTGCTAAGCGCTGAAAGTATGCTGGATCATCTTTAGTTACAGAATCAACCCAAGCCTGATTATTTTCAAAAAGAGACGATAGATGGTGGGGGTTTTGTGAATTATTCATTTGCTGATCTTATCAAATTCTACTAGTTTAGTAACTCGTATTTTAATGAGGACAATTCCTTCAATTTAAAACAAGTATTATGATCATTTAGAGAATTGTAAAACCTGACAGCAATTTTTAGATTTCAACGTAAAAAAAGATAAATAGGAAATTATGGTATGCAAATAATTCAATATCCCTTAGAGGATGTCCTTCCAGAATCCGGCACTAAAGTAGAAATTAGACCAGGCATTTATTGGCTTAGGATGCAATTACCTTTCGCCTTAAATCATATTAATTTATGGCTGATTCGAGACTGTTTTGAAGGCCAAGAGGGTTGGACTATTATTGACTGTGGAATTACGAATGATGCCACCCAAGAAGCATGGCAGCATCTTTTTGAAAATCATTTAGAAGGCTTACCGGTAGTTCGGGTAATTGTGACGCATATGCACCCGGATCATATTGGCCTAGCACATTGGTTGTGTGATCGTTGGCAAGTACCACTTTGGATGTCGATGACTGATTTTTTGTCGGCGAAATGGTTCAGTAGTAAAGAGGGTGGTGCAGGTGTTGGTGCTGTGGCCGGAGGCGGGGGCGCTGCAGATCACTTTCAAAGACATGGCTTACTGCAAGATGACGACTTAGAAAAAATTCGTGCAAGATTTAATTACTATAGCAATCTTGTGCCAGCCGTTCCAAGGCGTTTTAGACGCCTGATGGATCAAGATCAGGTTTTGATTGGCGGTCAATATTGGCAAGCTATTAGCGGATATGGGCACGCACCAGAGCATTTAGCCTTTTATGCGGCGGATTCTCAAGTATTGATTTCTGGTGATATGGTTTTGCCTAGAATTTCAACGAATGTGAGTGTGTATGACACCGAACCAGATGCAGATCCACTGGGACTATTTTTAGACTCCATTAAAAAATTTATGCATTTAGATCCCAAGACCTTAGTCTTGCCATCGCATGGCAAGCCTTTTTTTGGGCTACACATTCGTATTCAACAGTTACAAGAGCATCATGTTGATCGCCTCCAAGAAGCCTTTGATGCTTGTGCTAAACCAACTACAGCTCGGGAGATTTTGCCAGTCTTATTTAAGCGCGAGTTAGATCATCATCAATTAAGTTTTGCGATGGGTGAAGCGATCGCACATTTAAATCATTTATGGCATAACAAAAGACTTAAGCGCGAGATGAGCGCGGACGGGGTTTGGCGGTTTTCGCAGATGTAGTTTTTTTGGTGGCTGGCTTTTTAGGGACTGGTTTAGACGGGGTTGATGGCGTTACAAATGCGGACATCATATGATTCGCAGAGTGCGACATTTGCTCCATGAGTTCTTTCGCGAGAGTTCCGCTGGCACCAACAAAGTCTTGGATTGGGGCTTTTGAACTATCAGCGGTTGGCGAGGTTTTTGCTCCAGTACTGGCTTTCAAGGTATCGGCGATGCCTTGAAGAGTATTGAGAGTGGCGCGCTGGACTTCGAGACCTTGTATAGTGCTTTGTAATACCTGTAGATTAAGCGTGAGCCAGGATTCAACACTTTTTAGATCTTTGATACGCTTATCAATTTCTTCAATGTCCATAGTAGGTATACCCATAGAATTAAAGCCCTGCATACCGGGCATGCTAAAGCCAGTTGGGGAGTCAGCGGAACCTTTTGCGGCATTGGCCCACATATTTTTCATCATTTCCATACTTTGTTTGAAATCTGGCATACCTGTAAACATAGAACTCCCGATATTAATTTGGACTTATATGTAAAATATAGGATTTCAGTAAGTAAATCAATCCTCTATTTCATGTAGGAGGATCATTTTTAATGGTATTTAGGATAATCTTTTGTAATGATGTCAAAACACAATTTAGCAGAGCCGATTCATAAGCCAGCTTCGCATGCCTATACGAGAGGTCAACTCTTACCGAGTTTATTAGCCAGTCGAATATTAATTCTAGATGGGGCCATGGGTACCATGATTCAGCGGTATCGCTTAACAGAAGAAGAGTTCAGAGGCGTGTCCAGAAGTGCTCGATTTAAGGATCATCCAATTGATTTGAAAGGTAATAACGAATTACTTTCAATTACGCGTCCCGAAGTAATACAGGAGATTCATGAACAGTATTTAGCTGCAGGGGCAGATTTGATTGAAACGAATACATTTGGGGCAACCTCGATTGCCCAAGATGACTATCAGTTAGGATTTTTGGCTAAAGAAATGAATCTTGCTTCTGCTCAATTAGCTCGCCAAGCCTGTGACAAATTTAGCACACCCGATAAACCAAGATTTGTCGTTGGAGCGCTTGGCCCAACCCCGAAGACGGCTAGTATTTCTCCAGATGTCAATGATCCTGGAGCACGGAATGTGGATTTTGAAGCGCTTCGACAAGCCTATTATGAACAGGTTGAAGCCTTAGTTGAGGCTGGCTCGGATGTCTTATTGGTAGAGACAGTTTTTGATACGCTAAATGCTAAAGCTGCGTTATTCGCCATTGATGAGTATTTTGAAAATAGCCAAGAGCGCTTACCTTTGATGATTTCAGGCACGGTCACAGATGCTTCTGGGCGGATTTTATCTGGACAAACTGTCGAGGCTTTTTGGAATAGTTTGCGTCATGCTCGGCCGATTACTTTTGGTTTGAACTGTGCCCTAGGTGCAACCTTGATGAAACCATATATTGTTGAATTATCAAAAATTTGTGACACAGCGATATCTTGCTATCCCAATGCTGGCTTACCAAATCCAATGAGCGATACGGGTTTTGATGAAACTCCAGAAATTACTTCTCGGTTATTGGAGGAGTTTTCTAGAGAGGGTATTGTTAATTTAGTGGGTGGTTGTTGTGGGACCACGCCAGAACACATAGCAGCTATTGTGCAGGCAGTTGCAAAACATCCACCAAGAGCGATTGACTCTCGCTGGAAAGCTTACCGCCAGGCCAATCATGACTAATATACAAGCGCTCAAATTATCAGGTCTTGAGGCATTCAATTTTGCATCGCATATTCGTTTTGTCAATATTGGCGAGCGGGCTAACGTCACTGGTTCAAAGGCTTTCGCACGGTTGATTTTAAATAATCTTTTTGATGACGCTCTACAAGTGGCCCGTCAGCAAGTTGAGAATGGTGCGCAAATTATTGATATCAATATGGATGAGGCGATGCTAGATTCAAAGGCTGCCATGGTGCGCTTTTTAAATCTCATTGCATCCGAACCGGATATTGCCAGAGTGCCAATTATGATTGACTCCTCCAAATGGGAGGTCATCGAAGCTGGATTAAGGTGTATCCAAGGCAAGGCCATTGTTAACTCGATTTCTTTAAAAGAGGGTGTCGAGCCATTTTTGCGGCAGGCAAAACTCATTCAACGTTACGGAGCTGCTACGGTAGTAATGGCTTTTGACGAAAAGGGTCAGGCAGATACTTTCGCTAGAAAAACAGAAATTTGTCGTCGATCTTATGACATCCTTGTCAAGGAGCTCGATTTTGCACCAGAGGATATTATTTTTGACCCCAATATTTTTGCAATAGCAACGGGCATTGAAGAGCATGATAATTATGCTGTTGATTTTATTAATGCGACGCGCTGGATAAAAGAAAACTTACCAGGCGCTAAGATCAGTGGTGGTGTTTCGAATGTTAGTTTTTCCTTTCGTGGAAATGATGTAGTCCGAGAGGCAATCCACACGGTTTTCTTATTTCATGCAATTGAAGCTGGTATGGATATGGGGATTGTTAATGCTGGCCAACTCGGAGTCTATGCAGACTTAGACCAGGAGTTACGCGAACGTGTTGAGGATGTGGTTTTAAATCGGTTTATACAAAAGGATGGCAAAACTCCTACGGAGAACTTACTGGAGATTGCGGATAACTTTAAAGGTGGTGGCGCTAAAGAGGTCGCCACTCTTGCTTGGAGAGAACTCTCTGTTCGACAACGCTTAAGCCATGCGATGGTTCAAGGTATTACTAGTTTTATTGTAGAAGATACAGAAGAGATCCGCCAAGAAATTGAGCTTGCTGGTGGGCGGCCCATAGAAGTCATAGAAGGTCCATTAATGGACGGTATGAATATTGTTGGCGAGTTATTTGGAGCCGGCAAGATGTTTTTGCCGCAAGTAGTCAAGAGTGCGCGCGTGATGAAGCAAGCAGTAGCCCATCTGATTCCGTTCATTGAAGAAGAGAAGCGTCAGTATGAAGCTGCGGGAAGAGACGTGCGTTCGAAGGGCAAGATTATTATGGCCACTGTGAAGGGCGATGTGCACGATATTGGAAAAAATATTGTAACGGTGGTTTTACAGTGTAATAATTTTGATGTGGTTAATATGGGTGTAATGGTTCCTTGTAATCAAATCTTACAAAAGGCAAAGGATGAAAACGCAGACATTATTGGCTTATCTGGGTTAATCACACCGTCTTTGGAAGAAATGACCTATGTCGCTCAAGAAATGCAACGCGACGCATACTTTCGTGATCGGTCTATACCACTCATGATTGGTGGCGCTACTACTTCTCGCGTACACACAGCTGTGAAGATCTCGCCGCACTATGATGGTCCTGTTATTTATGTGCCAGATGCATCTCGGTCTGTTTCTGTTGCTTCTAGTTTGTTATCGGACGAGTCCGCCAAGTCCTATTTAGCGGGAATTAAAGCAGAATATGAAAAGATTCGTGTTAATCATGCGAACCGTAAGGCAATCCCGCTAGTTACCCTTGATGCTGCGCGTAAAAATGCGGAGAAATTAGATTGGAGTCATTTTGAAATTACGAAACCCAAATTTATTGGAAGAAGAGTATTTAAAAACTTTGACTTAGCTCAAATTGCTCAATATATTGATTGGACCCCATTTTTTCAGACTTGGGATTTGGCTGGGAAATTTCCACAAATCCTTACTGATGAAGTCGTTGGTGATACTGCAAGTAAAGTCTATGAAGACGCCTTACAAATGCTCGAGCGCTTGATTCAAGGTAGATGGTTACAAGCTCACGCTGTACTGGCAATTTATCCGGCAAACAGTATTGGAGATGACATTATTTGTTATGCTGATGAAGCTAGAACGATGCCAGTGCTCACTTGGCATGGACTTCGACAGCAAACGGAAAGACCTATTGTGGACGGAGTGAAGAGGCCCAACCGATGTTTAGCCGATTACATAGCCCCAAAAGACAGTGGCAAGATGGATTATGTGGGTATGTTTGCAGTCACTACCGGTCACGGAGTTGATAAAAAGGTAGCACAATTTCAAGATCAACATGATGACTATCAGGCCATCCTTCTTAAAGCGCTGGCGGATCGTCTAGCAGAAGCTTTTGCAGAGTATATGCATTACCGAATGCGGACGGACTTGTGGGGATATGCGGCAGATGAAAATTTATCTAGTGCAGAGTTGATTGATGAAAAATATCAAGGAATTCGTCCAGCTCCTGGCTATCCTGCTTGTCCGGAACATTCCGTGAAGTTGGCCATGTTTGAAGTATTGCAAGCTGCTGAAATTGATATGGAGCTAACGGAGTCTTTAGCAATGAATCCAGCATCCAGTGTGTCGGGATTTTATCTAGCAAATCCGCACGCCCAATATTTTAATGTTGGTCAAATTGGCTTAGATCAAGTTAATGACTTAGCTAGTCGCTCTGGGCGGACTGTACAGGATGTGGCGCGTGCCAATGTTAGTAACTTCGAGAGTAATTCAGCGTAATATTAAACTCCCCAAACAATCGGGTTTTGATATTTGAGAGCAGATTTGAGAAGAGTTAAAAAAGGGTAGGCCCTAGCACCGAGTCGATCAATTTGGGTTTTCGTGTTATCTTGATCGATCGATTCTCTAGATAATGCATCTTGCGCTATGGCATCCTCTAATTTCTGAATTAGCTCGGGTAGTTGGTCTACTAGTAAAATACCTCTTGGCTCTAGTTCTCTCTCTAGTATTTCAAAGATCCGAATTGAAAGATCTTGTAACATCAGGCAATTTGCTGAGTTTTTTGATTCAAATTGATATAGCATAAAGATTAGCATACACCACTTAAACCCCATTAGCCATGCTCCCAGAACTTCAACAACAAATCCAATCATTTCTGAATGATGCTTTAACGCAGATCGGGCAGACAAATCAGCAAGACGTTAGTTCCTTGCCTGTTGCGCGTTTAGAGCGACCCAAAGTAGCAGAGCATGGAGACTTAGCGACGAATATTGCGATGCAATTGGCCAAGCCTTGGAAGATGAATCCGAAAGACTTAGCACAACAATTATTAATCCAATTACAAGGAATGCCACAAACCAGATCTGTTTTAGAGAAGCTCGAAATAGCTGGCCCTGGATTTATTAATATTCGATTAACAGGTGCGGTAAAACAAGCTGTTGTTCAGTTAATTTTGCAACAAAAAAATACCTACGGCGTTAAAAAGTTAGTCGATCAGGACAAAGTTTTAATTGAATTTGTTTCTGCTAATCCGACGGGACCACTGCATGTTGGGCATGGTCGCCAAGCCGCCTTAGGGGATATCTTAGCGAATATATTACAAAGCCAAGGTAAGCTAGTGCACCGGGAGTTTTACTATAACGACGCTGGCGTTCAAATTCAGCAGTTAGCCATCTCCACCCAGGCCAGAATTCGGGGCCTAGGTCCCGGCGACTCACAATGGCCTGAGGATGCATATAACGGGACATATATTTTAGATATCGCGCACGCATATATGGCTGGTCAAACTATTACAGTGAGTGACCTTGGTGCAGTTACGGCCAATAAAGACCCAGAAGATTTAGGCCAGATTGCGAAGTTTGCTGTCGCCTACTTGCGTAAAGAGCAAGATATTGATTTACGCATCATGGGCGTTCAGTTTGATGAATACTATTTAGAATCGTCCTTGTATAGCGATGGTAGCGTAGCAGCCATTGTCGAGGACTTACGAACAGCTGGCAAAACCTACGAGACAGATGGTGCATTATGGCTTCGGTCGACGGATGATGGGGATGATAAAGATCGTGTGATGCGTAAGTCTGATGGCAGCTTTACCTATTTTGTACCAGACGTTGCTTATCATATTAGTAAATGGTCAAGGGGTTACCATCAGGTTATTAATATTCAAGGAAGTGATCACCACGGAACGATTACGCGGGTCCGAAGTGGAATTCAAGGGGTTTCTCAAAAAAGATCTTGGATGATTCCAAAAACCTACCCAGAGTATGTTTTACATAAAATGGTTACAGTCATTAAAGACGGTGTTGAAGTAAAGATTTCTAAACGAGCCGGATCTTATGTAACTGTTCGAGATTTGATTGAATGGTCAGGTGGCGTTCAAGATTCCCTGTTGGCTGCGGATAAAGAACAGGCCTTACAGAGGGGAAAAGATGCGGTCCGTTTCTTTTTGATTTCTAGAAAAGCTGATACGGAATTTATTTTTGATGTTGATTTAGCTTTGACACAGAATGATGAGAATCCTGTTTTTTATGTGCAGTATGCCCACGCCCGTATTTGTTCTATATTACGACAATGGGCAGGTGATCAAGCAACTTTATCGGCGGTTGATCTAGCACCTCTCAGGGGGCGTGCGGCGGATGATTTAATGCGACGCTTAAGTGAGTATCCGAATATGTTACAGGATGCGGCGCGAGATTTATCACCCCATGCACTAGCATTTTACTTACGTGACTTAGCGTCAGATTTTCATTCTTTTTATAACTCGGATCGAGTTTTAGTAGACGATATGCCACTCAAATTAGCCAGATTAGCTTTACTACTAGCCACTCAGCAGGTTCTGGCAAATGGCTTAGATTTATTAGGCTTACAAGCACCTGAAAAGATGTGAATTGCATCTAGCGAAGCAAGGGATTATCATATTAAAAATGGCTACTCAAACTGTCAACAGTAAAACGCAATTAAATCCGGAACCTGCCAAGATGTTATTTGGGGTGGTGATTGGACTAATTATTGGCCTTGGCATCGCTCTTGTTGTAGCCTATACGATCATTCGTAACCCACCAGTAGAAAAGCAAAACGTCCGCACTCCGGATATACCGATTGTTCCCAAAATTATGCCCGATGGCACGATTGGTGAGTCTAGGGATATTAATTCTCCTTTGCGCTTAAAAGGTAAAAATGCAGAAGCTGCAGACGTCTCTTCATCGACCGATGCCCCCCCAGTAGTGCAGGCGCTATCACCACCCCAGGTTGTTGATACAAAAGAAGCATCCCCAGGAGTTACTTATTGGCTACAAGTTGGGGCTTATACAGATAAGGCGGCCGCGGAAACGGAAAAAGCTGGCATTGCTATGCAAGGCTTACAGGCCCGTATTTCAGAAGTAAAGAATGAAGTGAGTAGTATTTGGCGAGTTCGAATTGGTCCGTTTGTATCTTTACAAGAAATGCAAAGTTCCAAGAGTCGATTAGACGATGCTGGAGTTTCCTATAGTGTAATTAAAGCAAATAAATAAAGTGAAATAATGATGAAAAAATCTCTCATACATATTTTTATAACTACCGTTTTAGCCGCGCTGATGAATATTGTCTGCGCTCAGTTATTACCACCATCTGCTCAAGGTAGTAAGCCAGCACCGGTGGCAACCCCTGCGCCGAATTCTATTATGGAGGGTGTGGACTATCAAGCTTTAACAATGGTTCAGCCTACAGAGGCCAAAGGCAAGATAGAGGTAACAGAGTTCTTTTGGTATGGCTGCCCACATTGCTTTGAGTTTGATGCAGAGTTACATGCCTGGGTAAAAAAACAGAAAAATATCATTTTTAAAAGGGTTCCGGTAGCATTTCGGCCTGATTTTTTACCCCATAGCCAATTATTCTATGCATTAGAGGCGCTCGGTAAAGAGGAGGAGTTCACTCCAAAGGTTTTTAAGGCAATCCATCTTGAGCGCAAGCAGTTACTCAAAGAAGAAGACATTTTTAAATGGATCGAATCCCAGGGATTGGATCTCAAGGCGTTTACTAAAGCCTATCAATCGTTTAGTGTAATTACTAAGGCTAAGACAGCAAACAATATTATGCAGTCTTATCGGATTGAAGGCGTTCCTACAATCGCTATTCATGGACGATATATTACCTCGCCCTCGATTGCAGGTTCTAGGACTCGTGCACTAGAGACGATGGATTTTCTGGTAGCTAAGGCTAGAGCACAGAAATAAAAATAGCTCGTAAAAGATGGCAGATACAAATAGCTGACTACGAAGTGTTTATGACTTCCTTGGGAAGTGTTGCCGGAAGATTAAGCGTTCCTCATTTGGTATTTTTGCACTACGCAGATCGTTTTAGGCCACGCATAATCGGACCAATTAATGGCAGTTTTTCGTAGATACCCTCAGCAGGATCCCAAAAGTCCTGATGTTTTTCTACCAAAAAGTCTTGATTAAAGCGAAGCCAACTGACACCCTCAAAGCATTGAGGGTTTTTATTCCAACGCTTCAATGAAAACCGAAAGTCCCACAAGAGTGCGACGTCTAAATCCTTAATAAGGGTTTGTCGGATGAGGAAAGTTGGATGATCGAGTTGGTTAAACATATGCTCAAAAATTTCGGTAATTGCAATATGTCCAACTACTTCTTGAAAAGGGTCTTTAAAGCAAGCCTGCAAAGCATAGCAATTGATCAGGGTTGGAATGCTCTTTTGACTAAGGTGTTCATACTCAAACTTCAAGTTTTCAAGGGCTTGATCTAGACTCATAAGAAGTGAAGAGCTATGTTTTGATAAATGTTTTAATGAGCCAAAAATATATTGGGTATGGCAAAATCCTGAGAAATTTTAAAAAACGAGAAAACCGTTTTGGAAAATGAATTTCAAAATCACCGTTCATAAGTCCTTGGCCAATACAATTAGCGGCCTCATCAGCTGAAATTAAAGCGGGCATTTTAAAGTCGTTAATAGCCGTAGCCGGGGTACTTACAAAACCTGGACAAATGACATGAACACCGATTCCTTGTGGGGAGACATCCATATATAAGG
Source organism: uncultured beta proteobacterium (assembly GCA_903871735.1). Taxonomy (GTDB): domain Bacteria; phylum Pseudomonadota; class Gammaproteobacteria; order Burkholderiales; family Burkholderiaceae; genus Polynucleobacter. The sequence continues at coordinate 88,696 of CAIQHU010000179.1, read as the reverse complement.
ATTCTGCAAAATTTAATATAGCAGCTTTAGTTGGGCCATAAACCAAAGACTTTGGTAAACCGCTATAGCCCGCGACGCTACCAACAATGGCAATATGACCAGATTGCTGCGCTAAAAATGTTGGCAATAATTGCTCTAGAACACTGATAGGCCCTAGTAAATTGGTATCTACCATCTTTTTAGCAGTTAGATAGTTCAGCGTATTGGCTTGAACCGGCTCATAAACACCCGATACAAATAATAAGAGGTCAATCCTTTTCAGATGAGTCAGGACTTCTTTACTTGCTTGTGCGATGCTTTGTTGATCACAAACATCAATCGGCACTATGTAGGCTGAGTTGCTTACACCTTTGGCTAGTAACTCTAGTGGTTCGGTTCTTCTTGCTGAGAGGACAAGATTTGCCCCTTGCGCAAAAAACCATTTAGCACAAGCGGCGCCTATTCCAGAAGAGGCTCCAATGAGCCAAATATTCTTATTTTTAAAATCAGAAATTGGTTGGTTAAGACTCATGCAAGGGCTTCTCCAAAGTAAACTGCACAACCTCTAGATTTTTTACAGAAAATCCGGCAGCACAATAATACAAATAAAAATTCCATAGTCGAATAAACTCGTCTTTAAAACCAAGGTCTTTCACGTCTTCGAGACGTTGATTGAAGGATTTAGCCCAGAGTCTTAAAGTATGGGCATAGTCCTCACCAAAAAAGAATTTATCCTTGACGCGAAGCCCGGCATTTTTAGCTTGGTTTTCGAAGATACTTACGGATGGTAGCATGCCACCGGGAAATATATATTGTTGGATAAAATCTGTTTGTGTTCGATATTTAGGAAATAGTCCCTCATCGATCACAATGCTTTGAATAATCGCTTTTTTACCAGGCTTAAGACAACGATAAATTGTTTTGAAGTAGGAGGGCCAATATGACTCGCCTACTGCCTCAAACATTTCAATTGAAACAATGCCATCGTACTCTAGATTACAGTCGCGATAATCTTGCAGGATGACAGCACGTTGGCCGGTTGATTGCTGTTCTTGGGAAGTACTTAGTTGATTTTGTACAAAGCGGTACTGTTCATTCGAGATCGTAATGGCATCGATATGAATATTTCGAGCACTTGCCTCACGCATAAAACCACCCCAGCCACAGCCAATTTCTAGGAGTTTTTCCCCAGGCTTAGCTTCTATTGTATCTAGTATACGAAGACATTTGTCCCGTTGACCCTCTTGCAAAGACTTATTTTTATTGCCATGAAAGAGCGCGCTAGAGTACATCATGCTTGGATCAAGCCACAATTGATAGAATTGATTACCCAAATCATAATGGGCTTGAATATTTTTTTTACTACCAGTACGTGAGTTTCGATTAAAAAAATGCCGAATTTTGTAATAGAAGGATCCCAGCCAAGAACCATAAATCAGATCATCCAGCAAGTTTCTATTTTGAATCGCTAACTGCAACATTTGTTCTAGGTCATCCGTGTGCCAAAGGCCTTTGAAGTAGCCTTCTGCAACGCCAATATCACCTCGAGATGTAATTAAACTAAAGGCTTCCAAATCAAAAATCTGAATGTGAATAGGATGTAAGTTAGCACTAGGATCAAGTGTGCCAAATTGGTGAGTTGAGTGATCTGGTAAGGTGAAAATCACTTGCCCACCTTGTAGATGTTTAAAACAACGAAAAATAAATTGTTGAGCGATAGTAGACATAATTTAAGTAATTTGAATGCTTGGAGGCTTCGGTTTTTTATAAAAATGCGCGCCTTTAAGCCAGAGTTTTAAGGCTTGCCAATGAATTTTAGTAATCACTCCAAAAGTTAAAAATGGAAAACTAGCAATGGCTTTAAATTTGCTTTTCCAATCAAGGGGAAACTCAGTACCGCTAACACTGGTCATTAGAACCAGAACACCTTTTTCAAAATATTCGATTCGACTGACTTGCCGAGGTGCACTGCTGTTGTTTAGTTGACGCATAAAGCGAAATAGATAGTTTCCTTCAACATTAAAAAAAGGCGAAACATGAAAAACCTTTTCAGCAGACAAGTTTTCACCCCAAAAAATTTCATATTGATTCGGTGGGTTTAATACATAGGAATGGCGCTCACCAAAGGTATTGTTAACTTCGGCAATAATCGCAACTAATTTGCCAGAAAGATTATGACAAAACCAAAAACTGACAGGATTAAAAACATACCCTAAAACACGTGGGAAGGTATGCAGCCAGATTTCTCCGTCGATTGGGGGAAGATTTGATTGACCGATAATTTTTTCGACCCAAGCGAGGGAGTCTGGTTCCTGCGCACCATGATCCTTATCAAAAAAGGAGATCCAACTAAAGCGGTTATCGCCAATGCCATGACGTTTTAGTAAATGTGGTTCTAATCTCCTAGTGCGCATGGGGATACGGAGATAAAAAACTGGATAATTAAAATGATTTTTTGGTATGCTGCGTTGGTGAATTACCCTACCAAAATGGATTGAAGGAAAATTAAGCAAGGGCTTCATCTTTCTTCAATAAATGGAGTTTTTCAGAAAGACGGTTTGCTACAAGTTGGCCAGATTTAAAACCATCCTCATGAAATCCGTAACAAGTCCAAGCGCCACAAAACCAGGTTTGATTTTGTCCTTGTAAAACCGGCAATTGTTGCTGTGCACCGATACTGTCTTGATTAAATAGCGGATGAGAATATTCGATCACTTGATGAGTTAATGATTCTTTTGGAAGAATATGTGGATTGAGGCTTACGATCACTGGAACTTGATCGAGTTGGACTGGCAGAGGTTGGAGCTTATTAATTAAATAATGGACACAAACTGCACTCGCATTTTCTAGACCTTGGGTAGCATTCGTATTTGAAGAATAGTTCCACGCGGCCCAAACGTTTCGTATTTGAGGAAGCAATTGGACATCTTCATGAAGATAGGCTTTATTTTTCTTATAAGGTATTGCCCCGAGAATCTTTTGTTCAAGGCTCGTGGGATTTTGAATGATATCGAGGGCTTGATCACTATGACAGGCAAATACAATTTCATCTGTAAAGACCGACTCTCCTGAGTCGAGCTCTATGCGAATTGAGCCATCGGCTTGTTCCTCACGATACACTTTTTTTACAGCTTGATGCTGAATAAGGACCTGTGCATTTTGCAGGGCTTTTTGTGCGCGCAAAAGATATTCTCTAGAGCCGCCTTTGACGGTTAGCCATTGAGGACGATTGGTAATTTGAAGTAGGCCATGATTTTCACAAAATTGCGTTAGGGTATGAATCGGAAAGGACAGCATATCTTTCATTGAGCAAGACCAGATTGCGCCAATCATGGGCAATAAATACCAATCTCTAAAAGCATTACTTAGGTGGTGGCGCGTTAAAAATTCTTGCACTGATTCATTGTGTATAAGGGCAGTCTGCTGCTCTTTAGGAGTTTCTGCGATCTTTTTTGCCAGCGCATTAAACCGCAAAATATCGATAGTCATTCTCAGAAAATGGGGATTAAAGAGATTTTTTCTTTGGGCGAATAGACTATTTAGATCATGCCCAGCCCACTCGAGATTCGGTTTATTTGTTTGTGGAATCGAAACCGAAAAAGACATTTCTGATAGGGCGATAGGGACCTCTAACTCTTGAAAAAACTGAATGAGTTTCGGGTAGGTTCGTTGATTAAAAACCAAAAATCCTGTATCAACCCCAAATGAGATATCTTGCATTTTAGGTGTAAATTCGACAGTATTACTATGCCCTCCTAGGCGAGCTTCTTGCTCAAATAGGGTAATTTGGAGGCGAGGGTTATTCCTGAGCGCATAAGCGCAGCTGAGGCCCGATATACCCCCTCCAACAATGGCGACGCGCTTTTTTTGTACTTGCATTACTTGTTTTTAGCTAAAAGCTTTTCAATTTGTGAGGTAATTGTTTTGCTTTCTGGGCTCGTCAGACTACTAAAGGCGGTTACTACCTTACCATCTTGGTCTAAAAGGTATTTATAGAAGTTCCATTGCGGAGTTGTTTTCGTTTTTTCGGCGAGTAGTTTAAATAAAGGGTTGGCATTTGGACCTTTTACCCCGCTTTTGGCAAACATTGGAAATTTTACATCATAAGTATTTTTACAAAACTCAGCAATTTCCTTATTGCTACCGGGCTCTTGTGAACCAAAGTCGTTTGAAGGAAAGCCTAAAATGACGAGTCCTTTGGGGGCATATTTTGCATAGGTCTTTTCTAGACCCTCGTATTGTGAGGTAAAGCCGCAATAGCTTGCTGTATTAACAACCAGAACCACCTTTCCTTTGTATTGACAAAGATCTTGGTTGACTTCGTCTTGTAGCCTAGGAAAAGTAAAGTTGAGCGTAGTGGGGCAGGTTTGCGAAAAACTAAATAGAGGTAAAAAGAGAAAAACCCCAAAAAAACACTTAATCAATGACATCAAAATACCCCATTAATTCAAAAATATGTAAATATGATTCAAGTAAGAGTCTAGTGCATTATTGAAACCATTTCAAAAATCATTTTAGAATTGGGTTATGAAAATCCAAACATTAAAACCCCCGACCTTTGAGAATAAGATCCTTGGCTTGAGCAGTACCCCGGAAGATATCTTAAAGTCGCTCCAAGTCATTGAAAAGCCAATAGTTTTTACAAATGGAGTATTTGATATCTTGCATCGTGGACATGTTACATATCTGGCCCAGGCAAAAAATTTAGGTAAAAGCCTGGTAGTTGGCGTTAATTCAGATACCTCAGTAAAGATGCTGGGAAAAGGCAACGATAGACCAATTAATTCTGAATTAGACAGAATGGCCCTATTGGCATCCCTGGAGTGTGTTGATTTGGTAGTTTGTTTTCAGGAAAAAACACCTGTGGAAATAATTCGGTTAATTCACCCAGAAATGTATATTAAGGGTGGGGATTATGAAATCGATGCACTGGAAGAAACTCAGTTGGTCAAATCTTGGGGTGGGAGTGCCTTTGCTATTCCATTTATTCATCACCGATCAACTTCTGAAATTTTAAAAAAGATTAGAAACTAATTGCACGATCGCCGGTTAGCGATGTTGGCTAATCTTTCTGTGGAAGCTTTAGAGCGCTTCCTTCAACCGGTCCTGTAATACGAATTGGATTGGTATTTAGCTGTTCAGTTGAGACATTCGAGGGAGCAATATTGCCTAGGTCAGAGAAAAAACTCTCAACCCATTGCATGCTTTGAACTGGGATCACGAAGATTAGAAATGCGAAAAGAAGATTAATCCCAAGAAGTATAAGCATAGAAAATTTGATATTCATTTTCACATTAATGATCTTGAACATATTGTTGCCAGAAAAATAAGCCTCGTAATACGAGGTAAGGATCTTCGATTATTTGTATAGTTGGAGGAATTTGCAAATACAAGTGCTTGAGGATTAACGGACCGTTACCACCAGAAAAAATCATTGTAGAAGTTTGGGGCGCCAGTTCAAGAGCTTGTTTGATCGCGCCAATTTGGCCTTGCATGACCCCATTAAAAATGGCAGATTTTGTGTTTTTACTGAACTGGAGGGTTGATGACGGCTCAAAACTATTGAATTTTTCCGAAGTTATATTAGACTCTAATCGAGCGGTTTGGCTTTGAAGTGCCTCTAGTGAAAGGGATACTCCAGGCAGAATCGATCCACCGACAAACACATTACCATGTTCTAAAAAGTCAATCGTTGTGGCAGTACCTGAATTAATAATTAAGCAATTTTGCAGTGGTGCTAATTGACTAGCTGCAATGATGGCGGCCCAACGATCCGCTCCCAAAGACGCTGGCTCATCATAAGCATTGTGCAGATTTGGTATGCAGGTATCGCCATGTAATTGAATCATGTGAATAGTTGGAAACACCTCTTGGAAATAATCAGCCCAGACCCCAATCCACTGCGTTTGATTGACACTACAAATGAGAATTTGATTGATCGTACTGTCTGTAGTGGCGAGAGCTTTTAGTAATTGGCTACACTCTTGGATGATCAAGTCATGTTGATTGACAGTGGCGCCGCTAGGTTGGCGCGTAAAATCAATTTCTTGAAGGCCCGGAGATAATTCAACGAGAGCCCATTTAGTTCTGGTGTTGCCGATATCAAGAAGTAGTGATTTGGAGTTAGACAAGGCGCACTTTATGGTAAGTTCACGGGCATTTTTTTAACGACAAAGTACCATTATGAATGGTTTTAATGCCACTTGTAGTTTCAATGATGATTGCTCCATAATCATTAATTCCACGACATTTTCCTGTAAGGATGGCCGTATTTTCATCTTGAATTTCAACCAGTTGGTCTTGCAATAGATGCCACTGATTCCAATCAGGTATAAATTGCTCAAAGCCGCTATTCATATAACGAGTCAAAATATCACTCAAACTCTGCGTTAATTGATGCCATATGGGTATAAGCTGACTGTGTTCAAGTCCAGGCAGCTCAGCAAGACAGGCGATGGGGTATTCGATTTGAGAAGAACTGGATGTGCTAGAAAGACTTTTCAAGTTTAGGCCGATTCCAATAATCATCCAAAATGGCTCGCCAATTATTTTTTGCCCGCCCTCAATGAGTATGCCGCCAAGTTTTTTATCATTGATATACAGATCATTGGGCCATTTCAAACCAAGTCCACCCTTTGCCAAAAGGGTCGGTGGTAGATTATGATAAGTCGCGATACCCTGAATGACTCCTAAACCGCATGCTAGACTGAGCCCTTGAAAAAACTGCATCGACAAATTTGGGTGGAAAGGGTATGCCAAAGAAAATGTCAAAGTTTGGTTTGGTTCTGAATGCCAAATTCGGCCACGACGTCCCTTGCCATGCGTTTGTTCGATGGCTAACCTGGATGTGGGTTGGTGCAGGTCACCACTTCGCCAGCGCAGGAGTAAATCTTCGTTCGTGGAGGCAGTACGCTCAACCTGCTCAAAATTCCATGGTGTTGACATACATGCTATTGTAGAAAAAAATAAGCATATGCAGCAAAAAATAATTCGTCCATCCCGTTTTCCGTTCTTAGCGCAACCCTATCCATTAGCCAGAATGGCTCTATGGCTCATTATTGTCTTAGTAGCGTATGCAAGCTTAACGCCATTTAATTTTTATTTGGCGGCTCCAAATCTTGCCTATGAGTGGGTTCGGGCGCCTCTACCCAGGTATATTCCACTCTTTGACGTCACAACGAATATTTTGGGGTACTTGCCATTTGGTTTTTTGATGGTTTTTGCGGTATTTCCGAGGCTGCGTAAATGGCAGGCCTTATTATTTAGTGTTTTCTGCGGAATGATCTTATCGGGGTCTTTAGAAAGCCTTCAGGCATTTTTACCGAGAAGAATCTCTAGCCAAGTCGACTGGTATTCCAATATTTTAGGCACACTCATTGGGGCTTTATTTGCTTTACCACTCAGACCGGCATGGCTTTCTGGCAATATGGCAGAGCGGTTTCGCTATACGATATTTGGTAAACAACAAAGCTTTTTTTTACTGGTGCTGCTATTTCCATGGGCGCAAATTCATCCGCAAAATGCTTGGTTAGGAATGGGAGATTTAGGTATTAAAGCTTTACGAATTTCACCCTATTGGAGTTTGCCATTCAATAATGCGACGCAAGAACTCTTAATTACTGCTGTTGCCAGCTCTTCTTTGGCAGCGTTACTACTATTTGCAACCAAAACTAAGGCCCCCCAGATCCGTTTCATTTTAGTTGTAACTGGCCTGACAATTGTCCTGAAAGTTTTCGCTTCAGAGTTACAGTTTGGCTCAAATGGAATGACAATTTGGTGGAGTATTTCGGTTGGGCTTGGCTTAGGTATTGGGCTCTTGATGTTATGGTTTATAAGTCATCTAACCAAGGTCTATTTGTGGTGGATCAGCTTTATTGGCTTAATTATTTTGCTAATTTTAGTAAACACCTTGCCACAGGACCCCTATTATTTGGCGCAATTAGAAATCTTACCCCGAGGTAGGCTAACTAACTTTAATGATTTATTGAAATGGATCTCCAATACATGGCCATTTTTAGCTTTATTTATCCTCATGAAAGAAAAAAATAGCGTACAAAAATAATTATGAAGAACTTATCGATATAATTTTCAAATGAACCTTTTTAAATACCATGCATTTTTTTGTTTAAACGAACGATCCAATGGGGATAATTGTTGCGAGCAACATGGCGCCACGAAATTATTTGATTACGCTAAAAAGCGGTGTAAACAGCTTGGCCTAAATGGTGCGGGTCAAACACGTGTCAATCGGGCTGGCTGCCTTGATCAATGCGCAAGTGGGCCAGTCATGGTGGTTTATCCAGAAGGCATTTGGTATACCTTTATCGATGAGTCCGATATCGACGAGATTATTTCTAGTCATTTTGCCAAAGGTGTTCCTGTAAAGCGTTTAATGATCGATGCCTAGTAGATCTTTAGCTGTCCAAATACCCGTTACGATTGGCTCCTTAGAGGGCTGCCTTGACTTTCCAGAGAGTCTTTTTAAAGACTCAAACTTCCTAATTCGTGGTTTAGCTTTAGTTGCTCACCCCCATCCCTTGATGGGCGGGACGATGGATAACAAAGTAACGCAAACGATGGCTAAAGCGCTCAATCAGCTTGGTTACATTACGCTGCGAACCAATTTTCGAGGTGTTGGTAGCTCCTCCGGTTCTTTTGACGATGGTATTGGTGAAACGAATGATTTGTATGAGGCGGCAGACTGGTTACAACGCGAGAGTTCTTGGTCAGGTTTGCCGGGTTTAGAGACCGCCTCATGGCTCAGTCAATTAAGTTACTTACCCTTGGTTTTAGGAGGATTTTCATTCGGAAGTTATGTTGTGAGTCGGCTGATGCAACGTTGTCAGGAAGAAAATAAGGTGATTGAAAGACTGATTTTAATAGGAACCGCTGCCTCTAAATGGGATGTGCCACAAGTACCTAAGAATAGCTTAATCATTCACGGCGAATTAGACGAGACCATTTTATTATCTAATGTCCTTGGATGGGCAAGAGACCAAGAACTGAGCGTGACAGTGATACCAGGTGCAGATCACTTTTTCCACCGTAAACTGCATTGCATTAGGGATATCATTCTCAGAGCTTGGCTGGGGCAGGCATATGACTCTTAATGACTCATTAATTAATTACCCCTGCGCATTTCCGATTAAAGTAATGGGCGTTAACCAACCTGATTTTAAATCGGCGGTTATTCATATTTGTCAGCAGTTAGATCCGAGTTTTAATCTCAATCAAATTGAAGAAAGAAACTCCAAAGCAAATAATTATTTGGGGTTAACAGTAACCATCCAAGCCACCAGTCGTGCGCAACTAGACGAAATTTATCGGACTTTATCCACACATCCGTTAGTTCGCGTTGTCCTGTAAGTGATGATTCATAGCAATTTTGAAGTCTTGCAATTAGGTCTACAAGATTATCAAGATACCTTTGAGGCGATGAAGCACTTTACTCAAAATCGAAATGCCTCCACTAAGGACCAGTTATGGGTAGTAGAACACCCAGCAGTTTTTACTTTGGGGTTGGCAGGTGACCCAAAACACCTACTCCAAGAAACGACTATACCGCTTATCCAAACTGATCGCGGAGGACAAATCACCTATCATGGCCCAGGGCAGGTGATTGTTTATGTACTATTGGATTTAAAGCGCCAAGGATTTTATGTCAAAGAATTAGTCCGACGAATTGAGCAGTCGGTCATTGCAACACTGGCAGAGTTGGGTGTGCAAGCGGAGCGCCACCCTGGGTCACCAGGAATTTATTTGACAAAGGAATATGCGCAGTTAGCGGGGGCAAAGATTGCTGCCTTGGGCCTAAAAATTAAAAACCACTACAGCTATCATGGCTTAGCATTAAATGTCAAAATGGACTTAAGTCCATTTCAGGCTATTAACCCTTGTGGATATCCTGGCCTTCAAACGATTGATTTAGCCTCTTTGGGGGTCACTCAAAGGGACTCTGAAGTGGCAAACGTTTTGATCCAACAGTTATTAGGGCAATTATCAACTACTGAAGAATGACTTAAAATATGACGATGTTAGATAAAGACTCCGTTTTAGGAATAGCACCGACTGCTGCTTACGACCCCACTAAAAAACAAAAGTCGGCAGATAAAACGTCACGTATTCCGATTAAGATTATTCCTATTCTAGAAGTCTTAAAAAAGCCAGATTGGATTAGGGTCAAGGCCAGCTCGAGTAATTCTAGGTTTTCTGAAATTAAAGCCATATTACGAGAAAATCAATTAGTTACCGTTTGTGAGGAGGCTAGTTGCCCTAATATTGGTGAGTGCTTTGGCAAAGGTACGGCGACTTTTATGATTATGGGTGAAAAGTGTACCCGTCGATGTCCTTTTTGTGACGTAGGTCATGGAAGGCCAGACCCCTTAGATGCCAATGAGCCAGCTAATTTAGCTAAAACGATTGCTAAGTTGCGACTGACCTATGTGGTTATTACGAGTGTTGATCGAGATGATTTAAGAGATGGAGGGGCTGGGCACTTTGTAGACTGTATTTCTCTTACGAAAGAGTTATCGGCTGGAACAAAGGTAGAAGTTTTAGTGCCCGATTTTCGGGGTCGATTAGAAACCGCTCTACAAGTATTTGGCAGAAATGATGGTGCCGGTTTACCTGATGTGATGAACCATAATCTTGAAACTGTTCCTCGGCTTTATAAAGAGGCAAGACCTGGCGCAGATTATGCACATTCTTTAAAATTATTACTAGATTTTAAAAAATTGTATCCAGGAATACCTACCAAGAGTGGGCTTATGGTGGGGCTTGGAGAAACGGATGACGAAATCTTACAAGTGATGCGAGATATGCGGGCGCACGAAATTGATATGCTAACTATTGGTCAATATTTATCCCCATCTGCACATCACTTACCGGTTCGGCGTTATGTTCATCCTGATCAATTTAAGCGGTTTGAGGATGCTGCGAAAGAAATGGGTTTTACGCATGCCGCGATTGGCGCTATGGTGCGCTCTAGTTATCATGCTGATCAGCAGGCTCACTTAGCTGGGGTACTTTGAATAATCAACGACTAGCTTGGTTAGTCATCGTATATGTCGCGTTTTTTTAAATTTTTTCAAGATAGCCAGCCAGCAGTTTTTGTTTTTAGCTTATTTATCTTAAGTGCTTGCACTGCATCATTTAATTGGCGGGAAATCCAGTCCGAGGAGCATGGTTATTTAGCCCTATTTCCAGCAAAAACTAGTAGCGAACAAAAAACGATCGTCTATGAGGGTCAATCTTTTCCGATGATCATGCAGGCAAGCCAAGCGGGAGATGCATTGTTTGCCGTGGGGACGATTGTTTTAGACCCATCATTTAAGGATAGCCATCAATTTCTAGAATGGTTACAAAATAGTGCTGCTCAGGTTATTCGAACCGCATCTGCACCCGAACTTGAAAAAACACAAACCCGAATCGCTTTGCAAAAGGATGAGAAGGTGCCTGTAACTGGCTTTCAATTAGAAGGCCTTGGCCCAGACCAAAAACAAAGAATCTATTGGGTGAGGTGGGTTTACCGCATAGATGAATCTGGTAAGCCAAGAATTTTTCAATTAAGCGCTATTCAGACGGTACCAAGTGCCTTATCTGCTCAGCAAAGAAAAGTCATTACAGAAGAATTTTTAACCTTTATGAATGGCTTTCATCCTTACTAGAGTTATTTGAGAACTCTCGTTTCTAATTCGGTAACTTTACGTTCGAGCTCTTCTAGTTTGGAACGGGTCTTACCTAGTACTTGCATTTGAATATCAAATTCTTGGCGAGTGACTAAATCTAATTTCTGAAAGCCTTGATGCATCAGGCCACGAATATTTTGTTCGATATCTTTTGCTGGAGACTGGCGAACTGTTTCAAGTACTTTTTTTTGCACATCTTCGGCCATTGTTTGGAATTTTTGGAAGAAGTCAGAGTTATTCATAAAAGCCTTTAGATGGAAGAATCGAAAATGTTTATCAATTATCCGTAATTTTGAACAATCCTGCAATTCACCAAAGTGGTGCATGTTTTATAGAAATGCCACAAAATGGTGTTCAGACCGAAATAGCTGGTTTTTCAATGCCTGAGAATAGACTCATGTATTAAAACATCTGGATTTCAACGCGTATTTAAATTTTTAAAAGGAGCTTCAAATGAAAAAATATATCGCCATTACAGCTATTGCGGCTGCTTCAGCATTGATGATGGGTAATTCTTTGGCACAAACTGCGCCGGCTGCAGAAGTAAAACCTGACCCAGGTCCAGTTACGGCGAATGTGACTTTAGCAAGTGATTATCGCTACAGGGGTATTACCCAGGGCAATTTCCGACCAGCCTTACAAGGTGGATTTGACTACGCCCATGAAAGCGGTTTTTATATTGGTAACTGGAATTCAAGTATTAGCTGGTTAAGTGATGGTTACGGATCAAATCCAGCGGTTTCAGCACCGATTGAAATGGATTTTTATGGCGGTTATAAAACTGAGGTCGCAGGTGTAGCCCTAGACGGTGGATTGCTCCAATATTATTACTCTACAAAGAATATGCCAGGTAGCACTACGGTGGCAACTTGTAAAACCGCTGGATCAAGAAATGCTTGTGGTGTGAATCCCAATACTACGGAGGCTTATTTTGCGGCGACATACCAATTTGCTATGTTGAAATATTCTTATGCGTTGACTGATCTTTTTGGAATCTATGACAGTAAAGGAGCCAGTTATATCGATTTAGCATTGAACTACGATACTGGTTTTGAGGGTATTACTCTAAACGGGCATGTAGGAAGGCAAATGATCTCAACTAAAACTGATGGGGTTGATTATTCTTACACAGACTGGAAAATCGGTTTAACGAAAGATTTAGGTAAGGGATTAAATGTGGCAGTTGCCTATATTGGGACGAATGCTAAACAAGCAGCTTACTACGTTGGCACTAAAAATTCGGGCCAAGGCACAGGCTTTATTTCTCTGACTAAAACCTTTTAATCATCCATTGATGAGGAGAGTTGTATGAAACTGATTATTACAATCATTAAACCTTTCAAACTCGATGAGGTGAGAGAGGCCCTAGCAGGTATTGGGGTCTCTGGCATCACAGTTACAGAAGTGAAAGGCTTTGGACGCCAAAAGGGGCATACAGAGTTGTACCGCGGCGCGGAGTATGTGGTTGATTTTCTTCCAAAAGTTCGGGTTGAAGTCGTCGTTAGTGATGACATGGTAGATCGTGCCATTGAAGTCATCGAAGCCGCGGCAAGGACTGGAAAAATTGGTGATGGAAAAATTTTCGTTACCCCTGTTGAGCAAGTTGTGCGTATCCGTACCGGCGAAACCGGTGCGGCAGCACTCTAAAAAGGAGCATTAGATTATGAAACATTGGATCAATAAACTCATCGTCGCAAGTGCATTACTTTTTAGTTTGGGTGTGGCTACACTTGCACCAAACTCTCTCGTATATGCTGCTGATGACAAGGCTACACCAGTTGCGGCTGCTTCTGCTGCGCCAGCTGCTGCAGAAGCCCCTGCAGTTCCAGTTCCAAATAAAGGTGATACTGCCTGGTTGCTAGTTTGTACAGCATTAGTCATCATGATGACAGTACCAGCTCTTGGACTTTTCTATGGAGGTCTAGTTCGTAAGAAAAATATGCTATCAGTTTTGATGCAATGCTTAGTGGTATTTTCTTTAATTATGGTTCTTTGGGCTATTTACGGCTACAGTATCGCGTTTACGGAAGGCAATGCATTTTTTGGAGGATTTGATCGGCTATTTTTAGCTGGAATCACGCCGGAGTCAGTTGCAGCCACTTTTAGTAAAGGTGTCTATGTTCCTGAGTTGGCATATATGGTATTCCAAGCAGCATTTGCAGCAATTACAGTCTGTTTAATTGTTGGAGCTTTTGTCGAGCGGATTAAATTTTCAGCAGTTCTCCTGTTTGCGGTCTTGTGGTTTACATTTAGTTATTTACCAGTTGCGCACATGGTTTGGTTTTGGCCTGGCCCTGATGCATTTACCGATGCTGCTGCCGGCGAAAAAGCCTTGGCAACAGCTGGTTGGTTATTTCAAATGGGAGCTCTCGATTTTGCAGGCGGAACGGTGGTTCATATCAACGCCGCTGTTGCTGGCTTGGTAGGCGCATATGTTGTTGGCAAACGTGTTGGTTATGGTCGTGAGCCATTTAAGCCACATAGTTTGACTTTAACTATGGTTGGTGCATCACTATTGTGGGTAGGTTGGTTTGGCTTTAATGCGGGATCGGCTCTAGAAGCAAGTGGGGGCGCTGCATTGGCCTTTGCAAATACCTTAATGGCCACTGCTGCTGCTGTCTTGTCTTGGATTTTGACCGAGTGGGCACTTAAGGGTAAGCCATCCATGTTAGGCGCAGCATCAGGAGCAGTTGCCGGTTTAGTAGCAGTCACCCCAGCAGCAGGATTTGTCGGGATCATGGGCGCCTTAATGATTGGGTTAATTGCCGGAATACTCTGTTTTTGGGGTGTTACAGGCTTGAAGAAAATGTTAAAGGTTGATGATAGTTTGGACGTTTTCGGAGTTCATGGCGTTGGTGGCGTAACGGGTGCCATATTGACAGGGGTATTTTGTTCCCCATCGTTGGGAGGTACAGGGATTTACGATTACGTTGCTAATGCAGTGGCCCCAGATTATGACATTGCTGCGCAAGTCCTAATTCAGTTACAAGCCGTAGCAACAACTATTGTTTGGTCTGGAGTAGTCGCATTTATTTGCTACAAAGTTGTAGATATTTTAGTTGGACTGCGAGTTACGGAAGAAGAAGAGCGTGAGGGTTTAGACATTACCTCTCATGGTGAAACTGCCTACGAGATGTAATTAAAGCCGGTAGTCAATGGATGGGCATCATTAATTGATGCCCATTTTTCATTTTAGGGCAACATAAATTGATAAAAACACTTATTTTGATCTACTTCCCTAAAAGTTAAATACAATAGAGGTATGGTCCCACATTTAATTACAGCCTTAACAGGTCCTTTGCTAGATCTTGAGAAGAAAATTCTTGATGCCACACCAACTATTGAGCGTTGGTTTCGGTTGGAATGGCAAGATCACACTCCCCCTTTTTATTGCTCGGTAGACTTGAGGAACTCGGGTTTTAAATTAGCGCCGGTTGATACCAACTTATTTCCGGGTGGATTTAATAATCTTTCCAATGAAATGCTGCCACTTGCAGTGCAAGCAGCGATGGCTTCTATAGAAAAAATTTGCCCCGAAGCACGTAATTTACTCTTGATACCAGAACGTCATACTAGGAATACTTTTTATTTACAAAATGTCGCTCGCTTAGCGGTTATTTTGAGGCAGACTGGGCTTAATGTTCGCTTGGGAAGTTTGTCAGACGAAATCACTAAACCCACCACCATCGAGTTGCCAGATGGGCAGCGTTTGGTATTAGAGCCACTCAGTCGAATTGGGTTAAAGGGCCGTCGTTTAGGATTAAAAGATTTTGATCCCTGCGCCATATTACTCAATAATGACTTATCGGCCGGGGTTCCACCAATCTTAAAGAATTTGCATGAGCAATACGTATTACCTCCCTTACATGCTGGTTGGTCAACACGACGTAAATCGAATCATTTTGCTTGTTACGATGATGTGATCAAAAAGTTTTCTAAAATTTTAGATATTGATCCTTGGATATTAAATCCCTACTTTGCTACTGTAAAAGATGTGGACTTTAATGCGCGCGTTGGAGAAGAGGAGTTACAAGAAACTGCCGCTGGACTTCTTAAAAAAGTGGCTAAAAAATATAAGCAAATGGGTATTAAAGAAAAGCCCTACTTAGTTGTAAAGCCAGATGCTGGAACATATGGTATGGGGATTATGACGATTCATGATGCGAGCGAATTAAAAGACTTGAATCGTCGTGAACGTAACAAGATGAGTGTCATCAAAGAAGGTTTAGAGGTTGCTCATGTGATTATTCAAGAAGGGGTTCACACCTTAGAAAAGATCAATGAGGCAGTTGCTGAACCAGTGGTGTATATGATTGATCGCTATGTGGTCGGCGGATTTTACCGCGTGCATACCGGTCGTGGGCCTAATGAGAGTTTAAATGCCCCCGGTATGCATTTTGTGCCTTTGGCATTTGAGCAAAATGCCATCCCCGACATTACCGCCAAGCCTGGCAGTACGATACCCAACCGGTTTTATATTTATGGGGTAGTTGCTCGCTTAGCCTTATTAGCGGCATCAATAGAGTTAGAACGTACTGATCCGCATATCGAGTGAGTAAGATGAAACTTCTGTTCATCGCTGATCCGCTAGAAGATTTGAAGATTAAAAAAGACACAACCCTAGCCATGATGCTTGCGGGACAAAAAGTAAGTCATGCTATTTATTTTGGCAAAGCGCAAACCCTCCACAGTACCGGAGCTAAAGTCCAAATCCTTGCGCAGCGTTTAGAAATCAATTTAACGCAAAGCCCATGGTACAAAATTGTTAGTGAATCGGTCGAAGACCTGGTGAATTTTGACGCAGTCTTAATGCGCCAAGACCCACCCTTTTCGGTTGAGTATTTAACCAATACTTGGCTTTTGTCGCAGGCAGAACGAGTGGGCGCCAAGGTTTTTAATTCTCCAACCGCACTGCGTGAGCACTCAGAAAAAGTTGCTATTTTAGAGTTTTCTAAATGGATTACGCCAACCTTGATTACCCGTTCACTAGCGCAGATCAAAGATTTTCATCAGCTATATCAAGATATTGTGATTAAGCCACTGGATGGTATGGGGGGGATGGGGATTTTTCGGGTTGGCCCTGATGGCACTAATTTGGCTAGTATTGTGGAGACTCTAGGCCAAAATGGTGAACGATCCTTAATGGCCCAGCGATATTTATCAGAAATTAAAGATGGCGATAAGCGCTTATTACTGATCAATGGCAAACCAGTACCATTTGTTTTAGCAAGGATTCCTCAAAAAGGTGATATACGCGGTAATTTAGCAGCTGGTGGTATCGGGCAGGCTAGACCTCTTGGCCCTACAGAAATAGCAATTGCCAATGAACTAGGGCCGGAACTGGTTAGGAGAGGCTTGTTCTTAGTTGGCGTGGATATTATCGGTAGTCACTTGACTGAGATTAATGTAACGAGCCCAACTTGTTTTGTTGAGATCACGCAACAGACGGGTTTTGATGTGGCTAAATTTTGGTTAGAAGAACTTGAAATGCAAATAATGAGAGGGTAAGATGGCTGGGATTTTGATAGTTGCTCACACGCCAATTGCAAGTGCGATTTTAGAGTTCGTGGAGCATGTGTATAGTTCGGTACCAGATCAAGTTTTTGCAATTGATGTTTCTGCGCATGAAGATGCCAAATTGATTACTCAAAGACTCCTAGAAAGAATTGAACAAATGCAATCTTCTAGTGAGGTTTTAATTATGACAGATATTATGGGCGCTACACCATCAAATGTAGCTAGTAAATTATCTTCTTCTGGCTCCACGGGTAAAGTGTTGCAAATTATTACAGGCTTAAACTTACCCATGTTGCTGCGCGCAATTAGTCATCGTCATGAACCACTGGATGAGATCGTAGAAAAAGCGTTACAAGGTGGCCAACAAGGAGTTATTCGTATTCGAGATTTATCCAAAGCGATTCCTTAATCATTACCTAATTCATTTCATGCCAACACAATCAATCACTATTATTAATAAACTTGGGCTCCACGCGCGCGCCTCTGCCAAACTGACGCAACTTGCTGGACAATTTCCTTGTGAAATTACCCTTGAACGAAAGGGGCGCCAAATCAATGCAAAAAGTATTATGGGTGTAATGATGTTGGCCGCGGGTATTGGTTCGGAAGTCATTTTAGAAACGCATGGCGAAAAAGCGGAAGAGGCAATGCAAGCATTAATTGACTTGATTAATGATCGTTTTGGCGAAGGCGAGTAATGCAACGCGCGTCTCACTATAGAGCTCAAATCTATGCAAGGGTATAGTTAATGAGCTTTGCACTCCATGGTCTCTCAGTCTCTAACGGTGTAGCAATTGGCCATGCCTTAACGATCTCAGCAGCGTCTCTAGATGTAACACATCAGTTTATTGCAAGTGGTTCTGAAGAGCAGGAAGTAGTTCGACTACAGCAGGCATTTGAATTAGCCATGCAAGAATTACATGATCTAAAAGATCGTTTACCAGAGGATGCCCCAGAAGAGATGAGCGCATTCTTAGATGTACATCGTTTAATCTTAGAGGATATTGACTTACGACAAAAGCCAGAAGCACTTATTTTAAAAAGACGTTATAACGCAGCTTGGGCATTAACGACTGTTTTAGACGAGTTATTACTTGCTTTTGAGGAGATTGATGATCCCTATTTAAAAGAGCGCGGAGCAGATTTTCGGCAAGTCATCGAGCGTGTGTTGTATGCCCTTAATGGCTCATCGGAATTAAGTTTGGCCCCTTTATATCAGAAGCTAGATCGTCAATCAGCAGACGCCATTATTGTTGCGCAAGATATTGCCCCGCATGACATGATGCGTTTTAAAGAACTTAATTTCTGTGCCTTTGTGACAGACTTTGGTGGAAAAAATTCACACACGGCTATTGTTGCAAGAAGTCTAGATATACCTGCTGCGGTGGGCGTTAAACATGCTAGCGAAATTATTCAGCAAGATGATTTATTGATTGTAGACGGGGACAAGGGAATCGTCATTGTTGATCCATCACCGATGATATTAGAGGCTTACCGACAACGTCAAGCAGAGATCAAATTTTCTAAAGAACAATTACAGTTATTAAAATACACGCCGACTAAAACTATTGATGGCCAGCAAATTACACTCATGGCTAATATAGAAACTCCTGAGGATGCTCCTGATGCTTTAGACAGTGGTGCTTTGGGAGTAGGCTTGTATCGCTCCGAATTTTTATTTATGAATCGAAAAGGTGGCTTACCTGAAGAAGAGGAGCAGTACCGCGCCTATGTGAAGACTATTGAGGCGATGTATGGCTTACCTGTTAATATTCGAACCATTGATATTGGGGCAGATAAAAATTTAGATAACGCAGATCATAAATTATCTTCAAATATTTCACCGCTGGGTTTACGTGGTATTCGCTGGTCATTATCTGAGCCAGAAATATTTTTAACACAACTCAGAGCGATATTGCGTGCATCAGCGCATGGTAAAGCGCAAATATTAATACCCATGTTGGCTCAGGCGCATGAGATTGAGTTAACCTTAGAATTAATTGGCGAAGCCAAACGACAGTTAGAGCAGCGCCAGCAAGCCTACAATACAGATATCAAAATCGGGGCGATGATTGAAATTCCGGCCGCAGCTTTGATCATGCCTTTATTTTTAAAATATTTTGACTTTGTATCAATTGGTACTAATGATTTAATTCAATATACGCTTGGGATTGATCGGGCAGACAATGCAGTAGCTCATTTGTACGACCCGTTACATCCGGCAATACTAAAACTGATTTATGACATTATTCAAGCTGCCAAAAAAGAAAATATTCCTGTTTCCGTTTGTGGCGAAATGGCTGGAGATTCGCAATTAACCAGGTTATTACTAGCGATGGGTTTAACGGATTTTTCGATGCATTCAAGCCAATTATTAACTGTGAAGCGAGAGATATTAAAGGCTTATATTGCGGACTTGACCCAGCAGTTGCCGCCAATTTTAAGTACTTATGAGCCAGAATTATTAAATGCTTTGGTCACAAAGCTCAATCAGTAGTTCGGCATAGAATTAAATCGGCAATCGATCCTGACACACTACACAATGCGGATTTCTAGGCAGTTTGATTTGATGCATTTGCGTATGTAGTGCGTCCCAAATACCAAGTTTTCCAATCATTGGCGTGCCGGATTCGGTGATTACTTGTAAAGCTTGAGCGGCTTGGATAGAGCCTATGATTCCAACTAGAGGGGAGAATACGCCCATACTTGAGCAGTGCGCTTCTGCAAATGATTCGGTTGGTGAAAACAGGCAAGCATAACAAGGAGAGTCTGCACGGCGCGTATCAAATACTGAAAACTGCCCATCAAACTGAATCGCAGCTCCAAAAATTAAAGGTGTACGATGTTTGACGCAAGCCGAATTGATCATCTGTCTGGTACTAAAATTATCAGTACAGTCAATGACGAGAGTGGCATTCGGTATCAATTGATCTAATA
Source organism: uncultured beta proteobacterium (assembly GCA_903871735.1). GTDB lineage: Bacteria > Pseudomonadota > Gammaproteobacteria > Burkholderiales > Burkholderiaceae > Polynucleobacter. The sequence continues at coordinate 68,576 of CAIQHU010000179.1, read as the reverse complement.
AGCTAGGGTCTGCTCTTTGACGCACCGGGATAACTTCAATATGGGGATTCAGGCGATTTAACATTGTTTGTGCAGACAAGACCTTGGGCTGCCCAATCTGGGGGGTATCGTGCATGATCTGCCGTTGCAAATTGGTCAGATCAACCACATCATCATCAATGATAGTCAACTTACCAATACCAGACGCAACCAGGTAGGGTGCGCACGCGCTGCCAAGTCCACCTGCCCCGATGATCAGGACATGGGCAGCACCAATCTTTTTTTGACCTTCGATACCGATGGCATCTAATAGAATATGCCGAGAATACCTTAAAAGTTCTTGATCTTCCATGAAAGCCAAGTGGCTAAGCGGGCCTATTATTCAAGTTTTGACTTGGAGCGAATGAAGGTTTGTCCTAACAGATAGGCCTTGGCCTGTTGGAGCATAAAGTCATCCACTGAGCCAAATTCGGGTAGCTTCTTACTCTTTTCTTTGAGGCGATCTTCAGGGGTCATCAAGGCATTTTTCTCTTCTAATGCTTGGAGTTCAGCCATGCGACGTTTCTCACGATCTGACAAAACTTGATCTTCGGCTTTTTGTTTATTTTTGAGATGATTCTCACTATCAATTTCACGAGTAATTAAGACGTCATAGGGGTCGCCTTCTGGATTTTGATCTACTGCAATATCAGGCTTGATACCGTATGCCTGGATTGATCTGCCATTGGGTGTGTAATAGTAGGCAGTAGTTATTTTGAGGGCGGTATCAGAAGTAATTTGACGCACTGTTTGAACCGATCCCTTACCAAAGGTAGTTTTACCCATAATCGTTGCGCGTTTCAGATCTTGTAATGCGCCTGAAACAATTTCTGAGGCTGACGCAGAATAGGCATTAGTTAGAACGACTAAGGGGATTTTTTTAAAAATAGCTGGCACATTCGATAGGGCATCGCCGCCCTCGGAAAGACGATAATTAGCTGGCTCAGCTTTATAGACTTGCTTACTGCTGGCTGATTGGCCTTTGGTTGAAACGATCGTCGAGCCTGAAGGTAAGAAAGCTGCAGAAACCCCAACTGCACCTTGGAGGATGCCACCACCATTATTTCGTAGATCAAGAACAACGCCCTTGATATCAGGGTTTGCTTGATAAGCCTCGGTAAGGCGCTTAGCCAAGTCGGGCACAGTTCTTTCTTGAAAACTAGTAATTCGTACCCACAGAATCGCGTTGTCAATGAGTTTGGATTTTACTGATTGGACCTTAATTTCTGCGCGCGTGATAGTGATCGGAAAAGTCCGTTCCTCAGACTTACGGTAAATTGTGAGTGTGATTTTTGTTCCGGGCGCACCGCGCATTTTACGTACGGCTTGATCGAGTGTCATGCCGCGGACAGGCTTATCATCAAGGCGAGTAATTAAGTCGCCAGATTGAATACCGGCTTTAGCTGCTGGGGAATCCTCAATCGGGTTCATGACTTTAACTAAGCCATCTTCAGAGGAGATCTCTATACCAAGGCCCGCAAAACGGCCTTGAGTTTGTTCTTGCATGTCTGAGAAATCTTTTGTATCCAAGAACGCCGAATGGGGGTCAAGACTGTTAACCATACCCTTAACTGCATCGGTTAAGAGTTTTTTATCTTCAATAGGTTCAACATACTCTCTTTTAACGCTACCAAATACGGAAGTAAATAAGCGAAGTTCTTCTAGCGGTAAAGCGGCATTTTGTTGCGCTACGGCGGTGACCTGCCAGGTAATAACGACTCCGGCAACAGCACCAATTGCAATGAAGAGGGTATTTTTAAGTATTGGGCGCATGCTTTTAATCCAAATAATAGTGTCGTATAGGTTTTAAATTATCGTTCAATTCGTAGATTAATGGGCGCCCGTTGGGAATATTTATATCCATAATATCTGTATCAGAGACTTCGTCAAGATATTTAACGAGGGCGCGAATACTGTTTCCATGAGCAGTGATGAGGGGTTTTTTCCCGGCGAGTAGGGACGGGGCAATGGATTCGTTCCAAAGGGGTAGAACCCGGTGGACGGTATCTTTAAGGCATTCACTACGGGGTATTTCTGCCAAGGTCATTTTTTTATTGTACCTAGGATCTAGGTGCAGTTTTTGCTGATCTTCAAGACTAATTTCAGGGGGGCGAACATCGTACGACCGACGCCAGAGATGAACTTGTTCAGCCCCATATTTTTCAGCTGTTTCCGCTTTATTCAGGCCTGCCAAGTAACCATAATGACGCTCATTCAAGCGCCAGTGGTGAACGGTGGGAAGCCACATATAGTCCATCACTTGCTGGACCTGCCACAAAGTTTCAATAGCCCTGCGAAGAACTGAGGTATAGGCTAAATCAAAACTAAAGCCATTGGCAAGCAGTTTTTTACCTGCATCTCTTGCTTGTTCCTTACCAACAGGGGTTAAATCGACGTCGACCCAACCTGTAAAGCGATTTTCGAGGTTCCATTTGGACTCCCCATGACGAATAAGTACCAACTGTTTCATAACATCATTCTATAATTGTGAAATGGAATTTATAACTAATACAAACAATCTTATCTTATTTGCGATGATGTTAGTCAGTGGGGCGATGCTATTTGCGCCGGCCCTGCCTGGATTAATTCATGGCAATGCATCCTTAACCCCGGCGGCTGCAACTTTGCTGATTAACCGGAGTAAAGCTTCAATTATAGATATTAGACCGTCAGCGGACTTTAAAACTGGGCATTTAGCGAGATCTAAAAATATCCCAGCTGAGCAGTTAACGACGGGCATAAGCCAGTTAGCACTTGATAAAACTATCCCAATTATCTTAATCTGTGGCACGGGTAAAAGTTCCACAGCGATGATCAGTAAGGTTAAAAAATTAGGTCACGAGGATGTTGTGAGCCTTGAAGGGGGTATTGCGGCTTGGAATCTTGCCGGTTTACCCCTTGTTCGAAATGCTAGTTAATTTGCGGAGAAAGTATGCCTACCGTAGTCATGTACAGTTCACAAGTTTGTCCTTATTGCAGAATGGCTGAAAAGCTTTTAGCCAGTAAAGGGGTTCATCAAATTGAAAAAATATTCATTGATTCCGATCCAAAACTACGGGATGAAATGATGACTCGTACTGGCCGAAGAACAGTCCCTCAAATATATATTGACCAAACCCATGTGGGTGGATTTGATGATTTAGCCGCTTTGGACAAAGCGGGTGCTTTAGACCCTTTGTTAGCAGGATAATTGCAAAAAAGTGGTTTTAAGCTGATTAAATCAGATTAACTCAGAAGATGAACAGCGAGAAGCATTTTTATTAAGATAGGAATTCCGATGTCGGAAGACAATACAGAAGTTGCATCAGACAATACCAATGCCCCATCTTTTCAAATTCAAAGGGTGTACTTAAAGGATATTTCACTCGAACAACCCAATGCCCCACAGGTTTTTTTAGTTCAGGGCGAGCCGAATGTCCAAATACAAATCGATATTCAGTTTGGACAATTGCAAGATGGGGTGTATGAAGTGATTGTTTTAGGGAATATTACGACTCGTGTGGAAGATAAAGTCCTATTTTTAATTGAGGCGCAACAAGCGGGTATCTTTGAGCTAAAGAATATCCCTGCCGAGCAACTAGAGCCTATGCTTGCAATTGCTTGCCCCAATGTTTTATACCCTTATTTAAGAGCCAATATCGCTGATTTAATTGGGCGTGGAGGTTTTCAGCCGATTCATCTTGCAGAAATTAATTTTCATCAGTTATACGAGCAACGTTTAAATGAGGTCGCGACCGCATCCAATGCTGATCAAACTTCTGGGATTATTCTCCCCAATTAAAACCCCTGTATGAGTCTGCCATGAACCTAACGATTCTTGGTGGAGGAGCATGGGGAAGCGCCATTGCAATTCATTTAGCAAAAAATCATAGCGATAGCAGTATTGAGCTTTGGGTAAGAGATGCTCAGCAAGCCCAGCAGATGCAATTGGACCGTGTGAATCAGCGTTATTTACCTGGGGTTCATTTCCCCAAGAATTTAGTTGTTTCATCGAAATGGGCTGATATTTGGCTTGGGCATGATCCCACAAAGCAGTTAATCGTTATAGCAACCCCTCTGGCCGGGCTTGAGCAGACGTGTCAGCATTTAATTCGATCCGGACCAAGTGACCAACATTGGCTCTGGTTATGCAAAGGAATTGACCCGCAAACCGGCAAATTACCTCACGAAATAATTACTCAATTACTCAATCAATCGGTTAACTCGAAGATCCAATACGGAGTCTTGTCCGGTCCGAGCTTTGCGATAGAAGTTGCTAAAGGCTTACCATGTGCGTTAACTGTTGCAAGTCATTTTCCGGATGTAATCAAGAGGACGCAGCGACTTTTACACCGCGGTTCGATGCGCATTTATGCCAGTGAAGACGTGGTTGGCGTTGAGCTTGGTGGAGCTATAAAGAATATTCTAGCAATCGCCACAGGTATCGTAGACGGCCTTGGATTAGGTTTAAATGCCAGAGCAGCAGTGATTACAAGGGGGATGGTTGAGATGAGCCGCCTTGGACAAGCCATGGGTGCTCAAGCAGAAACATTTTCAGGCCTGGCAGGCCTTGGTGATTTAATACTAACCGCTACCGGTGATTTGTCACGTAATCGACGAGTGGGTTTAGAGTTGGCTGTAGGAAAAAACTTACCAGAAGTTTTGGAAAAATTAGGGCAAGTTGCTGAAGGGGTGCGTTGTGCTCAGGCGGTTTTAAATTTAGCGCGGCAATATGGCGTAGAAATGCCGATCGTAGCAGCTGTTTGTTCTGTATTATTTGAGCAAGTAGAACCAGCACAAGCCGTTGCAGCCTTATTAGCTCGCGATCCTAGGCCTGAATCAGGCAGATAATTTAAATCATTTTTAGATTCAGGCCGCAATATGTCCTTAATGCTTAAACCCCATTTTTAAAACCATGTTGCCGCCAAGCTTCATAAACCACAATGGCTACAGTATTAGAAAGATTGAGGCTACGACTGTTGGCCATCATGGGTAATCGCCAGTGATTGGGTGATGGGATGGCCTGTCTGACTGTCTGAGGCAAGCCATTTGTTTCAGAGCCGAAAATCAAATAGTCGCCTTCTGCAAATGGAGCCTGAGCGAGTGATTGCGAGGATTTCGTTGTTAGAGCATGCCATTGGTGCGGTTGAGCTTCATTGACAGTGACGAACTTGTCCCAATTTGGGTAAGTCTGTAGGTTCGCAAATTCATGATAATCGAGGCCTGCGCGTTTTAATTTAGAGCTTTCAAGAGGAAAGCCTAAGGGCTCTATCAAATGCAAGTTGCAGCCTGTATTGGCACATAAGCGAATAATATTGCCTGTATTAGGAGGGATCTCGGGGTGTACTAAAACAATATTGAACATTAATTGAACTCCTTTCGGGGGATTCTTACCATCACCCAATTACTGACCCATAGGGCACCTTTTGATTTTAGTGTTTTTGCAAAATGATGTAGTAAATACTCTGACTCCATATGGCCAACAACCACGCCAATGCGAAGATGGGAAAGATTGAGGTCTGCACGAATGAGGAATGGATTTTGTATTGGGTTACTCTGCTGCGGACAATAGGCTTTCTGTAAAGACACCCATTGATTCGCCATGGGTGTTTTGCAAAGGACGGACAGTTTTCTAGTAATTTCTTGGGTGCTCGAAAACCCACGTTGAGTGGTAAGTTGCGCAGCTTCTGGCAGGGGGATGAGGACATCGACAGGAGGAAAATGGGGGCGGGCAATTTTTTCCCAAGCAAACATTAACCCGGGGAGAAGGCGAAGGGCGCCATGCCGATCAATTTTCATGAGAATAGGCCAAAGCCGGCTATGATTAAATGCTAGGCAATAGCTCGCATCAAACTTCCAACGAGCAGTTCGGCAACTTTTACAGACCCAGTGATGGCTTGGGGTGGCACAGATCACACACCGAGGCGTTTTACACAGTGACACTAAAGAATGCAAACATCTGGCGCAAATTGGATCTAATTGTCGAATAGAGCAGATAATACAACTCGTAGGCAGCAAATAGTCCAAAACCGAAGCTACTTTTTTGATGAATAACACCATATATCTTCTTAAATTAAGATGAAGCAGGAAACCGTCAATAAAACCACCCGGACATTCTGGCGATGGCTCAGCCAAGAGCTAACAATCAGAATGGAACAAAATTTACCTTTTATACGGGTACAACCAAAAGCAATTTGTTTGATTGGTGTGCACAGCCCAAAAGACGTTCACTTACTATATCAACGCTACCCTACAGCAAAATTTTCGGTAGATACCCCTATAAGTAATGGTATTTTAAAAAAGGTTCTTGCATTTTTTCATATCTCGCGGCCTCGGTTACAGGTCTTGTCCTTGCAAGGGATTGGGCTATTACCAGTACCACCGTTTGATTTTTTATGGGTAAGTGCTTGGCAGGTTTTTTTTGCAAATCAGGTACAGCCCTTTTTAAAACAATTGCAAGGATTGTTAAGAGAGGATGGTTTATTGATGATGAGTTATTTAGGGCCTGATACTGCTAAAGAATATCGTCAGATATTCCCTTCTGAGGTGTTTTTAGGGCTGGACATGCATGATATTGGGGATGCATTAGCAAAAACTGGCTTTGCAGATCCGGTCATGAATATGGAATATCTCACATTGACCTACGAAAATAGTCAATTACTTCAGGATGATTTGCAAGCGCTACAAGTGATTCCTGAAAATTTAGATGCGGCGATGCAAAAAACCTTATATGAACAATTAGCCTGCTTAAAAGAACCCGGTGGATGGTCTCTAACCCTTGAGATTGTTTATGCTCATGCTTGGTTAGGGAGAAAAAGAGAGCCCAACGTTACGACCATACAAGCCAGCGAAATCACGGTAAAAAATAAAAAATAGTAAATACTTACATGTCTTTTTGCAATTGGGTATTGGCTTGAGCGTCAAAAATATCAATTCAACACTATAATATGCATATAAATAGGAAAAATCTTCAAATTAGTAGGAAGAAAATGAAATTACAATACAGCGCACTTAAAAATTTATCTATTCCTTTAAGAGGTTTATTGGGGAGTTTTTTAGGGTTATCCCTAGGTCCATTTGCTTTAGCATATAACGATATGCCAGGAGGCCCGGCTGTTCGCCAGATAAACTTTCCAGCCCCGGTTACCAAAATCATGGAAGAGATTCATTGGCTGCATCACTTTATGTTGATTTTATGTGTTGTGATTTTTGTAGCGGTATTTGGAGTAATGTTTTATTCGATCTTAAAACATCGTAAGTCTGTTGGTCATAAATCGGCATCTTTCCACGAAAGCACTACGGTAGAAATTATTTGGACCATCGTGCCATTTTTAATTGTGATTGGTATGGCCTTACCGGCTACTAAGACGGTCGTCGCGATGAAAGACACAACCAATGCTGACTTAACGATTAAGGCTACAGGTTATCAGTGGAAGTGGGGTTACGACTATATTAAAGGCGAAGGCGAAGGGATTTCTTTCTTATCTACTTTGTCCACTTCACGCGAGCAAATTAATAATCAAGTCGAAAAAAGTAATACTTATTTAATGGAAGTTGACAACGAAGTCGTGGTTCCGGTCAACAAAAAAATCCGGGTCATTTTGACAGCTAATGATGTCATTCATGCTTGGACAGTACAAGGCTTTGGCGTGAAGCAAGATGCGATACCTGGCTTTGTAAGGGATACCTGGTTCAAAGCAGAAAAGATCGGCACTTATCGTGGTCAGTGCTCTGAACTATGCGGTAAAGAGCACGCCTTTATGCCGATTGTTGTTAAAGTGGTTTCGGATGCAGACTATGCAAGTTGGGTAGATAGTAAGAAAAAAGAAATGGCAGCGATGGCAGATGATCCATCGAAAGTCTACACACTGGAAGAATCCAAAGAGCGAGGCGCAAAAGTGTATGCGGCTAACTGTTCAGTATGTCATCAGCCAAATGGCCAAGGTGGCGGAGCGTTTCCAGCTTTAGCAGGATCTAAAGTCGTGAATGGTCCTAAGGAAGGGCAATACGCTATATTGCTAAATGGTAAAAACGCTATGCCAAAGTGGAATAATCTGTCGGATACTGAATTGGCAGCTGTCATGACTTATACCAAAAACTCGTGGGGTAATAAATCCGGTGAGGTTATACAACCGAGTGACTTTGTAACAGCCAGAGCAGCAAAATAAATTTATAAACTTTGATACAAATATTGCATATTTAACTATTTGGAGTAGCAATGAGCACTACAACTACACACGATACAGTTCACGGTCACCATGACCACGCCCACGCGATGCCGCATGGCTGGCGCAGATGGTTGTTTGCAACCAATCATAAAGACATTGGCACGATGTATCTCATTTTCGCCTTAATGAATTTATTTGCTGGCGGCACGATGGCTTTACTTATTCGTTTAGAGTTATTTGAGCCAGGGTTACAATTTATTCGGCCAGAATTTTTCAATCAGTTAACTACCATGCATGGTTTGGTAATGGTTTTTGGTGCCATTATGCCCGCCTTTGTGGGATTTGCTAATTTGATGATTCCATTGCAAATTGGTGCCGCAGATATGGCTTTTGCGCGGATGAATAATTTTAGTTTCTGGATTATGCCTGTAGCAGCAGCACTCCTATTTGGTTCGTTCCTAGCCCCAGGGGGTGCAACAGCTGCTGGTTGGACTCTATATGCACCTTTGTCTGTGCAAATGGGCCCTGGCATGGACATGACTATTTTTGCAATACATTTGATGGGTGCCTCTTCGATCATGGGGTCAATTAATATTATTGTGACGATTTTGAACATGCGCGCTCCTGGCATGTCTTTGATGAAAATGCCGATGTTTTGCTGGACTTGGTTGATTACTGCCTATTTATTAATAGCTGTAATGCCTGTTTTGGCTGGAGCTATTACGATGGTTTTAACAGACCGTCATTTTGGAACGAGCTTTTTTTCTGCCGCAGGTGGTGGAGACCCTGTGATGTACCAACATATTTTCTGGTTCTTTGGACACCCGGAGGTTTACATCATGATTCTGCCTGCCTTTGGGATCGTTAGTGAAGTAATACCAACCTTCGCTAGAAAAAGATTATTTGGTTATAGCTCGATGGTCTATGCCACAGCGTCGATTGCCATACTTTCATTTATTGTTTGGGCGCATCACATGTTTACGACTGGTATGCCAGTGACGGGCCAACTCTTCTTTATGTACGCCACGATGCTCATTGCTGTACCAACGGGTGTAAAAGTATTTAACTGGATTGCTACTATGTGGCGTGGCTCGATGACGTTTGAGACACCCATGTTATGGGCGATTGGTTTTATATTTGTGTTCACACTCGGTGGATTTACTGGCTTAATTTGTGCGATGGCTCCAATCGATATTGGTATTCAAGATACCTATTATGTTGTTGCGCACTTTCATTACGTGCTAGTTGCTGGCTCACTATTTGCGATGTTCTCTGGTTTTTACTATTGGGCGCCAAAATGGACAGGTTATATGGTTAACGAAACTCGGGGGAAGATTCACTTTTGGAGCTCAATGATTTTCTTTAACATCACTTTTTTCCCAATGCATTTCCTAGGTTTAGCTGGAATGCCAAGAAGATATGCTGACTATCCGGTGCAATTTGCAGATTTCAATGCTATAGCCTCGATTGGTGCTTTAGGGTTTGGTTTATCACAACTATACTTCTTACTGTTTGTGGTTTTACCAACCTACCGTTCGGGTCAAAAAGCGGAAGCCAAGTCATGGGAGGGCGCACATGGCTTGGAGTGGACTGTACCATCACCTGCGCCGTTTCATACCTTTGAAACTCCGCCTTTGGTGAAGTAATTCAACGGACCATCATTACCATGGATCAACAAAATAAAATCCTATCTGCTAATAAGCGGATGGGATTTACTTTAGTAAGTATTGCGGTTGCTTTTTTTATTGCAATCATCTTAAAAAAAATCGTTTTTCCTGGGTAATTAGGGGATGTTTTCAATAGCCACGCTTAACAGACAAATGCTTCTTAAGCTTTTAGTCGTGACTGTTTTTATGTTTTGTTTTGGTTATGCTTTAGTGCCTGCTTATAAAGCGATTTGTGAGTTGACAGGTATTAATGTGGTCACTAGTAAAAACGATTACGGTATTCGAGCCTTAGGGGCGACTAAGCCCGTTGAAAATAATACGCAGATAGATTATTCACGAACTGTAACGATTGAATTCGATTCAAATGTTCGTGGGCCCTTGCGGTTTCGGCCAGTCAAAAACTTTATCGAAGTGCACCCGGGGGAATTACATCAAATTATCTATGAAGTCGTGAACGAGCAAAATCAAACGATTGTTGCCCAAGCGATTCCTAGTTACGCTCCGAAGATTGCGACGCAACACTTTACAAAATTGGAATGTTTTTGTTTTCAACAGCAGTCGCTAGCGCCCAAAGAGTCTAGGGAGATGCCAGTCATGTTTGTGATCGACCCGAATCTTCCGAAAGACGTTAAAACAATTACGCTGTCGTATACTTTTTTTGAAATTCAGGGTGCGCAACCTGTTGTTCGTGGAGAAGTAAAGCCATCAAAAATCTAAGGAAAAACTTTTAAGTGATTTTATTAAACTTGATAGGTAGTTTTTTTAAGTCCATGAGGGCGGTGCTGTGGGGATTTTTAGGAGTAAGAAGGGGTGACGGGCATCAGGAAGATATGGCTTCTTTGTCTTTTGTTCATGTAATAATTGCTGCTGTTATCGGGGTAATTGGTTTTATGACAATATTGCTTTTAATAGTTCAGGCAGTATTGGCTAGTTAGCAGTCATTGATTAAGTTTGTTTCGTAGTTTATTTGTAGATATTTAAGGAGAGCAACATGTCTTCATCAACGCAACCATACTACTATGTGCCTGAGCCATCTCGGCATCCAGTTCGGGCCAGTATTGGCCTACTCGCATTTGGCTTTGGAATGTCCCAGTGGGTAAATGGTGTTGATTGGGGAGCGTACTTAACTGGCGCTGGTACCCTTTGGGTTTTATTTGTTTTATACCAATGGTTTGGAGAAGCAATTGCCGAGTCGGAGAGTGGCCGAAATGGGGTAAATGTAGACATTTCATACCGCTGGTCAATGAGCTGGTTTATTTTTTCTGAAATTATGTTTTTTGGGGCATTCTTTTCTGCCCTGTTTTACGCTAGAAGTATCGCTATGCCTTGGTTAGGAAGTATTGATCATCAATTAATCTGGCCTAATTTTGCCGCGAACTGGCCCAATGTTGGCCCAGGGGGCTTGGTAGAGTCTTTTCAAACGATGGGTCCATGGCCTATTCCAACGATTAATACAGCGATCTTGTTAACTTCAGGTTTAACGATTACTTGGGCGCATCATGCCCTCAGAGAAAATAACCGTAAACAGGCTATACAAGGTTTAGCGCTCACGGTTGCTTTGGGCTTCTTATTTGTATGTTTTCAGGTATATGAGTATGTGCACGCCTACAGTGAACTCAACCTCAAGTTAACATCAGGCATTTACGGTTCCACATTTTTTATGTTGACAGGCTTTCACGGTTTTCATGTCACCTTAGGGGCGATTATGTTGGCGGTGGTTTTAGTGCGTTTAATGAAGGGGCACTTTACTGCCGAAAATCACTTTGGTTTTGAAGGTGCAGCTTGGTATTGGCACTTTGTTGATGTGGTTTGGTTAGGCCTTTATTTGGTTATTTATTGGATGTAGTTTAGAAAATTAAAAAAACCGCTGTAATTACAGCGGTTTTTTTTGACCTTGAATTTTAACTCCCGACTCGGATACCCGTGCTCTGAATATATCCAAGGGAATAAGCAACCCAGACCGTAATAAAGAGGAAAATAGACAGACCGATTCTTAAAAATAGAGATCGAACCATATTAGAACTAGAGCCTTTGTCACGCATCATAAAAAAGAGTGCTGACCCAAGGCTAATTAGGATACCAATAAAAACAATTGGGATTAAGATTTTCATGCATAAATTATCGCTGTTTTTTTAAAAGTATGAATAATCCATTGATACATGATATTCGAACTAGACCGACAGCTTTTATAGCGATGGTATTACTGGTTGTTTTGGGAGTACAGCTTGGCATGTGGCAGATTCGACGAGCTGACTATAAAAAGAGCGTAGCTCTAGAAATACTTGCGAAAGGCCAAGAAAAGCCGATACGGGCTGGGATGGACTTAGTTGGAGTAGATGATATGTTCCGACCGATTCAAGCAAAAGGTATTTGGCTTTCTGATCAAGCGATTTGGTTAGCTAACCGTCCACACCCGAAAGGGCGAGATCCAAAAACTGGTATTACAACAGGTTTTTTTTTGTTAATGCCACTGCAAATTAAAGATAGTCCCAAGGAAATTGTTTGGGTGAATCGGGGGTGGGGGCCAAGAAGTTTTATAGAACGTATGGAAGTACCAAAGGTAATTACTTCTGGACAAGAGACACTCGTAGAGGGCGTGGTATTTGCGCAGGAGGGTAAAACTTTTGAGTTTTCAAAAGAGACACCAAAAATACCTACTGATATGGCTTCAGATGGCAGAAAACTGCAAGAGAATATCGATTTAGCACAAGAGAAGCTAGATAATCAGTGGGCACAATTGTCTTTTGTGATTCGACAAAATCAGGCGGAATTAGAGGACGGTTTGGACCGTCATTGGCCTACTCCGACTCTAGGTGTAGAAAAGCATGAAGCTTATGCTGCGCAATGGTTTGGCTTGGCACTCATGACATTTTTCTTTTGGGGTTTTACTGGCCTGCGCAAGAGATTTCAATCATTGCGATAATAGAGATTTACCAACTAGCTAAATTATGCAAAACGACATACCGCTCATACCTGCTAATGTAAGTCAGGAGCAGATTAATGCACGCACGCAACGTGGCCGTTGGCAAATGTTTTTAGTGTTGCTTGTTTGTGCAGCACCGGTCATTGCCTCCTATATGACGTTTTATCTCATTAAACCAACAGGGGGTCAAACTAATTATGGGCAGTTAGTTTATCCAGTTCAAGAGGCACCCGAGGTACTTTTAAAACCCGAGTTTTATGGTAAGTGGACTTTATTGATGGCTAGGCCTGCGGCTAATTGTGAGCAGGAGGAAAAGGATTGTGCCCAGTTACTCTATTTGATGAGGCAGATTAGGACGTCGCTTGGCAAGGAAAAAGGTCGTTTGCAGATCATTTGGTTAAATTTAGATAGCGCGGCGGTTAGTCAAAAATTATTAGAGGCCTATGATCCTAGCGTTGCAGGGGTGCGCATTATTATGCTTCCAAGTAGTCAAGAAGAAAGGGCTCGTGTTGAAGAATGGTTAAATTTAGATAATGCGAAAAATGCAATTCAATTGATTGATCCTCAGGGTAATAGGATGATGCGTTTTGAAACAGAAAATAATGAGCTTGACTTTAAAAAAATGCGTAAAGATATTGAAAAACTGCTGAAGTGGAATCCCACTGGTAAGTATCGTCAGTAAGACGCGAGCTCTAAAATGTCCTTACAGTTACTAATTCAACTCGCAATTATCGCTTTAATCGTCGGCACAATACCGCTTACGTATGCCATGGTCAAAGGAAGTGCCAAAGAATATCACCGATTTGTATGGCTAGTATTATTTTGCACGTTTGATTTAATCTTGTTTGGCGCTTTTACGCGTTTAACAGACTCTGGGTTGGGTTGTCCTGATTGGCCGGGATGTTATGGTCATTCAAACCCGCTATTAGCTCTTCAGGAGATACAGTTAGCACAAGCAGAAATGCCATTTGGGCCTGTAACACTCACGAAGGCGTGGATCGAAATGCTACACCGCTATTTTGCTAGTGGAGTAGGATTTTTAATTATCGTACTTGTTGTGGTGGCATGGCTGAAACGGGCAACGCTGGGACTTAAAACTTTTTATGGTGCGATGGTTCTATTGATATTAGTTTGCCTACAGGGTGCTTTTGGCGCATGGACAGTTACCTTGAAGTTACAACCCTTGATTGTTAGTATGCACTTATTACTTGCAATGATTTTGGTCATTGGCTTAACGTGCTTGGGGGAGTTGAGTCATTCAGCTAATCAACAAAATCGTGCTTTCAGAAAATCTCCAAGCTACTCCCTAGGATGGCCAGTCATTTTATTAGTAGTCAGTTTGTGGCAAATATTTTTAGGAGCTTGGGTAAGCACTAACTACGCTGTGCTTGCATGCAATGGGTTTCCTTTATGTAATGGTGAGTTGATACCATCCCAAATGGATTTTGAGCATGGCTTTACTTGGTGGCGAGAGCTTGGGAAGACAGCTTCTGGTGAGTATCTTTCAGTTCATGCCCTAACGGCTATTCATTGGGTGCATCGTTTAGGCGCCTTAGTGATTCTACTAACAGTCATTATTTTTTGGGTGATGACTAAAGCAGAAATATTGAAGGGTGATTTTTTATGGCAAAGCAGATTAACGTTTTGGCGTAAAGCTTTAATGGGGGTTCTTTTCTTACAAATTGGTACAGGTTTATCGAATGTAGTATTAAATTGGCCGATGATTGCTGCTTTAGCGCATACTGGTGGCGCTGCATTATTAGTAATTTGTGCGACGCAACTCATTTTATTGGCGCTACCAAAACCGATTGATTCATGACTCTAAGTTTAAATAAAGAATTACCTAAATGGCGTCAATTTTATATTTTGACAAAGCCCAGGGTTACACAACTTGCGGTGTTTTGTGCCGTGATTGGTATGTTTTTAGCCACGCCTGGTATGGTGCCATGGCGCATTTTGGTGGGGGGCTCATTAGGAATTACCTTGTTAGCAAGTGCGGCTTTTGCGGTCAATTGCCTGATTGAACAAAAAGTAGACGCCAAGATGAAGAGAACGGCTTGGAGGCCCTCTGCCACAGGCGAGCTCTCAGTAAAGTCGATTCTTATTTTTTCTGCCATCTTGGGAGCATCTGGGATGTTGCTGCTATGGTATTTTGCTAACCCGCTGACGATGTGGTTAACTTTTTTCACTTTTGTTGGTTATGCCGTGGTTTACACTTGGTTTTTAAAACCAGCCACTTCACAAAATATTGTGATTGGTGGATTATCTGGTGCGATGCCACCTGCATTAGGTTGGGCAGCAGTTGCTGATCAAGTTCCGCCGGAAGCTTGGTTATTAGTTTTAATTATTTTCGTCTGGACGCCACCGCATTTTTGGGCATTAGCGCTTTACCGACGTGAGGACTATGAGAAATCTGGATTACCCATGTTACCGAATACCCATGGGGAAAAGTACACCCTATTACATATTGTGTTGTACACCTTAATCATGTTGGCAGCATCTTTGTTACCTTATGTGTATGGCATGAGTGGGCTGTTATATCTATTAAGCGCCTTAATCCTCGGGGTCATATTTTTATACTACACAATTAGGCTTTACTACCAATATTCGGATTACCTAGCTAAAAAAACATTTCGGTACTCCATTTGGTATTTATCTCTTTTGTTTGCAATACTCTTGATTGATCATTATGTCTAATAGAACAATTTCTTGGCTTCTTCGGCAAAGTCTTATCGTACTTTTGCTGAGTCTAATCGGATGTTCGCAGCAGTACAAATTTAATCATGTTGATATAACGGGGTCGAGTTCTTTTTCGCCGAAGTTTGAGTTAGCTGATCATCACGGAAAACTCAGAAAGCTTGAGGACTTTAATGGTAAGGTCGTACTTGTTTTTTTTGGATTTACGCAATGTCCGGATGTTTGCCCATCGACGATGATCGATTTTAAAAAAACATTAGAAGACTTAGGTTCTAAGGCAGATCAGGTTCAAGTACTATTTATTACATTAGACCCAGAGCGGGATAGCCAAGAAATATTATCAGCATACGTCCCTGGCTTTGATCCGCGATTTCTAGGCTTGCGTCCATCGAATAAAGAGGAGCTCGATCAGATTATCAAATCGTATCGAATTTTTTATCAAAAGGTTCCGAATGCGGATAAAACCAGTTATACGATCGACCATACGGCGGCTAGCTTTGTGATCGATCCAATGGGTCAACTACGTTTATTTGTCAAACATGGTCACAGTCCGGATCTACTGGTGAAGGATATTCAGCAACTCTTACGTTAGAAGAGGAGTAGCGTAATCATGGCTTAAAGCTAGGCTACGCGTTTTTTAAAAACTTCTTTAAAAGCTAACGAGCAAAGTACGCATTTTTTTAAGCGCCGCCACTTCAATTTGTCGGACACGCTCGGCTGAGATATTGAATTTTGCGGCAAGTTCATGAAGGGTCATTGCCTCTTCGCCAGATTGATTGGCTAACCAGCGAGATTGGATAATCAATTTACTACGCTCATCTAATTGCTCGATGGCTTTGTTCAGGCCATGCAACTCTAGGTCAAAAGTCTCTTGCTTCATAAGGACTTGAGTTGGTTCAAGACGTGAATCAGCCATCCAAGCACCTTGAGCGATGTGCTGATCATCATCTTGATCCGGCTCAAGTTGAACATCTTGCCCACCAAGACGAATTTCCATTTCTCGAACATCGGAGGCCTTCACATCAAGGGCTTTGGCAAGCGCATCAATTTCTAAAGGCGACATTGCTTGGATGTTTGGTTTATTGCTACGTAGATTAAAGAAAAGCTTACGCTGAGGTTTGGTAGTTGCAACCCGCACTAAACGCCAATTTTTTAAGATGAATTCGTGAATCTCGGCTTTAATCCAATACATTGCATAAGAAACTAGCCGAGTACCTTGGCTCAGATCAAAGCGCTTAACGGCCTTCATCAGACCAATATTACCTTCCTGAATGAGATCAGCGTGCGGTAGTCCATAGCCAAGATATTGCCTAGAAACGGAGACGACCAAACGCAGATGGCTCATAATAAGGCGCCTAGCGGCTTCAAGATCGTTATCTTTTGCAAGTCGTTGGGCTAGCGATATTTCCTCGGAAGCAGTCAACATGGGCATTTGGTTTACCGCGGAGATATAAGACTCCAAGCTGCCCATTCCACCTCTTGGCAAAGAGGGCATTTGCGGAAGTAAACTTAAAGACCCAGAGGTGCTTTGGTGATCCGAAGTTAAAGAGAGTGCAATCGTCATAATTTCTTATTTTAGCACTCATTAGAACTGAGTGCTAAAAATAACTTGGTGCATTATTTTTGACTTATGTAATTGATTTTATTGGATAATTAAATTAAATTTTATCAGACTTCGTGGGCAAGCAGTTCATGAGCAAATTGTGCAGCTTGAAAAGCCTGGATTTGCTCTAAGCCTTCTCCGACCCCAATCCCTAAAATAAAGGGCCGGTTCGATTGCTCTAAAAACGCTTGTGCAATCGCACAAAGTACCCCACCTTTGGCAGTGCCATCCATTTTGGTAATAATCAGACTAGTTAGGGTAATTGCTTCATGGAAGGCTTTTACTTGCGCCAGCGCATTTTGACCAGTGTTGCCATCGAGCACTAAAACGGTATGATGTGGCGCACTTGGGATGAGCTTTTGGATCACTCGTGACACCTTTTTAAGTTCTTCCATCAGGTGTGCCTGAGTTGCTAGTCGACCAGCCGTATCAATAATTAAGATATCAACCTGCCTAGCAATGGCTGCTCCTATGGCATCATGGGCAACGGTGGCTGCATCTCCAGTAGACTGGCTAATTACATCTACCGCATTTTTTTCACCCCACTCGTAAAGCTGTTGTCTAGCAGCTGCACGAAAGGTATCGCCAGCTGCGAGCAAGACTTTTTTTCCTTGATTTTGAAGGGCGAAACAAAGTTTACCGATAGAAGTGGTTTTACCTGCCCCATTTACCCCAACAATTAACCATACTTCCGGTGTGTGCACTGAAGAATGTGAAATTAGTGGATTCCTATTAAACTCTAGAGGTAGTAGAAGATTAGTCAGTAAGTTTTCAAGATTTTGTTTCAGGTCTTGAGCATTCTCAATTTGATTTTTTTTGGCAAGCGTACGTAAGGATTTAATCAGCTTTTCTGTCGCGTGGATACCGACATCAGCTAGTAATAGTGACTCTTCAAGGGAATCAAATAAGGCCTCATCGACTTGTGTGCGATTAAATAAGGCAGAGAGTGTTTTACGAATTCCGAACATAGATCTCATTTTAAAACGAATATTCATAAAGGTATTTATAAACGATGTTTCTAAAACAATTTAATCAACTCGGGGCCTTTTTTAAACAAGGTAAAAATATTCTTATATTGTTTATAGGCGTTGGCATTTCAAGCCAATTATTTGCTCAAAAAACCGCTCAGATTATGCATGAAAAGATTTTAGATAATGGTTTAAAAGTAATTGTTAAAGAAGACCATCGATCACCAACGGTGGCACATATGATCTGGTATAAAACGGGTGCTATTGACGAAAATTATGGCGTGACTGGCGTAGCCCACGTCTTGGAGCATATGATGTTTAAGGGGACAAAAAATATTGCTTCTGGGGAGTTTTCGAAAAAAATTGCCGCCTTGGGTGGCCGTGAAAATGCTTTTACATCGAGTGATTACACTGCCTACTTTCAGCAAATAGAAAAATCACACTTACCTGAAATGATGCGCTTAGAGGCGGACCGAATGCATCTACTCAATTTTACGGAAGCGGAATTTCTAAAAGAAATCAAGGTTGTGATGGAAGAGCGAAGACTTCGCACAGAAGATAAGGCAACGGGTCTTTTATATGAACAGTTTTTAGCGACGGCCTTTAACTCTGCGCCAAACCGACATCCTGTTGTTGGATGGATGTCTGATTTAAAAAATATGACGTATCAAGATGCTAAAGACTGGTATGACCGGTGGTATACACCGAGTAATGCAGTTTTAGTCGTTGTAGGAGATGTCAATCCAGAAGAGGTATTTAGCCTAGCGCAAAAAACTTATGGTCAAGTTCCAAATAAGATATTGCCACTCAGAAAAGTTCAATCAGAGCCAGAGCAAAGAGGCATGCGGCGATTTATTGTCAAAGCCCCTGCTGAGAATGTTGTTGTGTTTATGGGTTGGAAAGTGCCTAAAATAATCAAAGGGGATTTAGGTCCAATCGAGCCTTTTGCTTTATCTGTTTTATCAGGGATATTAGATGGTAATCAAAATACGCGCCTTCATCGAATTTTAGTAAAACAAAAACGCATAAGTTCTGGTGTGGGCGCATCTTATGATGCCGACGCAAGGGGAGAACAGCTCTTTTTTATTTCGGGGACTTTATTAGCAGGAAAAAAGCCGGAGTTATTTGAGTCAGAAGTAAAGAAAATTATTACCGATATTGCTAAAAATGGCGTTCAAGCTGCAGAGCTTGAACGGGTTAAAATCGCTGTAACAGCCTCTCAGGTCTACAAACGGGATTCAGTTTTTGGGCAAGCCATGGAAATTGGCTCTAGCGAAATGAGTGGACTTTCTTGGAAGAAGATTGATCAAGTGAGTGAGAAAATATTAGATGTGACTGCAGCACAAGTCCAGGAAGTAGCAAGCAAATACTTTCAGGATGCACAGCTTACTGTTGGTATATTAGATCCGCAGCAGACGTCTAAGAAAAATCCTCTTGGAAGTCAGCCGCCATTCGTTGTTAAGCATTAATCAGAGATCAGGAATATGAATTCAAAGAACCTAGCACCCATGAATTTAGTCCACATCAAATTAGTATGTGTACTTTTGGGTTTATTTTTTGTGCAGTTAGCATCGGCAGCCTTGCCAATCCAAAAAATTCCATTATCTTCTGGTGCGCAATTGTATTTTGTTGAGACCAGGGGGATTCCGATGGTCAATATTGGCATCGACTTTCCAGGTGGAAGTGTGCATGATGCGAAGGGTAAAATTGGCGTTAGTGATTTTACGGCAGATTTAATGAACAAGGGGTCAAGGATTAGGGGCTCTTTGCAAGATGAAGCCAAAATTGTTGATCGGATATCTGATTTAGGAGCAGCGGTTTCATTTCAATCGGGGAGTGAACTAACGACAGTTCGAATAAAAACGTTAAGTAAGACAGACATCTTAGACCAGGTTGTAGACCATGTCAGCGACATGTTAGCTTTTCCTTTATTTGACAGAAAAATTTTAGCTAGAGAAAAAACTTTAGAAATTAGTGCCCTTAAGGATAGCGAAACCAAGCCAGAGACAATCCTTGCAAAGCAGTTTAAGAAAATGATTTATCGGGACCATCCTTTGGCGAATATGTCTACAACAGAGTCCATTTTGCGAATCACTGGAGAGGATTTACGACAATTTCATCAAAAGTTTTATCGTCCGGGTAGTATGAAAATTTTGATTGTTGGCGATGTTAGCCAAGAAAAAGCGATTGCTATCGCAAATCGTTTAATTACTAATTTGCCCAAGGGAGTCATCAACTTACCAGAGTTGCCTAAGCTGGAACCGTTAGCTCCGGCTAGTTCAAGTCAGCGGGAGGTTCGCATTGCTAATCCTGCTCAGCAAGCGCATATCCAATTGGGGATAACGGCCATTCCTAGAAATAGCCCAGATTATTTTCCGTTACTCGTTGGTAATTACGTCCTTGGCGGCGGCGGATTTGTTTCCCGTTTAATGAATGAGGTTCGTGAGAAAAGAGGCCTGGCCTATAGCGTTTATAGTTATTTAAATCCAGGCAAGAATTCGGGGTTTTTCTCTGCGGCTATGCAAACTAAAAAAGACCAAGCTGAAGAGTCTGTGCAATTACTTCGCAAGACGATTCAGGAGTATGTAGAAAATGGCCCAACACCAGAAGAGTTAGTTGCTGCAAAGAGTAATTTAATCAATGGCTTTCCACTAAGGATCGATAGTAATAGTAAGTTATTGGATAATATTTCATCGATTGCTTGGCATGACTTACCGCTTAATACCCTTGATGAATGGACGAATCAAGTGAATCAAGTAACGCAGCGCGATATTCAAATAGTGCTTAAAAAATACTTAGATATGGATCGTATGGTAACCGTTGTTGTAGGGGGTAAATGAAGAAGTCACCTCCCCCTAAAAAAGTTCGTATTATTGGTGGATTTTGGAGAAGTCGATTAGTTCCCGTAATAGAAGAGGCGGGTCTGCGACCTAGCACAGACCGTGTTCGGGAAACACTTTTTAATTGGTTGGGGCCTAGTTTAGAGGGCTCTAGGTGCTTAGACTTGTTTGCTGGTACTGGAGTTTTAGGATTAGAGGCCTGCTCCCGAGGGGCTTTGCACGTGACTTTTGTTGAGTCCAACCCGAAGATTTTTTTGAATTTGGAGAAAACAATTGCAACTTTGCAACCTCTCCCACCGAATTGCTCGGTTGATTTAAAGAAAATGGATGCTCTTAAATGGCTTCGTATGCAGTCTCAAATCGATTATGATGTGCTCTTTATTGATCCCCCATTTGAATCTCCAAATCTACTATCGGATGCATTAACGATTCTAGGAGAGTTTCATAAAAAGACTCTTAGGACAATAATGTATGTAGAATCCCCTGTAAGGCTAGAAAATGTAGCTATTTTGAACGATTTGCAGGGTTGGAGTATTGATCGGCAGTTAGTTGCTGGAGCAGTGAAGGCATCATTATTAAAACAATTAGTAAAAGAGTAACGCATTATTTTTTAAGGAGTAAGCATGTCAATTGCCGTATATCCAGGGACTTTTGATCCTTTTACCCGTGGTCATGAGGACTTAGTTCGAAGAGCTTCGTCGATTTTTGGAGAGCTTGTTGTAGGTATTGCTGATAGTAAAAATAAGAAGCCTATTTTTACATTAGATGAGCGTATACAAATTGCTAAAGAAGTTCTTGGACATTATCCGAATGTTCGTATTGAGGGCTTTGGAGGTTTATTAAAAGATTTTGTAAGAAAAAATAATGCTCGGGTGATTGTTCGAGGACTACGCGCTGTTTCAGATTTTGAGTATGAGTTCCAAATGGCTGGTATGAATCGTTATTTGGTACCAGAAGTAGAAACGCTCTTTTTAACGCCGTCTGATCAGTATCAATTTATTTCTGGATCGATAGTGAGAGAGATTTCATCGCTCGGTGGAGACGTTAGTAAATTTGTATTTCCTTCGGTTGAGGCATGGCTTAAGCAGAAATTAAATCCAGGGAATTAATTCTTATGGCTTTGATGATTACGGATGAATGCATTAATTGCGATGTATGCGAGCCAGAATGTCCAAATGATGCCATTAGTATGGGTAAGGAAATTTACGAAATCAACCCAAACAAATGTACAGAATGCGTTGGGCACTACGATAAGCCACAATGCCAGATTGTTTGTCCTATTGCCTGTATTCCGACTGATCCAGCTTACATGGAGTCTGCGGCACAGTTAATGCAGAAGTATCATGATTTACAAAATAAAAAATTATTAATCGGTAGCAAGTAATAACTCACGCAATTTAAACTGAGGTCTGGTGTAAGGTTTTCATAGCGCTAGCAGGGTCATTGGATAGCAATTCTGAAAAAATAAGACGCGTTTTTTCGATTGATTGGTTAATTCGATCAAGATCTAGTTTAGGTGGGCGTTTTAAAACATAACTTGCCACTTCCTGATGGGGTTGACCGGGTTCAACTAACTGGCGGGGGTGACCAATGCCTAGCCGAATTCGCCAGAAGTCAAGGGTACCGAGGTGTTGTTGAATACTTTTTAAGCCATTATGACCACCAGTTCCTCCAGCCCATTTCAGGCGAACCGTGCCGGGCGCCAAATCTAATTCATCGTGTATAACTAATATATTAGTACTAGGGATTTGATGAAAACGACAAATAGCTCCTACAGCCTCACCACTCAGATTCATATAGGTAGTAGGTTTTAAACACCAGACATCATGATTCTGATATTTGCCATGAGCTAGATGGCCTTTGAATTTGGAGTCAAGTGAGAAATTCATATGCAGACTATCTGCAAATTGATCGCAAAGCCAAAACCCAGCATTATGGCGATCATTTTCATGCTCTTTTCCGGGATTGCCTAAGCCAATAATGAGTTGAATCATGGAGTTACTTATATGCGAAAACTTAACGCTGTTAAAGTCAGCGCTGTTCAAGTCAGCGCTGACAGAGTCAAAAGACCTATTTAGTTTGACCCGCACAATTTATTTTAAGGTCAAACATGGTTGATTGTAGATTGTAATTTCAATATATAGCAACCCTTGGCTAGTATCTTTTCAATCCAAGCTGAAGTAGGTCAAGTGTACTCTGTGAAACGCTTGATTTTGCCTTTGCGAGTATGCAGGAAAAAACCCGCCAAGGCGGGTTTTGAAGTAGCTTGCTGCGTTGCATTAAAAGCTTAGATAGTTTACTCTTCTTTATCTTTTACTTTAATCGCAGTTGGAGCAGCAGGGGCTTCAGGGGCACCAGATGATAACGGCTCAGCTGACACAGATGGTACTCTTGCCACAGCAACAACCGGGTTATCTTGCTCAACGTGCAAGCTTAATACTACGCCTTTAGGTAAAACAAGATCTTTTGCATGAATTGAATGACCGACCTCTATTTTACTTAAATCGACTTCAATAAATTCAGGTAAATCGGCTGGCAAGCAGGAGATCTCTAAATCATTAAAGACATGATTTACTACACCGCCACCGAGTTTAACGGCTGGTGATATTTCATCGCCCTTAAAGTGCAGGGGAACACGAACATGAATTTTTTGTTTGGCATCAACCCGTTGGAAGTCAACATGCAAGACAAGTGGTTTAAAAGGATGCATTTGATAATCGCGCAATAAAGCTTGCTGCACATTACCACCAACCTCAATTTCAAGAATCGAAGCATGAAAAGCTTCTTTTTTGAGGGCATGAAAAAGGGCATTATGATCGAGTTCCACTGCTTGCGGTAATTCTGTTCCACCGTAGATGATGCCGGGTGTTTTTCCAGAGTTGCGCAGGCGGCGGCTCGCACCAGTGCCCTGTACGCTACGTTCGAAGGCTACAACTTTCATGATTTACTCCTAAATAATTAAAATGCACTTATTCCTTGAATAAGTGTCCATTTTCCGTTCGCGACCAAACAGAAAAGTTCTCCATTATATCCTTAAAGCTTCTGTTTTGGCTAGTCGTTATCAGAAAACATAGAAATGACAGAGTCGCCTCTACTAATCCGTAGCAATGTCTCTCCAAGAAGTGGAGCAATGGAGAGGACGCGTATTTTTGGATTATATTTTGCCGCGTCTTTGAGGGGAATCGTATCTGTTACAACCACTTGATCGAGCTCAGATTCGGAGATACGGCTAATGGCATCGCCTGAGAAAACAGGATGGGTACAGTAGGCCATAACGCTCTTAGCGCCACGCTCTTTGAGCACTTGGGCTGCTTTGCAAAGGGTTCCACCGGTATCGATCATGTCATCCATGACAACACACCGGCGATTCTCGACATCTCCAATGACATTCATGACTTCCGAAAGGTTTGCTTTTGGGCGCCGTTTATCAATAATCGCTAAATCACAGCCGAGTTGTTTAGCTAAAGCTCTAGCTCGCACGACTCCACCGATATCGGGGGAGACAACTAATAAGTCACCGGTATTTTTATTTTGGAGATCAGCTAGAAGGACGGGGGAAGCATAAATGTTATCCACCGGGATGTCAAAGAACCCTTGAATTTGATCAGCGTGCAAGTCCATGGTTAAAACACGGCTAATGCCACTAACCGATTGCAACATGTTGGCAACAATTCGGGCAGAAATGGCTACCCGTGCAGAGCGGGGTCGACGATCTTGCCGAGCATAGCCGAAGTAAGGAATCACTGCGGTAATGGTGCCCGCTGATGCGCGTTTAAGAGCATCAATCATGATCATCAGTTCCATTAAATAATCATTGGTAGGAGCACATGTAGGTTGTAAAACAACGACGTGTTTACTTCGGACATTTTCTTGGATTTCAACTTGGATCTCCCCATCAGAGAATTTGCCGACCATGGCTTTGCCAAGTTCAATGCCCATATAGTCGGTGACGGCTTTGGCTAAAACAGGATTGGCGTTCCCGGTAAAGAGGACCATTGATTCACTCATATTGACTCCAGGAGAGTTGGAAAAAGGTGTGGGTAAGCATACACACAATGTGGTGGAAGGAGACGGCGATAAAAGCTAGAAAAAAATGGGGACATTTTCATAGAATGTCAGCTAGGAATTGGCAGAGGAGGAAGGACTCGAACCTTCGGATGCCGGAATCAAAATCCGGTGCCTTAACCAACTTGGCGACTCCCCTCTTGTTAATTAATGGTAGAAATTAAATTATAAGCCGAGTGTCTAGGTAGACTTCTAACTTTGTATCCCTGCCATCTTTTTGGAAGATTTAGCATGCAATTCGTCAAACGTTCATGGCTGTCATTACTCTGAGGAATTTCACAAAATATGGAGCTTCCAGAGCCTGACATCGTGACCTGAGTATCCGGAAAATAATTTTCTAGCCACTCGATTGCAGTCTTCACTTCCAAAAAATTTCTAACAACAACATCTTGTAAATCATTTTTAAAGAGATTCGCTTCTGGAAATCTCTCTATAAAGTCAATTATTGTAATCGCTGAGTGATCTCTCGTCAAATATGGGTCGGAAAAAATGGTTTGAGTAGAGATAGCTACGCCAGGATAAATAACTAGATAATTCTTTGGTGTCAGATCCATCACTTGGATTTTATCGCCCACACCTTCTACAAAAGCATTATGCCCCTGGATAAAAAAGGGTACATCCGCACCTAACTGTAATCCTAGACGCATCAAAGTTTCTGTTGAAAGGTCTAATTCCCAAAGCCGATTAAGGCCAAGTAGAGTACTCGCCGCATCCGAAGAGCCACCGCCTAGGCCTGCGCCAATCGGAATATTTTTTATGAGATCAATATTAGCACCCAGAGGAGTCTTCGAGAAAGTTTGAAGTAGCTTGGCAGCACGCACAACTAGATCAGACTCGGGAGGAATATTGGGAAGAGGGTTTTGGCGAATAATGTCGCCATCTTCTCGCCTACTGAGAATAACTTCATCAGACAAGTCGATTAATTGAAAGACGCTTTGAAGCAGGTGGTATCCATCGCTTCTTTGGCCCACAACATGTAAAAATAAATTAATTTTTGCTGGTGCGGTGATGGATAGATTAGTCATTCAATAAATCAAAAACTAAACGAATATCAATGTCCTGTCCGTCAGTTGAACGGTTCATATTGAGGCGTTGCAAGATATTTTTTTCGGTCCAGGTAAAACTAAGTTGCCAGCCATCTTGCATAATTTCGCTGACTTGGCCTAAGGGATTTCTTTTAATTGTCCCGGGTGAGCCAGCCCGTGTAAATCCAGCTAACCAAGAGGATAGTCCTCGAGCAGGGATTGGAAGGCCAAGGGCATCAAAAACTAATTGGTCAGCATCAACAGCAGTAATAACCTTACCATTTTGCTCTAAGGTTGCAACACTTGGACGAACTTGAATTTTTGCAATTGAGGTACCAAATGGGCCCCTAATTTCCAGCTCATCGTTTAATTGTTCATGGGTCAACGTGAAGGCGCCTGAGCCACCATTTTGATTAGAGGCACCGTTAATTTTGACTGCAAAGCGTCCATCCCATTTCTTTTTTTGGGTTTGGATTTTCGGCTCTTGTAAGGTCCATTCGGGATAAAGCCTTTTTAAGGTATTTTTTAAAACTGGGTGATTAGCATTGAGAGCCTCGGCTTTTTTCCAAATAGCTTTTGCCTCTTCTTGTTTTCCAGTAACCCAAAACACCTCTCCTAAATGCGCTCCAACTTCGGCTTCTGGAAGTTTATTAAAACTCTTTTCTAAATATTCAATCGCTAGATCAAACCGACCAAGGCGAAAATAAATCCATCCAACACTATCTAATATGTATGGGTCTTCGGGAGAGATTTGATGGGCTTTTTCGATCAGCTGTAAAGCTTCATCAAGTCGAATATTACGATCCGCAAACGAATAACCAAGGGCGTTTAGTACACTTGCGTCGTCAGGCTTATTTCTTAACAGCCCACGCAATACAGATTCCATCGTTTTATAGTTACCAGATTTTTCTTGGCCTAGCGCATATAAAAAAAGTAAATTGGGGTTTTTTGTAAGCGGTTTTAGGCTATCAATGATTGTCGAAAAGGCCAGCAGTGCTTCATCTTGATTGGGGGCTTTAGAGACAATATTTTGGAGTTGTAATAAAAAAGCATCTTGCTTATCGGAGTTTTGTTTTGCCAGAAAGGTAATGGTTAATTCGACTGATTCACGCCACTTATTATTGATCATTAGTAAGGTAATGAGTACTTCTTTTGAAGACGAATCGTTGCTTGGGGATAAATCATCCCACAGTTTTGCAGCCTCTAAAGCAAATTGCGGGGACTGAGCGGACAATGCCAACTCCATAGCACGCTGGGCTATCCGGGGATCTTTACTAGAACGCGCAAGGCCTAAAAGAGTTTGATAGGCTGGCCCGATTTCACCGCGTTGGATCGCGATTTCTGAACTGAGGAATAAATAAATCTGCTCCGCGCGTTGTTGAGCGTTTTTGTCTGCAGCTAGATCTTCATCAGCCGGTTGCGCAGAGGTGATTAATGGCATACTTAAAAGGATGCCAAGGCCTAAGCTAATGAAGCAAAAAAAGAATACTTTTCTAAATTGCGCTAAATTGTGTATTAACATACACCCATTTTATATAAATATCTTAAAACAAGCTTAATATGCCAGAATTGCCGGAAGTAGAAGTCACCAAGTTAGGCATTGAGCCCTATGTAGTTGGTCAAGCAGTCAGTCATCTGATTGTTCACGATGGCCGTTTACGCTGGCCTGTTCCGAGTCATTTAAAAACAACCTTACAAGGTCAACTATGCCAAGCAATTCATCGTCGCGGCAAATATTTATTGTTTCAGTTTGAGCACGGCGTACTAATTATTCATTTGGGGATGACTGGTGTTTTGAGAATACAACATCGCCATGAGGTGCCAAAGAAACACGATCGGGTCGAAATTGTTTTTGATGAATTTGCGCTACGCTTGCATGACCCACGAAAGTTTGGAGCGATTTGGTGGCATCCGCAAAGTCAAGGGCCGGTAGAGCAGTTACCTATGCTTGCTCGGCTTGGACTTGAGCCATTAGAGCCAAACTTTGCTGGTCAACTAGGCGGTAAGCACCTGCATCAGGTATCACGCGGTAGAACAATTGCGATTAAGCAATTTTTGCTAGCTGGGCATGCTGTTGTGGGCGTGGGCAATATTTACTGTTCAGAGAGTTTATTTGATGCAAGGATTAATCCCAAGACAGCAGCAGGAAAGATTTCTGAGGGGCGATACATGATTTTGGCAGAGTCCATTCGAAAGATATTACTGCGTGCCATTGCGGCTGGAGGAAGTAGCTTAAAAGATTTCGTTAATAGTCATGGAGAGCCTGGGCATTTTATGATGCAAACTAAGGCTTATGATCGTGCCAACTTACCATGTACCATATGCCAGCGGCCTATCAAGCAAATTAAGCAAACGGGGCGGTCGACGTTTTACTGCGCAACATGTCAGAAATAAAGTCGTTTGCAAAAACATTAATTATCTGGCAAGGTCAATCGGGACGATCAGGATTACCTTGGCAAGGGCAAACGGATCCATATCGAGTTTGGTTATCAGAAATTATGTTGCAACAAACACAGGTGCAAACTGTTTGTGAGCGATACCGAATATTTTTAGATCGATACCCCCATTTAGCATCACTGGCTCAAGCCTCAGAAGAAGATGTGATGGCGCTGTGGGCAGGTCTTGGGTATTACACAAGGGCAAGAAATTTATTGCGATGTGCGCAGCAAATTCAACAGCAATATGGCGGAGAATTTCCCAAGGACGCGAAGACCCTAGCCACGCTTCCCGGTATTGGAAAATCAACCGCTGCAGCTATAGCAGCATTTTGTTTTTTAGAGAGAACAAGTATTTTAGATGCCAATGTAAAACGCTTATTCGCGCGCTTGTACGGGATTAGTGAACCACTCAATTTGACCAAAACCAATCAACAACTATGGGGTCTTGCGCAACGCGCTGTCCCCGCGTCCAAGGCGGATATGCCTCAATATACCCAAGGACTCATGGATTTTGGAGCAATAGTTTGTAAGCCGTCTAAACCCCGATGTTTAGAACCAAGTCCGATAAGTCATTGTGTATTTCAGACACATTGTCAGGCTTATAATCAGGGTCAAGTAGATGTGATTCCTTATAAGGTAAAAAAGTCGCAGTCACCCATTGTCTTAAGTGAAATGCTTTTGTGTATTGCTCAGGGCAAGGTACTATTAGAAAAAAGGCCTTCATCAGGTATTTGGGGTGGGTTGTGGTCTTTACCTGAAACGAGTTGGCAACGCGTGGATCAATTCAAAGAAGGCCAGCGAGCAAAGTGCTCTTTTGAGGATTTTCAGCACATATTGCCAAATCAACTAGAAACAGTCTTTAATCAGGGGCAACTCTTTGCCCCCAGAAAACACCTCTTTACACATAGAACCTTATACTTTGGTGTGCGGGTTTTGCAATTAAAAAAACCACTCCCAAAACTGCCGATTCAGTATGTCTGGCAACCAATTTCTGGTGTCGACCAACTAGGCTTGCCAACGCCTGTTAAGCAATTACTAATAGATTTAGTGATTTAATGAGGCGATTTATTGTGCGAGGCAGATAAATCTCGGTGGCGATAGAGGCAATTGATATTTTTAAAAAGATCAGTCTGATTGTTTGAGCAGGATAAAAACAGATGATTAACCATCGCCACTGAGCGATGTTGGCCTCCGGTGCAACCAACGCCAACCGTTAAATAGCTCCGACCACTCTTTTGATATTTGGGAAGCCAATTATGAATAAAAAGCAGAATATCTTGCCGGAGTTTTTCAAAATCAGGTTGAAGATTTAAAAAGTCCACCACTTCTTGGTCATTGCCGCTGAGATGTCGAAGAGTATCCTCATAATAGGGGTTAGGAATACAACGAAGATCGAAAACAAGATCGGCATCTTGCGGTAGACCACTCTTAAAACCAAAGGATTCTAATAAAAGAGTTAATCCTGGCTGAGTATTTTCGGTTAGGTCTAGAATCCACTGTCGTAGGGAACTTGATAAAGCATTGCTTGTGTCTATTTGAAGAGCGTTTTCGCTTAAGCTACTTAACATTTGACGCTCTAAATCAATGGCATCAATCAGAGATTTTTGTGAATGGTCTAGGTTCTTGGCGGACAGGGGGTGCCTTCTGCGTGTTTCTGAAAAGCGCTTGAGTAAAGCCTCATTCGTTGCATTTAAAAAGATCAATTGAACGGACCGATGCTTTTTTAACTTGGCAATCATCGTTGGTATTTCTTGGATAGACGGCCCACGCCTGGCATCAATTGCAACAGCGATATGTTCACTACCAGAGGTTTGTAATGTTTCTACGAGATTTTCTAATAAGCTAACTGGTAGATTATCAACACAATCATAACCAGCATCCTCCAAAGCACGCAAAGCAACTGATTTGCCCGAGCCTGAGATACCAGTAATGATGAAAATACTCATAATTAGCCTCTTAGTAAGGTTTATCCATTTGCATGACTTCGCGCTGTCTCGTTATAAAGTCATCCAGCGTATTGATGCCGCGCAGCTGTAAGATCGTATTTCTGACTGCTGCTTCGACTAAAACAGCCAAGTTACGACCTTCGGCTACTTGTATTTTGACAGTTCGAATGGGCAAGCCTAAAACTTCGATATGTTGCGAGTCGATTGGTAGACGCTCAAATTCTTCAGAATTTCTTCGAATTAGTTGTACGATTAGTCGAAGCTTTAGTTTTCTGCGAACTGCTGTTTCGCCAAAAATTGTACGAATATCTAATAAGCCAAGACCCCGAACTTCTAACAGATCACGCAAAATTTTGGGGCAGCGTCCCTCGATATAGTCAGGACCTAAACGAGAAAAATCAACCGCATCATCTGCTACTAGGCCATGACCACGAGAAATGAGTTCAAGCCCAAGCTCACTTTTACCAAGTCCTGATTCACCAGTTAAGAGCACACCAAGGCCTAAAATATCCATAAAGACGCCGTGCATGGTAATTTTGGGGGCACCAATCTTCGTTAAATAGAGTCTTAAGTGATCGATTACTTCCGCTGCAGGGGCTGGTGTTACGAATAGTGGGGTTGATGATCGTTGGCAGTGTAACTTGAGTTCATCATTTGGTTCTTGCCCATCAGCAATAATGAAACATGGCGGATTCATATTCATCAGGTCGATCAGTTGGTGCCGAAGCTGGGCTTTTTGAAGGCGATTTAAATAAGTGATTTCGGCTTCGCCGCAAATCTGCAAACGGCTGGGATGGATTAAATTGAGATGTCCAACCAAATCTGAGGATGAGGAGGCTAGTTTGACCACTTCAACATCGAAACAACGATCTGCCCCTTCTTCGCCGGTCACCCAATGTAGTTTTAGCTCTTCAAAATTTTGATCAAAAATATGTTGTGCACTAACGCCATCAAGTGACAATTGTTGCGTCATTTGTTAATTCGCCTGGCCGACCATTACTGTTCGTAAAGCAACAGTTGTATTCGCTTCACGTAATTGCACTCTTTTTAACTTATCAGCTAGGATTTGAGCAATTTCTGAAAGGAGATCTAAATGTTTTTGTGTTGCTAATTCTGGTACTAGTAAAAAGATCACAATATCAACTGCTATTTGATCCGAGGTCTTAAAGTCAATACCGTTTAATAAACGATAAAAACTAATGATGGGCTCTTTTAGCCCTTTTAGACGGCCGTGAGGGATAGCAACACCTACCCCAAGTCCTGTTGATCCCAGTTTTTCACGATCTTGCAAACACTCGGTAATACCTTTTATATTTAATTGTGCGTTTTGGGATGAGAAATGAGAACTCGCCAAATGAAACAATTCATCAATATCATTGACCGCAACGTCAAGGTAAATTTGATTGGTCGGTAATAACAGGGCGAGTTCATTCATAAGCCTATTATAGGTTCAACCCAGCAAGATTGTCTAACTTGTATTTTGGATGTAAAGGCAGGTGGTGATTCTTAGTCCTTTCTTTCAGTTTCAGAATCTGTTTATCCAATTTTTGAACAGCAGCATCAATTGCCAAGTAGAGATCTTGATGATGGGCTTGCGCAAATAAATCTTTACCTAGGATATGAATACTCAGTTCAGCTGTTTGCCGGTATTCTTTTTCTTGTGTTTTATCAACTAGCAGG
Organism: uncultured beta proteobacterium; assembly: GCA_903871735.1. GTDB lineage: Bacteria > Pseudomonadota > Gammaproteobacteria > Burkholderiales > Burkholderiaceae > Polynucleobacter. The sequence continues at coordinate 36,559 of CAIQHU010000179.1, read as the reverse complement.
GAGGCATTGATTTGAATAATTTCGTGGAAATGCTTTTTAATCAGTTCTAACTTGTCGTTTAAATGTGCTTTGATGGCGGCAGTAACTTCTAAATGGTGGCTGTGAATAATAATTTTCATACACTCTCCCAAAAGCGTTAAGGTGAAGAAAAATCAGAAGTATCTAGCTAGAAAGCCTGATTTTCCAAAATAACTACACTTCTAGAGTAGCAGTCATTTTCTAAAAAGCCAAGGACTAGTAATAAAAAAGAGTATTTTTTTACATTCTAAAATTTTCGCCAAGATAAACCCTACGGACACTATCATTTTCGATAATTTCGCTTGGCAAACCTTGGGCAAGTACGGTACCATCATTGATGATGTATGCATGATCACAAATCCCGAGGGTTTCGCGAACATTATGATCCGTGATCAACACCCCGATATTTCGCTCAGTTAAAAATCGAATAATTCGTTGAATTTCACCAACTGCGATGGGATCTACGCCAGCGAACGGCTCATCGAGTAGGATAAATTTGGGGTTAGTTGCTAACGCCCGAGCGATTTCAACTCGCCGCCGTTCTCCGCCAGAAAGTGATAGCGCTGGATTGTTACGCAGATGAGAAATTTGTAATTCATCTAATAACTCATTGAGACGCGCGTTAATAGCACTACGTGTTAGGTGCTGACCACTGCTAGTGATTTGGAGTTCTAGAACAGCTTTGATGTTCTCGGAAACAGAAAGCTTTCTAAAAATAGACGCTTCTTGGGGTAAATACGATAAACCCATTTTGGAACGTTCGTGAATCGGTAAGCCACTAATCAGTTGGTTATCTAAGGTAATACGCCCTTTGTCTGCTGGTATGAGGCCAACAATCATATAAAAAGAAGTTGTTTTACCCGCTCCATTTGGGCCCAATAGGCCAACAATCTCGCCAGTTTTTACTTCCAGCGCTACGTCTTTGACAACCATGCGTTTGCCGTAGGTCTTTTGCAGACCTGTTGCGATTAAAGAGGATAGATTGGAAGATTGCACGAGGTGAATGTTTTAGGGGGTATTTTTTAATTCTACGGATACTTGGTTTTTGGAACTCATCACAGATTTAACAGGTTTTGGAGGGGTTGCTCTCAAAGATTCTTTTTTGCTGGAGGGATTTTCAGACGGAACTTTTGAAAGGGACAAGGCGACATATTTTTCAGTATAGAGATCATACTCAATTTTTTCGGCTACAAGTTTATCTTTCCAAGTACTTAAATTTTTTCGAAGAGTATATGCTTGACCAGAAATTAACAGCATGTCTGTTTTTGCCTCATAGATAATCAACTCGCCCTCACCATAGATGAATTCAATTTTAGGACCATCTAATTGCTGTGTAAATTGAGCAAGTTCCTTGGAGTTTCCAATTACGGAAATTTTTTGATATCCCTCCGGATCAACCACGATAACTGCTTTATCCCCTTGGACTAGCATACTCCCCTTGGTGATTTTGACATTACCCGTCAAAATATACTCTTGGGAGACATCATTAAAGTCGGCCGCATCAGAAGATAGTTTCGTCGCTTGTTCTTTATCAGACTTCAGAGCAAGGCTTGGAAGGCTAATGAATAAGCAATTAGTTGCTAGCACTAGTACTAAAAAGTGTTTTTTAAATAAAACCATTACCGCAATGAGTTCCGATTCGTATCACTAGCAGCAATTGAACCTTTAACATCGCCGCGCATCGATATAGACTGATCTATATTGTTATAAACCGCTCCTTGACTGGCTGTCATGACGGATTCACCGCGCTCGATAAGGACTGGTAAATGCGTAATGAGACGATCTTCATTCACGAAAACTTTTAAATAGTTAGAGCTCAGTAGGAGTGATGGATCAATAACTGCCCCAGTTGTACCTAATTGTTGGGGGCGGGAGACCTTGGCTTGATCGAATAATTCGACGATATCTAGATCGCCATTAATCTGGCCAGTTTTTGCTTGAATCGTCAGGGGTGGAGATTTCGAATTAAATAAGCGCAGCCGAGGAGCCTTAACATCGATGGATGCGTCGTCAGCATAGTGCTTAAACTCTTTACCTAATAGCCGATATTTTGTTGAGCCGTCTAAATTCAAAACCGTGAGCTTAGCATTGATAAAAATATAGTCTGGCTCATGCTTTTTTTTGGCAGGTGGCAGCAAGGCTTCATCTTGCGTATTTTTCTGTAAAAACCAAAATGAGACAAGGGTCAGCCCTGCCATGATAAAAAGAGGTACTAAGCGAATACCTAGAGTAACTATTAAGTCACGAGCACTCAATAGTGCGGCGGGCAATCTCATTGGAAAGATTCAAGAAGTAGTTTGTTATAGCAATCTTGTGCTCGTAAGATCAAGTCACAGACCTCTCTAACAGCTCCCTGACCACCGTTGCGGGCACAGATGTAATGTGCGATCTTTTTAACTTCGTCATGCGCTTGCGCTGGACAGGCGGCTAAACCAACTTGTTTTAGCACACCCAAATCAGGCCAATCATCCCCTATTGCCGCACATTGCTTGGGAGTTAATTGTAAGTCTTGAAGAAGTGTGTGTAAAACCAGGGTCTTTTTTTCAACGCCTAAAAAGATATGCTCTAAACCCAAACTTTGGGCGCGCTTTTGAACCATCTCAGACTTTCTACCAGAGATGATTGCACATTTGAGCCCAATACTTTGGAGCATTTTTAAACCGTGCCCATCAAGACTATCAAATACCTTGAGATGTTCAAGACCGTCTGCACTAATAAATAAGGATCCATCAGTCAGGACACCATCAACATCGAGGATGAGCAGTTTAATCTGCTGAGCTTTTTCTATTGCCTGTGGAAATCGTTCAAGAGAATTTGTTAGAAAAGTATTGGCCAACTGGGTACCTTAAATAATTTTGGAGGCAAGAAGATCATGCATGCTAAGAACACCTTCTAATTTACCATGCGCATCGACCACTAGTAGATGATTGATCCGAAAACGTTCCATGATTTCGACAGCTTGAGCCGCCAGAATATCTTTGGAGATATTTCGTGGATGATGAGTCATGACATCTTGGAGATGAACCCCTTCTAGTGATAGGGATTTTTCGAGCATACGGCGCAGGTCACCATCTGTAAAAATTCCTTGCACTTGTTCTTGATCATCAATAATTACGGTCATGCCAAGACGTTTTTTTGAGATTTCAAAAAGAGCTTCTTTTATATTTGCGTTGATATGAGTGATAGGGATATCTGCCCCACTTCTCATAACGTCTTTGACATGGGTGAGTAGTCTACGACCTAGGCTGCCGCCAGGATGAGAGCGGGCGAAGTCATCAGCCCGAAAGTCACGCGCATCTAAAAGAACGATTGCTAGGGCGTCTCCTAGAGCCAGGGTAGCGGTTGTACTAGTAGTTGGTGCCAGGTTGAAGGGGCAGGCTTCTTTTTCAATGCCCACATCTAAGTGCACATCGGCGAGTTTGGCTAGGGTGGAGGATGAATTACCTGTCATCGCAATTAATTTGGCCCCCATGCGTTTGATTTGGGGAACGATGGTTAGCAATTCTAAAGTTTCGCCAGAATAAGACAGCGCTAAAAAGATATCAGTTTGTTGAATCATTCCTAAGTCGCCATGGCTTGCTTCAGCTGGATGCACAAAAAATGCGGGCGTACCTGTTGAAGCGAAAGTGGCAGCAATTTTATTGGCGATGTGCCCAGATTTACCCATACCGGATACCACTACGCGGCCGGGACATGGGAGAATGAGTTCAATGGCAGATAAAAATGCTTGTCCGTGAATTTCTTGATCTAGGCGAAGTCGCAGTTGATCAATCCCAGTACTTTCAATTTGTAGGGTATTTTTCGCTAAATCCAAGAATTTTTTATTTTGTTTTACTATCATAGTAACCAGTATATGCCCTCTATCTTGCAAATCACTCTGACTTTACTTGCCTCTGCTCTAGGTGGAGTTTTGCTATCCAGAATTTTAAACTTACCTCCCATATTAGGTTATTTAGTTGTTGGCTTATTGATTGGTCCAAATGCAGCCAATTTAGCACCAGACAGCGATACAGTAAAGAATTTAGCTGAATTTGGTGTCGTCTTTTTGATGTTCTCAATTGGCTTGGAGTTTAATCTAGCCAAACTCAAGTCCATGCGCCAGATCGTCTTTCGGTTTGGTGCTAGTCAAGTATTTTTAACGATGTTACTGACAATTCCAGCTGGGTACTTATTGCGGTTTTTAATACCCTTACCAATACCCTGGCACGTTCTTTTCGCTTTAGGTGGAGCAGTTGCGATGTCATCAACAGCGATTGTTATTAAGGCGTTATCGGAGAGAGGCGAATTAGATACCGAGCATGGCAAAAATGTCATTGGCGTATTACTATTCCAGGATTTAGTAGTTATTCTCTTACTAATTTTGATACCTTCGTTGGGAAAAAATCCGGGCGATATTGCTTTGGCACTCACTTTAGCAAGTATTAAAGTCACGGTTGCACTCACTTTAATTTTCATTGTTGGTCAAAAGCTATTTAGCTCCTGGTTTCGGGTGGTGGCCAATTTTCGATCGCAAGAATTATTCATGCTCAATGTGTTACTAGTTTCGATTGGCATGGCTGGTCTGACGGAACATTTTGGATTGTCTATGGCCTTAGGGGCTTTTATGGCCGGTATGCTGATTGCTGAGACGCCCTACCGTCATCAGGTGGAGCAAAGTATTGAGTCATTTAGAGACATCTTATTAGGGCTCTTCTTTATTACCGTTGGTATGTTAGTGGATTTCCAGGTAGTGTTGCGAGACTTTCATTTAGTATTATTTTTATTCTTTGGCGCGCTCGCCTTGAAGTTCGTGATTATTACTAGCTTAGCAAAGCGCTTTGGTTCTTCAACCGGCGTGGCTTTGCGAACAGGCTTGTGTTTAACTCAGGCTGGCGAGTTTGGTTTTGTCTTGATTAATCAATTAGACAGTCTTGATTGGATCGATCCCGATTTGTCACAAGCGGTGATGGCTGCAATGCTTTTATCCATGTTGATTGCCCCAATCTTAATTCAATATAGCGATCGGATTGTTTTAAGGTTTTCTCGCAACGAATGGTTGACTCAGTCTGTTCAACTAACCAAGATAGTGACGCAGACCATACAGCATGATCAACACGTCATTATTTGTGGTTTTGGTATTACCGGTCAGCACGTGGCCAACTTACTCGAGCAAGAGGGTATTCACTACGTTGCCTTAGACGCAGATCCTGACCGTGTGCAAGAGGCCAGTGATGCAGGTAAATCAGTCGTTTATGGCGCCTACGGAGTAAAAGGGCTCATTGCTGCAGGCATTGGAAGAGCGAAGGCTGTTGTTATCGCATTTAATCATATTGAGGAGTCAGCGCACTTAATTAAGCAGATTGAGGAGCTACACCCTGGCATTGCAATTATTGTTCGGGCGAGTGATGACAGTGACATGGAGTTATTACAAAAAGCTGGCGCAACACAGGTGATCCCTGAAAAAATAGAAGGAGGGCTGATGTTAGCGGCGCATACTTTAAGCGTTCTTGGAGTTCCGATTCGCAGGGTGATGCGACGTATTACCGAGGCGCGTGAAAATCGGTATGGTAAGCTTAAAGGTCACTTTCCTAGCGCTGAAGAAGATGACGGCGATAGCCCAGAGTCTATTCGATTACATACAATTCGACTGGGACCCAATATGCGCGGCATTCATCAGACCTTATCATTTATCGAACAAACTGGGGCTGTTGTGCAGAGTTTGAGGCGCAAGGAAAATAAAATGGCGGCGACTTTTAAGCAGATTGTTTTAGAGCCCAATGTAGTCATACAGGAAGACGATATCTTAGTTCTTCTAGGCAATATAGCCTCACTTGAGGCCGCCGAAAAACTAATTACCAAGCCGAGCAAAGACCTATAAAAGATGTTTGAGATACTTACCGGTAAAACTATCTTTTGATTTAACTACTGTTTCTGGGCTACCCTGAGCAATTATTAAGCCGCCTCCAAAACCACCTTCTGGCCCCATATCGATCAGCCAATCAGCTGTTTTAAGCACATCCAGATTGTGTTCAATAATTAAGATCGTATTACCTTGTTTTCGTAAGGAATGAATTACTTCCAGAAGTAATTGGATATCTTGAAAATGAAGTCCCGTAGTGGGTTCATCCAAAATATACAGTGTGCGACCCGTATCTCGTTTGGATAGCTCAAGGGATAGTTTGACCCGTTGGGCTTCTCCGCCTGAAAGAGTTGTAGCGCTTTGGCCTAGTTTGACATAACCCAGGCCAACATCTAAAAGCGTTTTAAGTTTGCGGCGAACAATAGGTACTGCTTCAAAGAATTCATGGGCGATTTCGATAGTCATCGACAGAATTTCATGAATATTTTTACCTTTATAGCGAATATCCAGTGTTTCACGGTTATAGCGTTTACCGTGACAGACATCGCAGGGCACATAGACATCAGGCAGGAAATGCATTTCAACTTTAATCATCCCATCACCTTCGCAGGTATCGCAACGCCCACCTTTGACATTAAATGAGAATCGACCTGTTTCGTAACCCCGCTCACGAGCCGCTGGCACGCCTGCAAATAATTCTCGAATGGGCGTAAAAAGGCCAGTATAGGTGGCTGGATTCGAGCGGGGTGTTCGACCAATTGGCGACTGATCCACACTAATAATTTTATCGAAGTGCTCTAAACCATCGATCGATTCATATGGCGCAGGTTCGGCTGATGAGCCATATAAATGCTGAGCTACAACATGATGTAGGGTATCATTAATGAGCGTCGATTTACCTGAGCCTGATACACCACTAATACAAGTTAAAAGGCCGACTGGAATTTTTGCGGTGACATTCTTGAGGTTATTTCCTGTAGCGCCTTTGATGGTAATCCAACGACCATCGGGTTTAAGACGGTTTAGTGGCACGGCAATTTTCTTTTTGCCAGATAAGTACTCACCGGTTAAAGAATTGGGATTATTTTCAATTTCAGTAGGCGTACCCTGCGCTACAATTTGACCACCATGCACCCCAGCACCTGGACCGATATCAATTACATAGTTTGATGCACGAATCATTTCTTCATCGTGCTCCACTACTAGAACGGAATTACCCAAATCGCGCAGATGTACCAGCGTTTTAATCAGCCGATCGTTATCGCGTTGATGTAGACCAATGGAGGGCTCATCTAAAACATACATCACTCCAGTCAGACCAGAGCCTATTTGTGATGCTAGCCGAATCCTTTGGGACTCGCCTCCTGATAAAGTATCTGCACTTCGGTCTAGGGATAAATAGCCAAGTCCAACATCATTGAGAAATTTTAAGCGGGCGGAAATTTCTTTAACGATTTTGTCGGCAATTTCTCGTTTAATACCTTTGAGTTCAAGATCACAAAAGTACTCATAAGCAGCTTTTAGGGGAAGATTACTTACTTCGAAAATTGCACGACTAAAAGAGCCCTCACCGACTTTGACATGACGGGCTTCTTTACGAAGTCGGCTACCTTGACAGTCAGGGCATAGTTTGACATTTTGATAACGCGCCAGTTCCTCGCGAATGGCCATTGAGTCTGTTTCCCGATACCGTCTTTCGAAGTTAGAAATAATTCCTTCAAAGGTATGTGGTTTGATGACTGGCAGACCTTTTTCATTGAGATATTCAAAAGGAATTTTGGTTGTGCCGGAGCCGTACAGAATCAGATCTTGCGCTTTTTGCGGAAGACTCTCAAAGGGTTTTTCGATATCAAATTTTGCAAATTTAGCAATATTTTGTAGCATCCGAAAATAAAATTGATTACGCCGATCCCAGCCTTTGATTGCTCCGGAAGCAAGAGATAATTCACTATGAGCAACTATGCGTTTTGGGTCAAAGAAGGAAATATGACCAAGGCCATCACAAGTCGGGCAGGCTCCCATTGGATTATTGAACGAGAAGAGGCGCGGCTCTAATTCTTGCAAGGCAAAGGAACAGATTGGACAGGCAAACTTATTAGAGAATAAGGATTCGCTACCAGAATCCATATCGACGGCTAGGGCCCGCCCATCAGCTAATCGAAGGGCTGTTTCGAGCGATTCTGCTAACCGTTGTTTTATATCTGCTTTGACTTTAATACGATCAACGACGACTTCGATAGAGTGTTTTTCATTTTTCTTTAGGGTGGGTAAATCTTCCACTTCAAAGACTTTTGCTTTGGCCGTGTGGGTAGTGCCGCCTCCCGAACGAATTCGAAAGCGCACAAAACCTTGTGATTGCAAATCCTCAAAAAAATCGACAAACTCACCTTTGCGATTGCTAACAACAGGAGCCAAAATGAGTAATTTAGTATCTTCAGGCAAACCTAAAATATGGTCGACCATTTGGGCAACACTTTGGGCCTCGAGCGGCAGGCCATGCTCTGGGCAATGGGGTGTACCTGCGCGCGCAAAAAGGAGGCGTAAATAATCATGAATCTCTGTCACTGTTCCGACGGTCGATCGGGGATTATGGCTAGTGGCTTTTTGTTCAATAGAAATAGCTGGTGAAAGACCCTCAATGGAATCAACATCAGGCTTGTCCATGAGTTGTAAGAACTGTCTGGCATAGGCTGAGAGGGACTCGACATAACGTCTTTGACCCTCTGCATAAAGGGTATCAAATGCGAGCGAGCTTTTACCTGATCCAGACAGTCCCGTGATCACCACAAGTTGATTACGGGGAATATCCAGATTGATATTTTTGAGGTTGTGGGTGCGAGCACCCCTAATTTTTATAGTTTCGTTCATAATTATTGACTTAACCCATTAATATAGCCCTTTCTTATGAATCCTTCAGAACTTCGTGCATCTTTAGCCTTATCGAGCATTTTTGCCTTGCGGATGTTAGGCCTATTTCTGATTTTGCCAATTTTTAGTTTGCACGCCAAAGGCTTGCCTGACGGGGATAACGCCACTTTAGTGGGTTTAACAATGGGTATTTATGGGATGGTACAGGCCTTTTTTCATATTCCCTTAGGATTACTTTCAGATCGCTATGGTCGGCGAGTGATTGTGGCATTTGGCTTGTCACTTTTCATTATTGGGGCATTAATTGCCGCCTCCCATGATGATTTATGGTGGATTATGTTTGGCAGGGCTATTCAAGGGGCCGGGGCCATTTCAGCAGCGATCTCAGCTTGGGTTGCTGATTTGACGCGCGAAGAGGTAAGAACAAGGGCCATGGCGCTCATTGGCGGTAGTATTGCGATCAGTTTTGCTTTATCCGTAGTAATTGCTACGCCCCTTTACCATGCCTTAGGTATGCCAGGTATTTTTTGGATGATGGCCATATTAGGATGTATTTCATTGTGGGTAGCCTTGCAATTTGTACCAACAGCAAGCGTACCGGTGTTGAGCGCCCCAAATGGTGTTCGTGGTCATCTAAACCAACTCAAGAAGGTATTTCAAAATCCTGAACTCGTCCGTTTGAATATTGGCGTATTGATTCTGCACACCTCCCAAGTCGCATTATTTTTGGTGATTCCTAGGCTTTTAGATGAAGTAGGCTTACCCATAGCAGATCATTGGTTAGTTTATTTATCCGTTTTAGTAGCATCTTTAATCATTATGATGCCAATGATGATGCAAGCAGAGCGTAAGAATCGCTTAGCTTTACTGGTGAAAGTTTCTATAGGCTTGATGTGCTGCGCTCAACTATATTTTGCTGTAGTCTTAATCGGACAATGGAGTAGTATTTTGAGTCTCTGTGTGGGACTTTTAATCTTTTTTATTGGTTTTAATTTATTAGAAGCTCTACAACCATCATTAGTGTCAAGATATGCTGGAGAAAATCGTGGTGCAGGGCTTGGTATTTACAATACAACCATGTCAATCGGGCTATTTTTGGGGGGTATTTTGGGTGGTTGGTTATACGGCAGTTGGGGGCCTAACTCGATCTTTTATGTAGACATTGGCTTATTAATTGGGTGGCTTATAATTGCCCTTGGAATGACAGAACTCCCCAAAAAAACTAACTCCTTAAAAATATAAGGGTTATGGGGCTTGGATCTTTGATTGCAAAAGTACGTTCATTAAAATATTTGTGTAGCTGAATGTTCAGCGCATACTCATAGGGGAGATTAGCATGGCATCTGTAAACAAAGTAATTATCGTTGGTAACATTGGGCGCGATCCGGAAACGCGTTATTTACCGAGTGGCGACGCTCTGACTAATATTTCTGTTGCAACATCTGATAAGTACAAAGACAAGGCAACAGGTGAGATGAAAGAGAGTACGGAGTGGCACCGGATTACATTCTTTGGCAAGTTAGCTGAAATCGCCGGTCAGTACTTAAAAAAGGGTTCACAGGTATATGTCGAAGGGCGTTTAAGAACACGCAAATGGACTGACCAGGCAGGTGTTGAAAAATACACGACAGAAATTGTCGCTGACTCCATGCAAATGTTGGGTTCACGCATGGGTGATAACAATGCTGGTTCATCGAATATGAACTCTACCAAAGAGCGCAGCGAAAGTCATGCTGCACCGAGCTCTAGCTTGGGTGCTATGGACGACGATATTCCTTTTTAACGACTGATAATTCGTTGTTCCAAAAGGTCGCTAAAAAGGGTCAAAAAAAGCATCATCTTCATCAGTAAAAATAAACGTGGAGTCTCCCTCAAGGGGGGAAGACCTAGCCCAAGAAGTCGCTGAAGAAGTGGCAGAATTCAACCCTCCCAATCCATTACGGACTGGTTTGAATGAAATCTCACGAATCAACTCTAAATGGATCTCGCTAAAGAACTTCAGATGGTGTACCGCGCCATGATGCGTCTTGTGCAATAGACTTCTTGTGCAGTTCAAGTCGGTAACAGAAAAAAGATTCATTGATAGATTTACAATCAGTAGGTTATACTAAAAATTAGAATAAATGTTGGGACAGCACCGCACTGACCCAATTACAAATAGGGAGCAAAGATGAAAATAAACGGCGTCTTTCTAGTGGCCCAGTGTTTGTTGAGCTTTTTATTGGCAAATGTGGGGCAGGCTCAAACCAAGGAAGCTTTCCCCAATAAACCGTTAAAAATTATTGTGACTTATCCGGCCGGAGGGCCAACTGACGCCGTTGCCAGAATCCTAGCACCCCGCTTATCTATTCGTTTTGGTCAGACTGTCATTGTCGAAAATAAAAGTGGAGCAGCCGGTAATATTGGAACTCTAGAGGTCGTACGTTCAAACCCGGATGGCTATACCGTTGGCTTGATTGCGCCCACCTTATCTGTCAACCCAAGTCTTTACAGCAAGATGAGCTTTGATACATTTAAAGATTTGGTAGGGATTACCCAGCATGTCGGTTTGCAATATGCCCTTATTACGAATAAAAACTTTCCTGCTAAAAATGCTGCTGAATTTGTCGCATTAGCAAAGTCCTCAGCCAAGCCACTTAGTTATGGAACTTGGGGGATTGGTTCGCATGCGCATTTAGCAGGCGCTTTACTGGCACAAAAATTAGGCGTAGAAATGTTACATGTTCCCTACAAGGGTGCTGCGCCTGCGATGCAGGACTTAATTGGGGGCCAGTTTGACTTTATGTTTGACTCAGTAGCATCGTCTATTCCCCAGATTAAGGGGGGTAATGTCAAGGTGCTTGCGCTTTCGGGAACTTATCCAATTACAAGTTTACCCAGTGTGCCCTCTTTAGGTCAGACAGTACAAGGATTTGATGTGATTGGTTGGCAGGGTATTGTGGCGCCAGCCAAAACACCGCCGGCAATCATTGACAGGTGGTATAGCGAGTTGGCCGCGGTTTTAAGGGAGCCTGAAATCGAGTCTAAGTTAAATGATATTGGGCTAACGGTAGTCGCTAGTAAGCCACAGGAATTTAACCAATTTATCGTTTCTGAATTTAAAAAATACGAGGCAATTATTAAGGCGGCTGGAATCGTTGGGGAATAGGAAGTTATTGTCTTGGGAGTCGATGATTTTCTGGCCAAGGGCCGCTACTATTCGTCCGGAAGGGGTTAATATCAACCCCTCCGCGCCTTGTATAGCGGGCATAAACAGTTAATTGACTCGGTCGACATTGTGCCGTTATTTCACAAAATATTTTTTCAACGCAATGCTCATGGAATTCTTGGTGATGTCTAAAAGAAATGAGGTAACGCAATAAGCCCTCTTGGGCAATTTGTGGCCCAGCATAGTCAATGAAAATAGTTGCCCAGTCCGGCTGACCTGTTACTGGACAATTCGAACGCAGTAGATTGGAAAAAAGGACCTCTGTAACTGGGGCAGATTGAAAATCAGCGCTCAACCAAAGAAGGTTGGGGGTATCACTTGGATTAATTTCTAAGTCGAGTCGGTCTAGGCAAGTTCCCATCGGTTGGGTTAACCGAACATGGCGCCAATCATCTGGACTTATTAATTGAACTTGCACGGGCGCTTGAGCGACCGTACTTAAATCTTTTGTTATGAGGGCATGAACTTCGGGAATAGAGCCGACTTGTAAATAGTTAAGACTATTGAGATAGAGTTTGAGGGATTTCGATTCAAAAATAGCGGGGGAGTTTGCGGGTACTTGGATTTTGGCAATAGCTAATTCAGGCTTGGCGCGCTTACCTAGCCAACTGACTTCATAGGCATTCCAAATATCAACGCCCATAAATAGGGGTTGCTGGGGATTAAAGCCAAGTAATTGCGACCTATTCGTAGATCGTAGAATTGGAAAGAGTGATTCTGGACTATAAGTCGTGGGGTTATCAGAAACTTTTCCTAGCGGAGCAAAAAGTAAGTTTGCGTTTGAGGGCGATTGATTCTTAGACATTTAGGACCCTTTGGGGGCGTTCGATATACCAAACATTACTTGTCCAGTAGGCGCCACTTCGGAGGCTTTCATACAGTGACCTGTTTGGTCATCAAAAAAGAAATCAGGTTCAAACTCGCGTAAAAAATCGGATTTATCTAAACCGCCAAGAAACATCGCCTCATCAACGGTAATCCCCCAGCTCATGAGAGTGCGAATGGCTCGTTCATGGGCTGGTGCGGATCTGGCTGTCACGAGAGCGGTTCGAATCGACATGGGTGAGTCCGCAGCAGAGCTTTGCAAAAGTTGGAGAGCTTCGAGTAATGGTTTAAAGGGGCCAGGTGGAAGGGGTGTCTTTGCAAAGTTCGTTTCATGCGCTACAAAAGCATCTAAACCATGTGTTTGAAAAATACGTTCAGACTCATCCGAAAATAAAACCGCATCACCATCAAAAGCAATCCGTATTTCACAGGGGTTGGTTTGGGCTGATTTATTCGATTGTGGGTACACCAAAGCCGCCGGAAAACCTGCTTGCAAGGTTTCTCGCACGTCATGCTCATTGGCAGATAAAAATAAATTTGCGCGTAGTGACCGGAGGTAATGGTAGGGTGGGCGACCCCTTGTAAAAACGCCCCGTTCCAGTTTAAGCCCAGCGTGCTCGGCTGATCTAAAAACGCGTAGCCCACTGACTGGATCGTTTCGAGATAGGATGACAACTTCCACGCGCGCATTGTCGGTAGTATTAAAGCGTAGTAACTTTTCGACTAAAGCAAAGGCCACTCCAGCTTTTGCAGGTAGGGCTAAACGATCCTGTTGGAGCAGCATATAGGCACTATCGTTAGTAGCCTCAAAAACACGATTTTCTTCTTCAAAATCAAATAGAGCACGCGAAGATATCGCTACGACTAGTTTGCCGGTTAGTGTGAAACCCATAGCTTATTTTAAAAAGAGTTGGTAAGCTGGGTGCGCGCTTTCGTCCCAGTGTCGATAGTTCGTCGTCTTTAGAAACTCTTTAAAAGCTTTTTTATCTTCCTGAGGAACTTGCATTCCAACTAAAATTTTGCCATAGTCCGCGCCGTGGTTACGGTAATGAAACAAACTAATATTCCAATTTGGTGACATGGCGTTTAAGAATTTCATGAGGGCCCCTGGACGCTCAGGAAATTCAAAGCGATACAGTAATTCGTTATGAGCTAGGATTGAGCGGCCACCAACCATGTGGCGTAAATGTGACTTGGCCAGTTCATCACTAGTTAAGTCTGTAGTAGCAAAACCCGCAGTTGAAAATTCTTTGGCGATAGTTGCACTATCACTTGCTTTATTGGTGGCAATTCCAAGAAAAATATGGGCTTTATTTGCGTCGGCAATACGGTAATTAAATTCTGTGACGCTTCGTTTGCCGATGAGGGTACAAAAGCGTTTAAACGAGCCACGCTCTTCGGGAATCGTGACTGCAAAAACAGCTTCTTTATACTCACCGACATCCGCTCTTTCTGCCACGAACCGAAGACGACTAAAGTTCATATTCGCGCCACAAGCAACACTGATGAAGGTTTTTTGGGTACATTGTTCGCGGTCTACATAAGCTTTCATCCCAGCAATTGCTAATGCGCCTGCAGGTTCAAGAATACTTCTTGTATCTGCAAAGACATCATTAATCGCGGCACAAATAGCGTCCGTATCAACGGTAATGATTTCATCTACCACCGTCTTACACAGGCGAAAAGTCTCTTTGCCGACTAGTTTGACCGCCGTACCATCTGAAAATAGTCCAACTTCTTTTAATTCAATCCGCTTGCCGGCCACAAGGGATCTGCGCATGGCATCTGAATCAACTGTTTGGACTCCAATAATCTGAATTTCTGGGCGAACTGCTTTGATGTAAGCTCCGATACCTGCAATCAGACCGCCACCGCCGATAGCTACAAAAATAGCGTCAATTGGACCTTGATATTGGCGCAGTATTTCCATCGCAATCGTACCTTGGCCTGCGATTACATCTGGGTCATCAAAGGGGTGTACAAAGGTTAATTGTTGATTCTCTTTCAGCGCGATAGCATGGTCATAAGCATCGTTATACGATTCTCCATGGAGAACGATTTTTACCCATTTCCCACCACGCTCTTTAACCGCATCGATTTTGACTTTTGGCGTCGTTGTGGGCATCACAATAATGGCTTGGCATTGTAGTTTCGCAGCACCCATAGCAACACCTTGGGCGTGGTTGCCAGCAGAGGCCGCAATGACTCCATGAAGCAGTTCTTGTGGACTTAAATGCGCCATTTTGTTGTAGGCGCCGCGTAATTTGAAAGAAAATACGGGTTGATTATCCTCACGCTTTAATAAAACATGGTTATTTAGCCGATTTGACAATTGGGGCGCAAGTTGTAACTCAGTTTCCCGGGCAACATCGTACACTTTAGCGTTGAGTATTTTTCTGAGATATTCTTTTGGCATAGCAGAAGATTAGCACGAGCATGGCTGTTAAAGAACTAATTATAGTTGTTACATCAGTTAAAGAGAGGGTTATGGAAGCCAGTTTACAGATGTTGTTTAGTTGGTTGGTCATGCCTTCAGTTGGGCTTCCCGCGCTCGGGTTAGTCGCGTTTTTAGCGGCCACTTTTTTACCAGTTGGCGCAGAACCCGTCTTATTAGGTTATTTAGAATTAGTTCCGGAAGACTTTTGGTGGGCTATTTTAGTTGCCTCCATTGGCAATACGCTGGGCGGTCTTTTTACCTATTGGATGGGATTTGCTGGGCGGAATTTTATAGAGGCGAGGCGAAAAGGGTCAAAGAAGCAAGATCTGAGGGTCTTAGTCTGGTTGGAAAAGTTTGGGCCAAAAACACTATTATTTTCATGGGTGCCGGTGATTGGTGATGCGATTGCTGGTTTAGCTGGCTGGGTCAGGTTGCCTCTACTGCCCTGTACGGCTTATATGTTGATCGGTAAAACAGCCAGATATGTACTGATAGCTTATCTTTATATGGTTTTTAAGCCATAGTTAGACCTTTTTAAACGCTAAAATTTAAAAAAAGTTTAAAACGAGAAACTACAACAATTTGGCAAAGAATTGCCCCCTCAATTAGAATAGGCTTTTAGACGAAATATTTATGAACGCCCCCCTGCCTATTCAATCCCCGAGGGAAATCGCAAGCCTCAAATCTAGATTGCGAGAAATTCCCTACAATTACACCTCATTTTCAGATCGAGAAATTGTTATTCGACTGTTGGGTGATGAGGCGTGGAATATTTTGGTGCAATTGCGGGAGGAGCGTAGAACTGGCCGATCGGCCAGAATGCTGTATGAGGTTCTCGGAGATATTTGGGTTGTACAAAGAAATCCATACTTACAAGATGACCTCTTAGATAACCCCAGAAGGTTAAATTCATTAATTGAAGCCCTATGGCATCGGCTTGGTGAAGTGGAAAAGCGTATCACGAAAGATTCACCTAATCAGGTAGGACAACTGCTTGCAGCAGCAAGACTTGCTGTGCAGAGCTTTGCAACAGAATTTTCTAAGGCAAAAGAGTTGCGTTTGCGTACGAGCAAAATTCTTGGAAAGATAACGGCTAAGGACAATATAGCTTTTGATGGTTTTGCTCGAGTTGCGCATGTAACTGATGCAACGGATTGGCGCGTAGAGTATCCGTTTGTTGTGTTAACGCCGGATACGGAGTTCGAGATTCCAGCGATGGTCAAAGCCTGTATTGAGCTGGGTTTAACAATTATTCCGCGGGGTGGTGGAACAGGCTATACCGGCGGAGCAATCCCGTTAACCCCTTTTTCGGCAGTGATTAATACTGAAAAATTAGAGACCTTATCGCCTGTAGACGTCAAAAAGATTCCGGGTGTGGCGCACGAGGTGGCGACGATTTTTTCTGAAGCTGGAGTAGTAACTAAGAGAGTTTCTGACGCCGCCGAGAAGTCTGGTCTAGTTTTTGCTGTTGATCCAACCTCCGCAGAGGCAAGTTGTATTGGCGGCAATATTGCCATGAATGCCGGTGGTAAAAAGGCCGTGTTGTGGGGTACTGCACTTGATAATTTACTGTGGTGGAGGATGGTTGACCCACAGGGTAACTGGTTAGAAGTTCAGCGGATGGATCATAACTTAAGCAAGATTCACGATGCTGTAGTGGCCACGTTTGAATTAGTTTGGTCAGATGGCAGTAAACCCCCCGGTCAAAGTATCCTCAAGCAAGAGACCCTAGTCATTGATGGCCATCGATTTAGAAAAACTGGTCTTGGAAAAGATGTTACTGATAAGTTTTTATCGGGATTACCAGGTATTCAAAAAGAGGGTTGTGATGGATTTATAACCAGTGCGCGATGGATCTTGCACCGCATGCCAAAGGAAGTCAGAACGGTCTGCCTAGAATTTTTTGGTCAAGCGCGAGACGCTATTCCTAGTATTGTAGAAATCAAGAATTATTTAGATGAGCAAACGAAAAAAGGTGGGGCGGTATTAGCTGGCCTAGAGCATTTAGATGAAAAGTATTTAAAGGCTGTTGGATACGCCACTAAATCTAAGCGTAATGTATTACCTAAAATGGTTTTAGTAGGAGATATTGTTGGTGATGATGCCAATTTAGTAGCGATAGCTGCTAGCGAGGTAATACGGATTGCTAATAATCGCGTTGGGGAGGGGTTTATTGCTATTAGTCCAGAAGCGAGGAAGAAATTCTGGTTAGACCGAGCTCGGACGGCGGCGATTGCACAACACACCAATGCTTTTAAGATCAATGAAGACGTCGTTATTCCTCTGCCGCGGATGGGAGAATATACCGACGGTATTGAAGCGATCAATATTGAATTATCTCTAAAAAACAAGTTATTACTTTTAGATGCTTTAGAAGATTTTTTTACAAAGGGCAATTTGCCCTTAGGTAAATCAGACGATGCTATCGAGATTCCATCCTCAGAGATTATGGAGGACCGTGTAGCACAAGCGATTCTATTGCTGCAAGAAGTCCGAATTCGCTGGTCAGAATGGGCTCGTAAGCAAGATGTTTACTTTAGTCAATTACAAGACCGTACGATTCGAGTTTCATGGAAAATTGAAGTACGTGAAAAGTTACGTCAAATATTTATGGGGGCACATTTCGCACCCATTTTGATGAAGTGTAATGAGATCCATCAGCAAATATTACGTAAGAGAATTTTTGTAGCACTGCACATGCACGCTGGTGATGGTAATGTGCACACCAATATTCCCGTGAACTCTGACGACTATGACATGATGCAAGATGCCCATGCCATTGTTGGTCGGATTATGGAGTTAGCTCGTTCTTTAGATGGGGTCATATCTGGGGAGCACGGGATTGGTATTACGAAGTTAGAGTATTTAAAAGACGATGAGATTGGACAATTTCGGGCCTATAAACAACGCATAGATCCTGAGGGACACTTTAACAAAGGGAAGTTAATGGCTGGGGCAGGCCTTGAGAATGCCTATACGCCTAGTTTTGGATTGATGGCCCATGAATCATTGATCATGCAGCAAAGTGATATTGGGGCGATTTCAGATAGTATTAAAGATTGTTTGCGCTGTGGCAAATGTAAGCCAGTTTGCGCTACCCATGTCCCTCGTGCGAATTTACACTACAGCCCGCGCAATAAAATACTAGCGACATCTTTACTAATAGAAGCCTTCTTGTACGAAGAACAAACTAGGCGGGGTATATCGGTCAAACACTGGGAAGAGTTTGATGATGTAGCTGCACACTGTACGGTTTGTCATAAATGTTTATCGCCTTGCCCAGTCAAAATTGATTTTGGTGATGTGACGATGAACATGCGTAATTTACTCCGTAAAATGGGTCAAAAGAAATTTAATCCAGGTGCTTTTGCTGCGATGTTTTTTTTGAATGCTTCGAACCCACAAACGATCAAAGTAGTTCGAACCTTGATGGTCGATGTGGGTTTTAAAGTGCAACGGCTTGCGCATGATTTGTTCAAAAAAATTGCCAAAAAACAAACTAGTGCTCCTCCAATCACCGTGGGCAAGGCGCCAATTCAAGAGCAGGTCATTCACTTTATTAATAAAAAAATGCCAGGGAATTTACCGAAAAAAACGGCAAGAGCTTTATTAGATATTGAAGACAGTTCAATTGTTCCGATTATTCGTAATCCACTCACGACATCCGTCGATTCAGAAGCCGTTTTTTATTTTCCGGGTTGTGGATCGGAGCGGTTATTTTCTCAAGTTGGATTAGCCACTCAAGCGATGCTATGGCACACGGGTGTGCAAACAGTTCTACCGCCAGGTTATTTATGTTGTGGGTATCCACAGCGTGGTTCAGGAGATTTTGATCAAGCGGAAAAAATGATTACAGATAATCGCGTTTTATTTCACCGCGTAGCTAACACACTGAATTACTTAGATATTAAGACAGTAGTTGTGTCCTGCGGGACTTGTTATGATCAGTTAGCTGGATATGAATTTGAGAAAATTTTCCCGGGCTGTCGAATAATTGATATTCATGAATTTTTAATGGAAAAGGGAGTCAGACTCGAGGGGGTAGTTGGTACGCGGTATATGTATCATGATCCTTGCCATAGTCCGATGAAGTTACAAGACCCATTAAAAACAGTCAATCAACTGGTGCAGACGATTGATCTGCAAGAGATTAAGAAAAATGATAAGTGCTGCGGTGAATCAGGTACTTTGGGAGTTACGCGTCCTGATATTGCAACGCAGATACGGTTTAAAAAAGAAAGTGAAATGAAAAAAGCTGCTGATGAATTACAAAAAGACTTTACTGGCGAGGTAAAAGTTCTAACAAGCTGCCCATCTTGTTTGCAAGGACTCTCTAGATTTGACGAAGACTCTGGCACAAAGGCTGACTATATTGTGGTGGAAATGGCAAGGCACTTGTTGGGTGAAAATTGGATGGCAGATTTTGTTAAAAATGCAAATACTGGTGGTATCGAAAGAGTTTTAGTCTGATGCCTGTCCCGATTCCCACCAATTTAGTTGTTCATCAGCAATCGAAATTTTTAGAATTATCCTATGCTGATGGCAGCAACTACCAACTTTCCTTTGAATTTTTGCGGGTGCATTCGCCTTCAGCTGAAGTTCGAGGTCACGGACCTGGGCAAGAAGTTTTGCAGACGGGTAAAAGAAATGTAGCCATATTAGGAGTAGAACCTGTTGGCCACTATGCTATAAAACCCAGCTTTAGTGATGGCCATGATTCGGGATTATTTACTTGGGATTACTTACACGAACTGTGTACCCATCAAGATCAGCTTTGGCAAGACTATTTATTAAAATTGCAAAGTGCTGGAAGTAGTCGATAGCTACCGAAGCAGTTTTTAGACAAGCGAACAGCATATGGCAAAAACACATTTTGGCTTTCAACAAGTTGACGAAACAGAAAAAGCATCGCAGGTAGCTGGCGTTTTTCATTCGGTTGCTAGCAAGTATGATTTGATGAATGACTTTATGTCATTTGGATTACACCGTATATGGAAGGCTTTTACGATTGGAGCGGCAAATGTTTTCGCTGGTCAACGTATTCTAGATATTGCCGGTGGTACGGGTGATTTAGCCTTTGCCCTATCAAAAAAAGTTGGATTAACCGGCGAGGTTTGGCTAAGCGATATTAATTCATCAATGCTCACCGTTGGTAGAGACCGATTAATTGATCAGGGATCCTTGTTGCCTTGCGTGCAATTAGACGCCGAGAATATTCCCTTCCCAGATAGTTATTTTGATTTAGTTACTGTCTCGTTTGGACTCAGGAATATGACGCATAAAGAAATAGCACTCAAGGAGATGTGTCGAGTGACTCGCCCTGGTGGCAAGACGATGATATTAGAATTTTCCAAACCAGTACAGATTCTGCAACCAATCTACGACTGGTATTCCTTTAAGGTACTACCATGGTTAGGTAAGCAAGTAGCGCAGGACGCGGCAAGTTATCAGTATTTGGCAGAGTCCATTCGGATGCATCCGGACCAAGAGGTTCTCAAACAAATGATGTTAGATGTCGGCTTTGATCAGGTCGAGGTGCACCGCATGTCTGGTGGGATTGTTGCGTTACATATGGCCTATAAATATTAAAGCAAATAATGATGAGCAATGCACCATTTACGACACTTGCATTAAAGGCATTTAACCATGTTCTCAAGCAGGAGTCTTGGGCACAAGACTTATTGATTAAACATGAATCGAAGCATATTGAAATAAAACATCCATTTGGAAAATTAGGTATCACAATTACGCATGGATTTTTGTCGCCAACAGAAGAAGTTTTAGATAGTCAACCGGCAGTTTGTTTTGAGATTTCACAAGAGGCAATTTGGGCTTTTTTAGGAAATGGCAAATCGGCTGCTATGAAGTATTTACGAATTTCTGGTGACGTTGAATTGGCGGCAGATTTAAATCGTTTAGCGACGGATCTGCACTGGGAGTTGGAAGAGGACTTATCAAAAATAATTGGAGATCAGGCTGCTTTTGCTGTTCATCAACAGGCAAAAAAAGTTGTGGAGCAAGGGCAAGAAGCCGTCAAAGATTTGCAAGTAGGTGTTCGAGATTATTTAGTTTTTGAAAAAGAGGTTTTATTAGGTAAGAACCAATTCGATGAATATAAATCGGAGTTACGTACTTTGCGGGATCAATTAGAGCGCACTGAAAAAAGAATTCAGCGCTTAGAACAAGAACTTTCGACACGGTCAGTGGGCTAAGTGATGCAAAAAATCAGCCGTATTTTGAAAATATTTTATGTTTTATGGCGGTATGGATTATTTGAGTTATTACAACGAAATATCAAGCCGGGATTAATCTTTTTTCTCGTTTGGCCGCTAGCGCTACTGAGTCCAGCAAGGTATCGGCCAAGGGGAGAGCGGTTGCGTTTAACGCTCGAGGACCTTGGGCCAGTATTTATTAAATTTGGTCAAGTACTCTCAACGCGCAGAGATTTATTGCCGGAGGACATTGCTGATGAGTTGGCCAAATTACAAGATAGTGTTCCGCCCTTTTCAAGTTCGCAATCTGCTGAAATAGTTCAGGCAGCTTTAGGCTTAGATTTAAAGGATATTTTTAGTAGTTTTGATGCAAATCCGGTGGCGAGTGCTTCTGTTGCACAAGTGCACTTTGGCGTATTGCGCGGGACAGAGAAAAACCCTGAATGGGAGGGGCAATCGGTAGCGATTAAGGTCTTGCGGCCTGGTATTTTGAAGGTCATTGAAAGTGATTTAGCTTTAATGAGAACTCTAGCGTATTTTGTGGAGCGGTTTTCAGAGGACGGCAAACGTCTAAAGCCACAAGAAGTCGTGGCTGGTTTTGATACGACGATTCATGACGAGTTAGATTTACTCAGGGAAGCTTCGAACTGTAGTCAATTGCGGCGCAACTTTGCGGGTTCTAACCAGATTATGATCCCGGATGTTTACTGGGATTTATGTCATGTGAATGTCATGGTGATGCAGCGCATGTATGGCATTTCAATTGCTCGCTTAGATGAACTGCGAGCAGCTGGCGTGGATTTGCGGCAGTTAGCTGTAGACGGCGTAGAAGTTTTTTTCACACAGGCCTTTTCGCATGGATTTTTTCACGCCGACATGCACCCAGGCAATATTATGGTCAGTCTGGAGCCCGCCACATTTGGCCGGTTGATTTCACTAGATTTTGGTATTGTTGGGACCTTGTCTGAAGTTGATAAGAACTATTTGGTCCAAAATTTTCTCGCATTTTTTAATCGCGATTATCACCGCGTTGCAGCTTTGCACGTAGAGTCTGGATGGGTACCTGCTCAAACTAGTATCGAAGAATTGGAAGGGGCTGTGCGAGCAGTCTGTGAGCCTTACTTTGACCGCCCCCTGAAAGAGATTTCTTTAGGCATTGTGCTATTACGATTATTTCAGACATCGCGGCGTTTTAAGGTGGAAATTCAACCCCAACTAACCCTTTTACAAAAGACCTTATTAAATGTTGAAGGTTTAGGTCGGCAGCTAGACCCGGATCTTGACTTATGGAAAACGGTCAAGCCAATCATGCAAACTTGGATGAATGAGCAAGTTGGCGTTAAGGGATTTTGGGAAAAATTAAAACTAGAAGCTCCGCAGTGGGCTCAAAAAGTTCCGACCTTGCCACGACTTTTAGTACAGTGGTTAGAAAATGATATTCGCAACAACTCGTTGGTAGATCGTGAAGAATTATTGGAGTTAGTAAAAAAACATACTGACACCCAAGGTTATTGGAAATTCGTTAGTATTTTTTTAATTGGTTTACTAGCAGGTATTTGTTTAATCCTTTTCTTACCTCTTTTTCAGTCAATTTAAATCATGTTGCTCTGGTTTGTCATTGCTTATTGGGTCATCTCGGTAGGGATTGGTTTATTAACCGCGCTTAAAGTAAAAAATGCCACAGACTTTGCTGCAGCCGGGCATAGTTTACCGATGCCAATTGTGACGGCAACTGTTTTTGCAACTTGGTTTGGCGCTGAGGCCGTTTTAGGAATACCGGCAACCTTTGTCAAAGAGGGTTTAGGCGGTGTCGTAGCTGACCCTTTTGGGTCTTCGATTTGTCTTATTTTAGTAGGCTTATTTTTTGCCAAGCCCCTGTATCATAAAAAGTTTTTAACCATTGGTGACTTTTACCGAGAAAAGTATGGGCGCAGCGTTGAAATTTTAGTGACTTTATGTATTGGAGTATCTTATTTGGGTTGGGTTTCAGCACAAATTATGGCCTTAGGTTTAGTATTTCATGTAGTTTCAGATGGTGCGATTTCTCAGAATACTGGCATGTTGATTGGTTCTGGCAGTGTATTGATTTACACGCTTTTTGGCGGTATGTGGGCGGTTGCTATTACTGATTTTTTACAAATGATTATTGTTGTTGTGGGGCTTTTGTATATTGGCCATGAATTAAGTGTAATGACTGGTGGCGTGATGACGGTTGTCAATCATGCTGACGCAGCAGGCCTTTTAAAGTTTTTTCCAGAGAATAATCCAGCCGCAATTCTGGCTTTTATTGCCGCATTATTTACCATGATGTTAGGCTCGATTCCACAGCAGGATGTTTTTCAGCGGGTGACTTCTTCGAAGACTGTCGGCATTGCTCAAAGTGCTGCAATTTTAGGAGGCCTTTTATATTTTGCGTTTGCTTTTGTGCCGATGTACCTGGTTTATTCTGGAACGCTGATTGACCCGGAGATGGTCGGTAGCTTACTTGAGACTGACTCACAACTCATTTTGCCCCAACTGATTTTGAAACATACGCCGCTTTTTGCCCAAATTATGTTTTTTGGTGCCTTGTTATCCGCGCTAAAAAGTTGTGCAAGTGCTACATTGTTAGCCCCATCGGTTTCTTTTTCAGAAAATATTATTAAAGACTTTTTTGATAACCCATCTCCTAAAAAGATGTTACTAATCATGCGTATAACGGTTGTTGTTTTTGCTGTTATTGTGACCGTAGTAGCGATGAATTCGCAATTATCCATCTTTAAAATGGTGGAAAATGCCTATAAAGTGACTTTAGTCGGTGCTTTTATTCCTCTAGTTTTCGGCATTTATTGGAAACGAGCCAATCCAATAGGAGGTCTTTTGTCATTAACTTTTGGTATTGTTTCATGGCTGTTGGCAGAACTCGTTTTACCGGGGTTTATTGTGCCTGCTCAGTTGCTAGGCCTACTAGCGAGTTTGGCGGGTATGCTGATTGGGGGCTTTTTGATTCCTCAAGAATTTCTAAAAAAAGGTCTTGCGCGCAGGATCAATCAGCAATAAAAGCCCGAGTAGCCTTCAAAAAAAAGAGGATAATAGCGAATTCAAGAATTAATTAATATGAAAAAATACTTTTTAGCAGGAATTTTAGTTTGGGCGCCCTTAGCAATTACTATTTGGGTGATTACCTGGGCTTTGGGAATTTTAGACAGCGTCTATGGTTCGGTGATGATGGCGCTAATTACCGTCTTGCCCTCGAGCTCGTCAGAGACCCTTAGACATTTTCGAGAGATACCCGGCTTAGGTATTTTGATCGTGGTGGTTTCGATGATGCTCACAGGCATGGCGGCGATTACTTTTGCAGGACGCTGGGTTCTTCGGGTTTGGGAGCAGATATTAAGTCGTATACCAATTGTGCGTTCGATCTATTCGAGTGTTAAGCAAGTCTCTGATACCCTGTTGTCCAGTAGTGGAGATGCTTTTAAAAAGGCTGTTTTAATCCGTTACCCCCATGCGAACTCCTGGACCATTGCTTTTCAAACGGGTTATCCAATGCAAGAAGTAGCTGATAAGTTGGGCGCCCCGCATATTCATGTATTTGTTCCAACGACACCTAATCCGACTTCAGGGTTTTTCATGATTGTGCCAAAAGATAGCGTTATTGAGTTATCTATCTCCGTTGAAGAAGCGCTCAAGCATATTGTTTCGATGGGAACAGTACCGCCAGTTGGTCAAGAGCCAAAAGTTCATTAATAGACAGGATTTATGTATGACAATTCGTAGTCACGCAGCAGGTTTAACAACCACAGAACAGATTGGTCAAGAAATCAGTATTGCTGGTTGGGTTAATCGCCGACGGGACCATGGCGGCGTCATTTTTATTGACTTAAGAGATAAGCATGGATTTGTACAAGTGGTCTGTGACCCGGATAGAAAAGATGTCTTTAGTCTGGCAGAAAGTGTTCGTAACGAATTTTGTATACAAGTTAAAGGATTAGTTCGTGCTCGTCCTACTGGCACGGAAAACCTGGATTTAATTACTGGCAAGATCGAGATTTTATGTAAAGAATTAGTGATTTTAAACACCTCAGTCACTCCGCCCTTTCAGTTAGACGATGATAATTTATCAGAGACGACTCGGTTAACCCATCGTGTTTTAGACCTACGTCGACCACAAATGCAAAAAAACTTGCGTTTGCGTTATGACGTTGCGATGGAGTGCCGAAGATATTTAGACGCGGCGGAGTTTATTGATATTGAAACGCCCATGTTGACGAAAAGTACACCAGAGGGTGCGCGTGATTATTTAGTCCCTTCGCGCGTGCATGATGGACAATTTTTTGCGCTACCGCAATCGCCCCAATTATTTAAGCAGTTATTAATGGTTGCCGGTTTTGATCGGTATTACCAAATTGTTAAATGTTTTCGGGATGAGGATTTAAGAGCGGATCGGCAGCCAGAGTTCACTCAGATTGACTGTGAAACATCTTTTTTAAATGAGATAGAAATTCGAGATTTGTTTGAAGACATGATTCGGCATATCTTCAAAAAAGTCATGCAAGTTGAATTAGCTAACCCATTTCCAGTCTTGACTTATGCTGAGGCAATGAAGCGGTTTGGCTCGGATAAACCTGATCTGCGCATTTTGATGGAGTTTACGGATTTAACGGATGTCATGAAAGATGTCGACTTTAAGGTTTTTTCTGGTCCGGCCAATTCGGATAATGGGCGAGTTGTCGCACTAAGGGTACCAAAGGGTGCTGAAATCAGTCGAAGTGAGATTGATGAATATACAAAATTTGTGAGTATTTATGGTGCTAAAGGATTAGCCTGGATTAAGGTCAATCAAGTGAGTGAAGGGCGTAACGGCTTACAGTCACCCATCGTCAAAAACTTGCATGACGCTGCTATCAAAGCCATTATTGAACGTACCCAGGCTCAAGATGGGGACATCATTTTCTTTGGCGCTGATACGACCAAGGTTGTGAATGATGCGATTGGAGCATTGCGCGTAAAGATTGGACTTTCTGATTGGAGTAAAGCAAAGGGATTCTTTAATGACTCTTGGCAACCATTGTGGGTCGTTGATTTTCCCATGTTTGACTATGATGAAGAAAATGCTCGCTGGGTTGCCTGTCACCATCCATTCACTAGTCCAAAAGACGAACACTTAGCCATTTTGGATAAAGACCCTGGACAGTGTTTAGCAAAAGCCTATGACATGGTGCTTAATGGTTGGGAAATTGGTGGGGGTTCCGTTCGGATCCATCAAGAATCAGTACAGAGTGAGGTCTTTAGAGCACTCAAGATTAACGAGGTAGAAGCCCAAGAAAAATTCGGATTTTTATTAGACGCTCTTAAATATGGCGCTCCTCCCCACGGTGGAATTGCCTTTGGTCTAGATCGTATTGTCACGATGATGACCGGTGCGGACTCTATTCGTGATGTAATTGCTTTCCCAAAAACTCAACGTGCACAATGTTTACTCACGCAAGCGCCAAGTCCGGTGGATGAGAAGCAATTACGCGAGTTACATATACGTCTTCGTAACACTACACAAAACGTCAGTTAAATAGATGGCACACCATCGGCTGGGTGTTCCAAAATCATGAGAAAGTGTGATGCGTCATTTAGCCAACTCTAACTTACCGGCCCGCTCTAAAAACTTAGGTGACTGGGCGACGATTAAGACTTTACTCCCTTATGTTTTGAAATATCCATGGCGCGTTGGATTTGCATTATCTTGTTTAGTTTTAGCCAAGGTTTCAAATTTAGGTATTCCGATTGTTTTAAAGTATTTAATTGACGATTTGGCATTGTCTGCCGATGATCCCAAACGCCTATTAATTGTTCCCATTGCCTTAATCTTTGGCTATGGTGCATTGCGATTAGCATCTTCCTTATTTACCGAGTTAAGAGAGTTTTTATTTTCTAAAGTAACGCAACATGCGGTCCGTAAAATTGCGATTGAAGTATTTGAGCACTTACATTCGTTATCACTACGGTTTCATTTGGCCAGGCAAACTGGTGGCGTGAGCCGAGATATTGACCGCGGCTCGCGCGGTATTCAGTCACTGATTTCCTATTCCTTATATAGTATTGTGCCAACGATTATTGAGTTTTCGTTAGTCTTAATTTATTTAGGTTGGAATTACGATTGGATGTATGCTGCGATTACTTTTACGGCTTTAGTGTGTTACATCATTTATACCGTCAAAGTCACTGAGTGGCGAACACAATACCGTCGAAAAATGAATGAGATGGATACGAGTGCCAATCAAAAAGCGATTGATTCATTATTGAATTTTGAAACAGTCAAGTATTTTGGTAATGAAAAATTTGAAGCCTCTAGGTATGACACCTTTTTAGCGAGTTACCAAGAAGCCGCGATTCAATCACAACGCTCTCTTGCCGTGTTAAATATTGGTCAGCAGATCATTATTGTGATTGGTTTAATTGCTATATTATGGCGTGCAATTTTAGGTGTTGAGGCTGGTTTATTAACCCTTGGAGATTTGGTTTTAATTAATACGCTGATGATTCAATTGTATATACCGCTGAATTTTTTAGGAGTGATTTACCGGGAGATTAAACAGGCATTATTGGATATGGATAATATGTTTAGTCTATTGGGTAAGGATCGGGAGATTCAGGACAAACCAAGTGCTCAGGCGCTCCAACTAGTAGAGCCAAAATTAGGTCCAAAAGTGGTTTTTGATCAAGTCAATTTCTTTTACGATCCGAATCGTCCTATTTTAAAGAATGTGCAATTTGAGATACTACCCGGCACAACTACTGCCGTTGTGGGTCGAAGCGGCTCTGGCAAGAGTACTTTAGCGAGATTACTATTTCGGTTTTACGATGTTCAGTCGGGTAGTATTTTGATTGATGACCAGCCTATTAAAGAGATTCAACAGGCAAGTTTACGTAAGGCGATTGGGATTGTTCCGCAAGACACCGTATTATTTAATGATTCGATTGGTTATAACATCGCTTATGGCAATCCCACAGCGTCACAACTGGAAATCACCCAAGCCGCAAAGGCTGCCCAGATTGACGAATTTATTATGAGTTTGCCAGACGGTTATCAAACAGCTGTTGGTGAACGTGGATTAAAATTGTCTGGTGGTGAAAAGCAGCGCGTTGCGATTGCTAGGACATTATTAAAAGATCCCGCATTATTAATTTTTGATGAGGCCACATCGGCGTTAGACTCGAAGACAGAAAAGGCGATTCAAGCAGAAATTAATAAGCTCACCTCAAACAGAACGGCCTTAATCATTGCTCACCGTTTATCGACGATTGTGCACGCCGAACAGATTTTGGTGATGAGTGCAGGAGAGATTGTTGAACGTGGAACGCATGAGCAGTTAATTGCCTTACAGGGGCAGTATGCCCAGATGTGGAGTATGCAACAACAAGAAAGCGAGCCTTTACTTGCAGAAGTTACCTCAACAGGCGCATGAAACTACTTCGCGGGCATTACTTCATGGCGCTTTTCAAGCGGCCTTGCAAGCAGCCGATCCTAGTTACGCTATTCCCAAAGTTTTAAAGCAGTTATTTCCGCAGGGTATTCGCGGGCGCTGTATTGTGATTGGGGCTGGTAAGGCGAGCGCCTCAATGGCTGATGCCTTAGAAAAATATGCTCTTACTCACTGGCCGCAGGCGATTCTTTCTGGATTAGTTATTACTCGGTATGGTCATGATGTTCAAAGACCTTTACCAGATCGAAAGATTTTAGTTTGTGAGGCAGCCCACCCAGTTCCAGACGAGGCAGGCCTGCAAGCTACAAAGAATCTTTTACACATCGTACAAGCCTTACAAAAGGATGATCAACTCCTTGTTTTAATTTCTGGTGGTGGCTCAAGTCTCTTAACGTTACCGGTTGCAGAAATTTCTATGTCAGATTTAAAAAGTCTTACTCAAGAATTATTACGCTCTGGGGCGCCTATCGAAGCGATGAATATAGTCCGCAAGCATATTTCGGCTATACAAGGCGGTAATTTGGGTCGCCTTGCGGTCCGAGCTGGGGCGAAGGTGGATGCGTTGATTATTTCTGATGTGACAGGCGATCAACCTGGAGATATTGCTAGTGGACCTTGTGCAGTAGATGATTCGACATTTCAGGATGCACTAAATATCTTAGATCGTTATCAAATTGGCCCAGGAGTGGTACCTGCTAGTATTTTGGATTATTTAAAAAAAGGTACGATGGGGCAGGCGCCAGAAACCCTCAAAAGAGATGAGCCTGAAAGTTTGATGGTGCGCAATCATGTTATTGCAACATCGATGCAAAGTTTATTAGCGGCCCAAAAATACTGCTTGGAACACGGTGCGCAAGTGCATATTTTGGGAGATCAAATTACAGGTGAAGCAGCGCAAGTTGCAAGAGATCAGTTAGAGATAGTTCGTGGTTATGTGGAGCAAAATAAAAATAAAGATTTTGCCGATAGGCCGGGTAATTTTAGAAGACAAGTTTTTATTTCTGGAGGAGAAACTACGGTTACTATTCCTCAAGGAGTTGTGGGTAGAGGAGGGCGGTGCTCGGAGTTTTTATTAGCACTGTATGCCCACTCAAAAGATTTGGCGGGGTTGAGTGCTTTAGCTGCTGATACAGACGGTATAGACGGTAGTGAAGAAAATGCAGGCGCTTATTTTGATCAAGAGATTATTCATCATGCTAATACTTTACAGCTAGATGAAAAAACATATTTAGATGCGCATGATGCCTATGGGTTTTTTTTAGAAGTTGGTGGCTTAGTACACACTGGGCCGACCCTAACCAACATCAATGATTTTCGAATTTTAATGTTAGAGAGCCATGGATAAATTAACGATTACTAAACCTGACGATTGGCATGTTCATTTGCGTGATGGGGAGCTTTTGGGAGATGCTTTGCGGCACACTGCAAGACAATTTGCACGAGCGGTTGTTATGCCTAATTTAAGTCCACCTGTAACGACAGTTGCCGCGGCTAAGGCTTATGCCCAACGAATTATGCAAGCATGCAAGTTATTAGAACCAAGCGAGATTGGTCACTTCGAGCCATTAATGACTTTGTATTTGACCGATAACACACCGCCAGATGAAATTGAGAAAGCGAAGGCAGCTGGCATTGTTGGCGTGAAGTTGTATCCTGCTGGCGCGACTACGAATAGTGCTGCTGGCGTTACGAATATCGCTTTGTGTGATGCTACTTTAGCGAAAATGGCACAAATTGGGGTGCCTTTATTAGTTCATGGTGAAGTTACTTCTGCGCAAATTGATTTATTTGATCGAGAAGCTGTTTTTATTGAGGAGATTTTGCACCCATTAAGGCTTCGTCATCCAAAATTACGGGTAGTATTTGAACATATCACAACAGAACAAGCGGTAGAGTACGTGATGAATGCTGACACACAGCAACTAGGAAAAATTGCCGCGACGATTACGGCCCATCATCTTTTGTATAACCGCAATGCAATTTTTCAAGGTGGCATTCGTCCGCACTATTATTGTTTACCGGTATTAAAGAGAGAGCATCACCGGCAGGCCTTATTAAAAGCGGCTACGGGTGATTCGGAGCGCTTTTTTTTAGGGACCGATAGTGCGCCACACGTAACTCGCTCCAAAGAGCAAGCTTGCGGTTGTGCGGGATGTTTTACAGCGGCTCAAGCGTTGGAGTTGTATGCAAAGGCATTTGACTCCGTTGGGAAATTACAACAGCTAGAAGCTTTCGCATCCTTTCGAGGGCCCGATTTTTATGGCTTAGCTAGGAACACAGAGCAGGTTGTTTTAGAAAAAAAACCACAAGAAGTCCCTCATCAATACGCCTTTGGTGCAGAGTATATAACCCCATTAAATGCTGGACAAACTCTCGAGTGGACATTTCTCGGTTAGACTACACAGGCAGAGTTGGTTAGGCAATCGCCGCTTCTTGATTGAAGGGGAGGAAAGTCCGGACTCCAAAGGATAGGGTGATGGTTAACGACCATCCATGGTGACATGAGGAATAGGGCCACAGAGACGAGCGTATTTAGTTACGGTGAAACGCGGTAACCTCCACTCGGAGCAATCTCAAATAGGCAGGCGTTGAGGCGATCCGCTGAGTCTGCGGGTAGAGAGCTCGAGTCCATTGGTAACAATGGACCTAGATGAATGGTTGCCCCTGTGCGCAAGCACGGGCGACAGAATCCGGCTTATCGACCAACTCTGCACTTCGCCAAGCTTGCCATCTTCATTTTTTTGAATCATATAGAAGGCTTGAGAAAGCTATTCACTGTCAGATTGTCTAATGGGGCGAGCATTTGATAGAAATTTTTACAAGTTTTGTTGACTTCAATAGCTAATTTATCGAGCTAATGCTGCCTGATAGGCGGTCTCGATTGCACGAAGACTGGTTGCGTGCAATGTCCGAATTTTGGATGTATTTCCATAAGGATTTCTAGCGGGCACCTTGACGTAGCGATCAGACCACGGCAGATTTACAATCACTTTAAAATCAAACTTTGTATCGTAAGCTAATCCAGTTAGCGCATAAGCTGCTGGATTTTTAGCTTGTGTGATTGCTAATTCGCCAGTCTTTAGCCGCATCAGATGTCGTGATGTGTCGTAAACCACGCTGACTTGATCACCATCATCCCGACGCTCTAGGCTTAAAACAAAAGCTGGTCGAGGTTTTGGCCCTGGCTTGATATCTGGAATTTCTGGAGACAAACACCAAACGATATCGCCATGAGCAGGAATTTTCCAGATCTGGCTCATGCAAATAATAGATCACGGGAAAGTAATTTGCCCTTTGGTAAGCTTCCGACTACATCCTTGCGAAGTGCCAAAATTTGTTTTGCTGTTAATGGCCTATCATCAGGGGCATAACCGGGTAAAACATTAGAAGCGAACTTAGTCAAGGCCATATGAATAACCAGCGTTTCGTTCACATTCAGTTCCTTAGCTATTGCCTTGACTGTTGTCCGAGTCAAGCCAAATTGTATGTCTTTAGAACGGAATTTGACTAACAGGTTTTCGTTTGAAGCTCCCATCAATACACCTCCTTATTTTGTATATATTTAATATATATTATTAGAGTTAAAGCAACCTCATCACGACTGTGTGTATATTTTGACCAATTAAGATTACTGTGCAGTCTGAGGAGGGTTTGCTCCATTAATGGCTTTATGACATTAATCGATTTATAAGCCAGATAGCTTAGGCCTAGCTAAAAAAAGAATCTGATATTTTGATTTAGAACATCTAACATCGATATGAAACTAAGCTCTTAGCACTATCAAACCTTATCAAAAGGTAGGACTAGGAATGATTGCCCCGCGTGCGCCAGCAAGGGACAGAAACTAGCTAATCGAGCAGCTCTAGGCCTTTACAGTTCATTGATTTCGATGGAGTGACTTATTTCAGCTGTTTTACTGAGCATGATTGTTGCCGAGCAATATTTCTCATGGGAGAGATCGACTGCTTTATTAACGCGGTTTGGATCTAAATTCTTACCTGTCACAATAAATTTAAAATGAATATGCGTAAACACCTTGGGGTCTTCTTGGGCTCTTTGGGCGTTGACATGGACTTTACAGCCATGGATATTTTGGCGGGCTTTTTTTAGAATCATCACCACATCAAATGCTGTACAGCCCCCAGCGCCTGCTAGAAGCAGTTCCATAGGGCGTGGCGCAAGATTTCTGCCACCAGCTTCTGGAGCTCCGTCCATATTAAGTAAGTGCCCACTACCAACTTCGGCAGAAAAGCTCATACCATCTTGGCCTAGCCAGCTAACAGTGCATTCCATGCTAACCTTTCAAAAATATAAAAAAATAACAAAAAATACTTTACCTAGTGATAACCCTAATATATAATGATTCTATTGCGTAGAACTAATATTCAATTCTACAGCTACCAGTGTCTCCTCCACTTAAACAAAAGTGGAATTCATAGCCCAGAGTTTACCTCTGGGCTTTTTTTTGCTACAATCATTGATTCTTCGATATAGTC
Source organism: uncultured beta proteobacterium (assembly GCA_903871735.1). Lineage (GTDB taxonomy): Bacteria > Pseudomonadota > Gammaproteobacteria > Burkholderiales > Burkholderiaceae > Polynucleobacter. The sequence goes on along the minus strand of CAIQHU010000179.1, from coordinate 3,196 downwards.
CCGAGGAAAAGGCAGTACGGTATTGATCGATTCAAATGAGAGCGTGCAAAAATAAGCAAGGCCGAATGCGATAGATGAAACCGACAATGGGCTCACAATTTGATGAAAGATATCATGAAAACGTTTTCCGCAAAATCCCATGAGGTGAAGCGTGAATGGTTCGTGATTGACGCTACAGACAAAGTTCTCGGTCGTGTCGCCAGTGAAGTGGCACACCGTCTGCGCGGCAAGCATAAACCTGAATTCACACCACACGTAGATACAGGCGATTACATCGTCGTAATTAACGCTGCTAAATTGCGCGTTACAGGTAATAAAGGCTTACAAAAAACCTATTTTCGACATACTGGATATCCAGGTGGAATATACGAAACGAATTTTGACAAGATGCAGGCCAAGTTCCCAGGCCGAGTTCTTGAAAAAGCGGTTAAAGGCATGTTGCCAAAGGGCCCGTTGGGCTACGCCATGATTAAGAAACTCAAAGTCTATGGCGATAATAACCACCCACATGCGGCTCAACAGCCAAGCGTGTTAGAACTTTAAGGAACGGTCATGATAGGAAATTGGAATTACGGAACCGGTCGTCGTAAAAGCTCAGTAGCACGGGTATTTATTAAATCGGGTACAGGCGCAATTTTAGTAAATGGTAAGCCAATAGATGAGTATTTCTCGCGTGAAACTTCACGTATGATTGCACGTCAGCCATTGATATTGACTAACCACGCAGGCACATTTGACATTAAGGTCAATGTTAGTGGTGGTGGAGAAACAGGGCAAGCTGGAGCGGTCCGTCACGGCGTTACAAGAGCCTTGATTGATTATGACAATACGCTCAAGCCCGCTTTATCCAAAGCTGGATTTGTAACACGTGACGCACGTGAAGTAGAGCGTAAAAAAGTTGGTTTACGTGGTGCTAGGCGCCGTAAGCAGTTTAGTAAACGTTAATTTTTTGATGTGTATTTGCCAGTTTTTGGCAAGTATTGAAATGAACGTCTTAAGAACCCGTATTAGCTTGTGGCTTATGCGGGTTTTTTCATTTGAATTGAATACAATAGTGTAGAAATCTTGCAGTAACAACTTGGTATGTAGAGGGCATATGATACGAGTCGGCATTGTTGGTGGAACAGGCTATACGGGTGTAGAGCTATTACGATTATTAGCTCAGCATCCACAAGTAGAATTGCGAGCGATTACTTCGCGAAGTGAAGCGGGTATGTCCGTAGCTAAAATGTTTCCCTCTTTACGGGGGCGCGTAGAAATTGCCTTTAGTACTCCAGAAGAATCGCAACTAGAGGAGTGTGATGCGGTATTTTTTGCAACGCCGCACGGTGTAGCCATGTCACAAGCCAGAGAGCTACTTGCAGCGGGCGTTAAGATTTTAGATTTAGCGGCTGATTTTCGATTACAAGATACTGCAGAATTTGAGAAGTGGTATGGTATGGCTCATCGTTGTCCAGATATTTTGCGAGAGGCTGTTTATGGTTTAGCTGAGATCAATCGCGAGAAAATTAAAAATGCTCGAGTGGTTGGTTTAGCAGGTTGTTATCCGACTTCGGTGCAACTAGGTTATGCGCCACTTTTATCCCCGAGGTCAACCTCTGCAGGGCAGTTAGTAGATACCAGTTCTTTAATTGCTGACTCCAAATCTGGCGTATCAGGTGCCGGCCGAAAAGCTGAAGTAGCTACACTGTTGGCTGAGGCAAGCGATAACTTTAAGGCCTATGGTGTGGCGGGACACCGTCATTTACCGGAGATAAAACAAGGATTGCGAGCAATTGCAGGGCATGACGCTATTGGACTAACATTTGTGCCCCATTTAGTGCCGATGATTAGAGGCATCCATTCAACGTTATATGCCAAAATTTTGCCTGCGGGGATGCAGGTTGACTATCAACGTTTGTATGAAAATTTTTATGAAGGCGAACCATTCGTTGACGTGATGCCAGCGAACAGCCACCCAGAAACAAGGTCGGTACGCGGTAGTAATCAATTACGTATTGCTGTTCATCGGCCTGGAGGGGCGGATACATTAGTAATTTTGGTGGTTGAGGATAATTTAGTCAAAGGTGCTTCTGGTCAAGCTGTCCAATGCTTGAACTTGATGTTTGGACTACCTGAGGACATGGGTTTGCAGCAAATTGCCCTCATGCCATAATATCCCTACAATACTTAGGACAATTTAAGCCTAGAATAGACACATAGTAATTAAAAGGAGTAATGAAATGACTGCTGTTCAACAAGTTAGCGTAGCGACTGAAGAGCCACCAGTACCGATTCTATTTACCGACAGTGCAGCGGCAAAGGTGGCCGATTTAATTGCCGAAGAGGGTAATGCGGCATTAAAGTTAAGAGTATTTGTGCAGGGCGGCGGATGTTCCGGATTTCAATACGGGTTTACTTTTGATGAAGACGTCAATGAAGACGACACAGAATTTTTGAAAAATGGCGTCACTTTACTGGTAGATTCGATGAGTTTTCAGTATTTAGTTGGTGCAGAAATTGATTACAAAGAAGATATCAATGGTTCTCAATTTGTGATTAAGAACCCGAATGCGACTACCACTTGTGGTTGTGGCTCTTCGTTTTCTGCGTAGTCTTTAATCCTGCCCTAGCGCTGGTGATTGGCATAGTGTTTTATCGAGGGTAGTGGGCACCTAGTATTCTAGGTCCCAAAGCGCCTGTAACCGAAGAAATATTTGCGGGGTGTTTTTCAAAAAAGCACCAGGAGAGCCATGCGAAGGCTATTCCTTCTACCGTTTGCGGATCTATCTTATATATTTCTGAAGTGACTACCTGTAAATTCGGCAAGAGTTCACCAGCGTATTGTTGGATGAGTGCCTTTAAGAAACTATTCAAAGCACCTCCACCGCAAATAATCAATTCTGAGCACTCGGGATCGTATTTAAAGAGCTCTTGAATAATTGTTTTAGCACTCAGGTGGGTTAGGGTGTGTTGGATATCTTGCGGTGCATAAACTCCACCTAAATAGTTTAAATTGGACTCTATCCAACTCAAATGAAACAACTCCCGACCAGTACTTTTAGGAATTGGTAGTGAAAAATAGGGATTTGATAGTAATTGCTCCAATAAAGGCGCAATCAGGGTGCCTGATTGCGCCCACTGCCCTTGATTGTCAAACGCTAAGCCACACTGTTTTTGAATCCATGCATTCAGAAGCATATTACCTGGCCCAGTG
>CAIQHU010000178.1 GCA_903871735.1 uncultured beta proteobacterium | reverse complement strand
GCGCAGTTTTGCCCTGCTTAATCCCAAGAATATTTAATAAACTCAAACCAATCACCGTTAACATAGCCCAAATGGTTGATGAATACGTTCCTAAAGAAATAATCTGGGTCATGTAGTCGCCCAGTGTGATTCCTAAAATCCCAAGAGAGCCAGTCACGATAATGATCGACCGTGCCCAACCATATAAAAAAGAAATATTCTTACCGTAAGCTTTTTGTAAAAAATGGTACTCTCCGCCAACATTAGGATATGCCGTAGCTAATTCCGCATAACAAAGTGCCCCAATCATCGAAATAAGACCACCGAATAACCATAAGCCAAGAATGATCCATTCGTGTTGGGTCTGACTAGCAACGAGGGCTGGCACTTTGAATATACCCGCACCAACAACAGTGCCAACAATTAAAGAGATAATGTCTATGGTTCGGAGTGAGCGCTTTGGCTCTGCTTTTTTATTCAATGATACAGTTTCATTCATATGGATTGGTTTGGTTTTTTGAAAAAATAATTTGCTCTACTTTAACTGCAATTTATAACGGACTGGCTTATCAAAGAATTACTTATTTATATTACTGATCTACTAACACTTATCAACTGAGAATATATGAACCGAGTACCGACGTAATAAGCTTACAAAATAATACATGCTAAATTACACAAAGTCTTCTGTCTTAGTGCTTGTCTTTGCCCTTATTCCGCTCCTCGATTATACGATGTCACCAAAAGCACAAGAGTCAGTCAAGCCGATGATGCAAGAAAAATTTTTCCTTACTTCTGATGGCACCAAAATACACTATCTGATCGGTGGCACGGGACCAAGAACACTTGTTTTTGTGCCAGGCTGGCTCATGCCTGCTGAAATATTTCAGATGCAATTCAACCACTTTGTAAAGACCTACCGAGTTATTTCCTTTAGCCCAAGATCGCAAGGTAAATCCGATATTTACCTAGGAAAAAATTTGGCCCAAAAACGCGCGCAAGATATTCATGAATTACTGCAAGAAACGCAAGCAAAAAATATTTCTTTAATTGGCTGGTCTTTAGGTGTTTTAGAAACCCTAGATTATGTCTCTAGGTATGGCACGCATGGTCTACAATCATTAGTCTTAATAGATAATTCCATCGGAGAAGGAACTCCTCCAATTGCGCAGAAAAAATCTGCAACGATCCACACTACAGAACAATTTACTCAATATACAAAAAACTTCATTGCTGCGATCTTTCATCAACCAATTCCCGCAGAACTCCTACAAATGATCGAACACTCCACACTACGACTTGCCCATAAGCCTGCACAGGCTTTTGCGATCCTAAAAAAACCCTATCCCAGAGAATACTACCGCGAAACAATTTATGCGTCACAAATTCCAGTTTGGTATGCTATAACTCCCCGCTACAGAGAACAAGCAACTCTTTTTAATCAGAAATACCCCCTCGGTCAATTGAAGATTTATGAAAAAAATGCTGGCCATGCACTTTTTATTGATCAAGCAGAAGATTTCAATCGCGATTTAGAGCATTTCTTAAAGGCCTTGAATTGATTTTTTCTTCTCAAAAATTATTACTTGCTGTGGTACTTGGACTATTCATGGTACCTCTGCACTTGCGCGCTACAACGCCGCTCAATAGGCATTTTATCCAAGTGGTAACGCCCTCAACTGCCACATCGAACCCAACTGCCTCCACAGCCACCAATAAAAATAAACCAAAATCTAAAGCAACACCTAAGAAATCGACTAAACAAGCAATTAATCCAAAACTACGCTCATCAGGGTCCTCGGCGCTCAGAATTGAACCTCTCTATACACCCAATATTATTGAGAATATGCTCCAAATGCCTACCCCAGAGGTTGTGAAAGCTAGCTCAGCCCTTGGCTCAAGATCCTTCCTCCAAAGAGGTTGTCTACCACATCGTGACACGATCGCACAACTGCTTGAATCCCTTGGAATCATTGACCAAGAATTCGAAGATGCTTTTAATAAGCAAGTTTTAGGTTTTTTTAAAGTCTCAGTTGGTGCGTGCATGCCATTTGCTATATCACAAGATTCAAATCGTAAAGTGCAAGCTTTTTCTATTTTAAGTAATGCAAAAAGAGAACGCGACTCCGTCGTTACAACGATCTATCGCTCACAAACTACGGATATATTTTTAGTAGATTCCCAAACACTAGCTACCGGGTTTGAGAATTATTTAGAAGTGATTCTTGATCTCAATGATTTAATTATCTATAAAGCCAATAAAGCAACAACCGCCATTCCCCCTGAGTTAATTTGGGAGCTCGGCTCCTTGGTAAAAGAACTCTACCCCAAGGACCCTAGCGCACAAGAGCGCTATGCGCGGGTTGTCTATGATGCTGGCAATAAAGATAAGTGGGCTCAAGTAATTAGCTTTGAGATCCTAGATAAGTCGCAGAAAAATGTTCTTGCAAGCGCATTTTGGATCGATCGTGACGATATTCCCGGTGGGTTTTTTACTGCCTTAGGTACTGAACTGGAGCAAACATTCTGGATTAGCCCGTTGAACTACACACGTATTTCTAGAGGTGTTGGGCAATACGGCCCAAGGGCCCTCAAGTCGATTGCCAATAAAAAAAATTCTAAAACAAATCGACCAATGCGCTTATATGGCAACTATTCGGGACATCAGGGTATCGATTTTTCAGCGCCCCAAGGAACACCAATTTATGCAGTTGCTAATGGCAAAATCATCCAATATGGCCCAATGGCCGCATATGGCAATTTAGTGATTGTTGAGCACCCTGGTAACTATAAGACCTACTATGCACACTTGAGTGCATTTAATCCTGAATTACAACTCGGGAGCGAGGTTCGTCGAGGCCTAGAAATTGGTTATGTTGGTTCGACCGGAAGATCAACCGGCCCGCACCTGCATTTTGAGATTCGTAAAAATAACTTATATCTCAATCCTTTATCTAACATGCTAGAACTGGATCTTTGGACTTTACGACCGAGTGATCAACCTCTATTGACAAAAAGTATTGTCTTATTTTCCTCACAGATTAGTCCCCAGTAACTATTTTTTTTCACCTATCAATAAAACTGAACCACCTATTTTTTGATATCCTAAACTAAAAGGTAAATCCCCCGACTTCGAATGCCCAGCATAATAAGTAACTAATCGCTCAGCAGCAGAGCTTTTGAGCCATAAACGGCTTGGCTGAAGAAATCGTCCAAATAATTCTAAGTCAAAGTTGGCTGACAAAGGCGTTATATCAATGCCTGTTTCGTCTTGAATAACCCACTTCGCTTGTCTTACAAGTATTTCCTGCATGACAGAAAATTGCTGGTTTTGTAATAGGTGTGACGCTGACTTAATAAAAACAACTTCTGTAGACTTGCGTTCAAAGGCCTTGACTAACTGTGGCTGACTCATTAGCCTGCGATTAGATAAGTCAGCTTGGATATAGTCTACCGTCGTCAGACGACCATCTTTAGTCCGAAGTGTAAAGCGTAGCCCACTCGGTTGTTGTCCTGATTCCGTAGAAAGGATCAGTCCCGTACTATTTACGGTGATCATTTGTATTTGTAAAATCTTGGCGCCCGAAAAGGCAATGTTGTAGATTAAGAGTTGAATGAATCGCGGCTTAGGTCCGTTCTTGCCAATTAAATCATTGGTAAAGTAGTAGCCTCTTTGAGAGAATTGCTCTAACATCCCACATTCAAATTCAGAGGTGGTGCCCGCCGCTTCTAAAGGGCTCTGGATGACTTGATATTCCGGTAATTGGTCTGCCACCAATACCAAATAATCAGCCCGAGGGAACATCGACAAAATTGTCACAACATCCGGCCCAGAAAAGGGATAAAAAACCGTTGAATAATTCACCTTAGTTAAATACGCCTGACTCCAAATACGAATAGGTTGCGCAAAGCGCTGTTGATATCTAGATACCATCTTAGGAAATTCAGGGCAGGTGACTTTGGACAAGGCCTCAATTTGTTTACTAGTCAATATATTTTGGGCGAGGGGCGAGGCAGTCAACGCAGAGGGCCAAGCCCAATTGGGTAGCGTAAAAAAACAGCACAAGGCATACAGTAAACCTCGCTGAAACTTACCGCTAGTCACAAAAAAATTGATTAATCGTAATCCATCCATAAGTGCTTCATATGCAATAGTAGTTTAGTTATACCACCCTTAAACCAGTTGATTGTAATGATGATTTTTGATTTTTGAAGAATCAATTAAAATAATCAATATTGATATTCTTTACGATAATAGAAAGAAAACCATGATTATTGACTGCCATGGCCATTACACAACATCTCCTGCAGCTTTAGAAAATTGGCGTAATTTGCAAATTGCTAATTTAAATACCCCAGCTCTAGGACCCAAGATAGCAGATTTAAAGATTTCAGATGATGAACTTCGTGAGTCAATTGAAAAAAATCAATTACTGAAAATGCAAGAAAGGGGAAGTGATCTAACGATCTTCTCACCCCGCGCAAGTTTTATGGCCCACCATATTGGTGATTTAAATACCTCAATTACTTGGGCAGCTATTTGCAACGAACTCATTTACCGAGTTTGCCAACTATTTCCTGAGAATTTTGTCGGCGCAGCAATGCTCCCTCAGTCAAAAGGAGTTGATCCTAAAACATCAATTCCTGAAATAAAAAAATGTATTACTGAATATGGTTTTGTGGGATTAAATCTAAATCCTGACCCTTCAGGCGGCTACTGGCAAGACCCACCATTAACTGATCCATATTGGTTCCCCATTTATGAAACGATGGTCGAATACCAAGTCCCCGCTATGATTCATGTAAGCACGAGTTGTAATCCTTGCTTTCATACAACAGGGGCGCATTATCTCAATGCGGATACAACTGCCTTTATGCAATGCTTAACGGGCGATTTATTTAACCAGTTTCCAGCCCTTAAATTTTTAATTCCGCATGGAGGTGGAGCAGTGCCATACCACTGGGGAAGGTTTCGCGGACTAGCTCAAGAGTTAAAAAAGCCGCTTTTAGCTGAACACCTTTTAAAAAATATTTTTTTCGATACATGCGTTTACCACCAACCCGGTATTAACCTGTTGACGGAAGTCATGCCAGTAAAAAATATTTTATTTGCTTCTGAAATGATCGGAGCAGTTCGCGGTATTGATCCACAAACAGGATTTTATTTTGACGATACCAAACGATATATTGAATCGCAGAATCAACTGTCAAGTGCTGATCGTCAGAAAATCTACGAAGGTAACGCTCGGCATGTCTTCCCCCTACTCGATCAGCTTTTGAAAACTCAGTGTAAATAACAATACTTAAGTAAAAGATTTGTCCGCAACTATGCATCGGCTTTACTCAATATAGCAGTCTGAGTCTTAACCCACGATGAACTGGTAATCACTGCGTGGATGCATTAATTCCGATACCAACTCCATCCTTGGTGATCAGATCTTTTTGTAAACCCCCTAAAGTAATTTGCTGTTCGATGCTTGAATTTTTTTCTAAGATTACTTTTTTAGTCGCCTGTGCTCGATTGCTTGCTAGGGTCATTAGGGATTCCTCTGAAACAACTTCTTTAGCGATCAGCTCACGATATAAAATTCGCCAATTTGACTCGCCAGCAACTCCTGAAATCAGCTTTAAATCAGGAGGCACTGTCAAATTTTTAGCGGCATACATCTTTAATACCGCCTGTTGTATACGCCCATCAGCAAGAGGTAAATCAGGTAATGGCTCTTGCTGACTAATTGGAAATCCCCCAAGCTGGAGTAGTTGTCTAGTCACACGGTCAGCGGCTAATTTAGCTTGATCTGCAACCGGATCATAAGAACCATGAATCTGCAATACGAGTTTAGGTCGTTTGGCAAGAACTGCAATCATTCGCTCCAATTTTAAAAGTTCCGACGGTCTGAGTTGATCTGACCCTGCCTCAAAAAAAATTCCTGGAAAATTCTCGATCCCAACTAATCGTGCTAAGAGTCGAAAGGGCGCTTTAACAATATTCTCAACAATCTTAAAAAAAGCATCCCATAATAAAGAACTTACCTGAAAATCCGGTTGGTCAATGTCACCAGCAACCCGTAAATCTAGATCGATCAAGCCGTCACTGTCTTCTAATAATGCCACCAGTAATCGTAATGGAATATTACGCCCCTTAAATCCAGGAATAGGCTCACCCAGTTTCATTTGATTGAGGACAAAGCGATTATCACCCTCTAACTGGCCATCCCGGACACGGTAAAATGAATCGTATGAAATAGTTCCGCTAAGAACTGTATATCCTGCAAAATTTGTGTAATAGGGATTAATCGACGATAAAGGTACCCGGCGAAAAGAAAGACTAATTTCGTTATTACGCCGGGGGTTTTCAAATGCAATCTGCCCGCGTAGTTGCATATCGCCTGACTCATCAATCAAGCCTTTAAATGCTGCTGTTGCATAACGCTTAGGTTGTGTTGATACGCCGACCAAGGTTCCATGAAAATCATGAATCTCTGTTTTGAAATTGGGCTTAACAGCATAATCCGTAAAATCAATTTTTCCTTTTGTAATAGCCAAGACTTGCATATTGAATTGCATTGCTGACTCAGATTGTTTAGGACGCGGATTACTATTGTCTAGAGGTTTATTTACTTGAGTAGTATTTGCAACTTCAGGACTATTTAATGAACCCTGAGCAGGTTCTTTGATAGAAACTCCGGCGGGTTTAAAAAGACGGCCAATATTCGTTGTCTTATCGTCATAAATCGTCAACTTGCCAGATAAGCCATCAACTTTTACTGACTCCACATGCAAGTATTGAGGAACTTTATCCTGCATGAAAAAATCAATCTTACGCAAGTCCGCTCTCTGCCATGCAATTAACTCACTCTTCTGATCTATCTCAAATACTTGCAGCTTAGAAATACCCAAATCTGCCTTTATCTGCAAGGACTTTGGCTGATAATCAAATTGCAACTTCCCATCCGCCAAACCTGACTTTGCAATCAGAGGCTGGGCAGTTTTCAACACATCAAACCAAGGTACTAAATCAAGCGCACGAACATCAATTCCACCTGATAGTTTTAAAGCCTGCTCTTGATATGCTGCCTTTACCTGTCCAGAGATATTTCCAGTCTGGTCATTTTTCAATATGTGCGGCGCATGCAGACGTACAAAGGGGGTTAGATCAAGACGTTCGAACTCGATTTCGCTATTGATATCTTTCGTGTCTAACTGGAATACCGTCTTCGCTTTAACTAAGCCATCAGCTATTTTTAGTTGCACATTCAGGCGTATTTGCTGCGCCTGCTCAAAGTCTATGTCACCGTCTATACTAACTTTACCAAGTTCCAATAACTCTTGCGAGTTCGGAATAGGAACGATCACTTCGCCTAGTTCAATCGCATAATCTGACTCAATATGACCAGGCTGACTTGCCTGATTAAAATTACGAACCTGCTTTAAACGTAAATCAATTGCTGGTAATTGCATGCGATAGGACTGCTTGAGATCGTCAATCTGTAAGATCCCCTGAGTCAAATGAATGTCCTGAATTAAAAATAACCATGGCTGGGAGGGCGGCGCATCTTTTTTTCTCAGAGCACCAACTTGGTCTTTGATGCGATCAATCATTTTTAACCAGTTCCAGTCAGATTCTGAGCGGGATAAAAATACTTGGGGGCTAGTTAGTTGAATCGCATCGATTTCTAACCTTCGATTTAGTAAGGGATACCATTGAAATTGAATCCCAATCGACGGCAAATTGAGGATGGGCTCTTGCGCATCTACAGTTTTAATTTGAAGACCAGTCACGGAGAGACTTGGACTCAAAAAACTTACCTTTAATTCATTAAAATCAAGTAGATAACCCATCGAATGGGCATAATCGATAGTAAACTTCTTCGCCCAGCTCGGTAACTGGTGAGAAACATACACGAAGCCCCCAAGCGTTAGTACTAAAAAAATGCTTACTGAGATCAAAATTAATCGAAAAATTTTCATCTAAAAATCAGATCCTTTTAATCAAATTCAATAAAATTTATATTATTCAATAACTTACAAAAAAATCAATCTTCTCTCTTCTTTAATGCTTTTGTCAACTTTATTAGTTTGACTGCGTTGAATACATAAGACAATGTCACTGTTTTGATGAATCAAAGAGTTTCTAGTCTACTTGCAAATATGGAGAGCAGAATGAAATCAAGCGATTTACCTAGAAATTCAGTCAACATGTTAAACGCAACGAACAGCGTACAGGAACTCGACCTATTTAACCGACGTAGAACGGCGCGAGGACAACAACCAGTCACTCAAGAAGAATATAACGAATTATCCTTTAAGGTTATGGGTTTTGGAAATGCTGCTCATGGAGAAATGACCGTCCATTAGGAATTTCATGAACGAGCAACCCTATTCATAGAGTTTCTCCAAATTCGCTCATTAGCTACAACAAATTTCCAAAACAGGAGCACTTTGCTCCTGTTTTACTTTTTATCCCTTACATGGCTGATGGGTCTTTGATAGGCTCACTAAGACTTTTGCTCATAATCAAGGGCAACTGCCTGCGCCACCTTAATACCATCAACACCTGCAGATAAAATCCCTCCAGCATACCCAGCCCCCTCTCCAGCTGGATATAACCCCTGCGTATTCAGACTTTGATAATTAAGCCCTCTAGTAATCCGTAACGGGGCAGAAGTTCTCGTCTCAATCCCCGTTAAAACAGCATCGTACATCGCAAAACCCTTGATCTTTTTATCAAAAGCGACAATCGCCTCACGCATCGCATCAATCGCATAACCTGGCAAACTACGCGCTAAATCGGTTAAGTGAACCCCAGGCTTATAGGACGGAATAACTTGACCCCATCCTGTCGATGGTTTACCTTCTAAAAAATCCCCGACTAGTTGGCCAGGAGCCTCATAAGTCGAACCACCAAGAACAAATGCTCGCGCCTCAAGCTGACGCTGAAATTCAATTCCAGCTAATGCCCCACCAGGATAATCAGTGGGTGTAATACCAACGACAATCCCAGCGTTAGCATTACGTTCATTCCGCGAATATTGACTCATCCCGTTTGTAACAACCTGATTTGCTTCAGAGGTCGCCGCTACAACCGTCCCGCCTGGACACATACAAAAACTATAAACCGATCGACCATTTTTTGCATGATGAACGAGCTTATAATCAGCCGCCCCAATTAATGGGTTACCAGCAAATTTGCCGAGCCTAGCACGATCAATCAAAGACTGCGGGTGCTCAATCCGAAAGCCTACCGAAAATGGCTTGGGCTCTAAAAACACTCCTGCACGCTGCAAAGCGTAAAAAGTATCCCGAGAGCTGTGCCCCAAAGCTAGAACAACCTGATCACTCAAGACCTCCTGCCCATCCTCTAGTATGACCCCGCGAATCGCCTGGTCCTCTATTAAAAATTCTGAGACTTTACTAGAGAAACGAATCTCTCCGCCAAGAGCAATAATCTCTTTGCGCATCCGCTCAACCACTCCAACTAATCGGAAAGTTCCAATATGTGGCTTGGCAACGTAAGCAATTTCTGCAGGTGCGCCTGCTTTGATAAATTCATCAATCACTTTTCGGCCATAAAAGTGCGGATCTTTAATTTGACTATACAACTTACCATCAGAAAAAAGCCCAGCACCACCCTCGCCAAACTGAACATTCGATTCAGGGTGCAATACATGTCGACGCCATAAATCCCAAGTATCTTGTGTTCTCTCTCGAACTGGCTTGCCACGTTCCAACACGATCGGCTTAAAACCACTTTGCGCTAAGATTAGTGCCGCAAATATTCCACATGGTCCAAAACCAATTACAACTGGCTGTAATTTTTTTTCGCCACTGGCCTTGGTAACAGGCTTGTATTTAGTATCAGGCGCCGGTCTAATATGCTGATCATGCGCCCACTTAGCCAATACGGCCGCTTCATCTCGGACAGAAATATGTAGTGTGTAACTAAAAGTTAACGCGATATTTTTTCTAGCATCATGACTACGCTTAAATACCTCAAAACGAATTAAATCTGTCAAAGGAATCTCTAGTCTCTTCAAAATACCTATTTCAAGGGCCTCTGGAGGGTGATCAATCGGTAATCGAAACTCGTTAATGGCAATCATATTTTTGGACAATTAAGTAATACTCATTATCCTAAAATATTGACTATTGCACGCTATTTTCTGAGCTTTATTTTTAGTCGTATTGAATCAAAACGCCTACAATTTTTAGATTATCTAAATCAAAACCCTTACAATACAATCCTAACTTTACGCAAAATAAAAAATAGGAGATAAAAAATGTTTAGCTGGAAAATATATAACTGGACGAAAAATCACACACCTACGAATAAGACCAACTTGGGTATTATTTGTTACGCACTACTCGCTGGATTTTCTAGCTTATTAATAAACTTTGCTCAAGCTCAACCAGTCGAGAACTATCCGAATCGGCCAATAACCATCTTAATCCCAATGGCTGCCGGCGGAACTACCGACATCCTAGCGAGAATTATTACGCCATCACTCACGGAGGAACTCGGCCAACCAATTGTGATCGATAACAAGCCAGGTGCCAATGGTGTAATTGGTGAGGAACAGTTTGCACGTGCGAAACCAGATGGCTACGTAATCATGATGGAATCAACCTCCATTGTGATAAACCCTTCTATGGGTAAATTAAATTACGATCCTCGTAAAGACTTTATTCCAGTAACCGTCATCGGCTCAACACCCGTTGTGGTTGTAGTAAATCCCAAGGTTCCTGTAAATACTTTACAAGAGTTAATCGATCTAGCAAAAAAACAACCGGGTAAGCTGAATTATTCGTCCTGGGGTAATGGCAGTGTCGGACAGTTTGCCGGTGAGACACTTAAAATTAGCGCCAAAATAAATCTCTTACATGTCCCCTATAAGTCAACCGCTCAAGCGCTCACAGACGTTGTTGCTGGTCAGGTAGATGCGATGTTTCCTAGTGTTTCACTTGCAAACCAACATTTAAAAAGCGGTAAACTTCGCCCCCTAGCGATTATGTCAAGCAAACGATCCGCCATGGCTCCTAACATCCCAACCACGGCTGAACTAGGATTTCCTGGAATGGAAATTGAAACGTGGCTCGGGGTTTTTTTACCAGCTAAAACTCCTGATGCGATTGTGCAACGTATTTATCTAAGTACACAAAAAATTCTCCAAAAACCATCTATTCGAACTCAACTCGAAGAGCAAGGCTTTCGGATTGTCGGCTCATCACCAGCAGAGTTTGCTAAATACTATCAAGCAGAAATATCTCGATATGCCAACATTGTGAAAGAAGCAAATATGAAAGAGAGTGATTAAAGTATGAACCCAAGACAAATTTCTGGTAATGATTCTGTGAGCGAGGTTTTATCAAAAACAACTCAGTCTCGGGCTTGGTTAAATATTGAGCAGGCCATCCCAGCTCATCGTCAGTCAATCACTCTCAAGGTTAGCGCCCATATTCCCGGATCCTCGCCGGCTGTCGTAGATGTTTTTGAGCCGGCCTTTAAGCGCCTCACCGAAATGACCCAAGGAGCTATTCAAGTACAAGCCTTTTGGGATGGGTCCTTACATCCTGAACGCGCTGGTATTCAAGCTCTTCAATCCGGCCTAACAGATATGTGCCCAGTCTACTCAGCTTGGGATGCAACTCTTTTCCCAGCAGCCCAAGCACTCAGCTTACCTTTTATTTTTGATAGCGCAGAAGCCGCAACAGCAGTCTCCGAAGAACTCTATCATGAATACTTTAAGGCTGATTTTGAGCGCCAAGGTGTCTTGATGGGTCGCATGGTTGCAACTAGTGAATACAATCTCTTTAGCCGAGAACCTATCCGAACCCTCGAAGATCTACAGGGACAAAAAATTGCTTGTAGTAACGGTGTTGAGTCGGATCTATTTAAAGCCCTTGGAGCACTACCCATAGGCTGTAGTACTCCAGAAGCAAAAAAACAATTCGAGAGTCAAGAGGTCTTTGCTATCTCTATCTCTGATAGCGCCGCTCATACAGTAGGTTTATACCGTTTTGCAAATTACCGAACGTCAGCTAACTTAGTACGTGTTAATTTAGAGTACGGTTTATCTCATCATTTTTTTAACCAATTAACACCTGCACTCAAACCAATTTTTAACCAGTGGCTACGCTCATTGGCGCAGGCAGGTGCACAACTGTTTTATGGCCTTGCTGGTGCTCGCGGATGTGAAGCATTTCAACAAAATGGTATGGAGTTTATTACTCTGAGTCCAACAGAACAGCAGCGTTGGCGTAAGCAAGTTGAACCTGTTGAAAAACAACTCATCACACAACTAGAAAAACAAGGCTACCCAGCTCAAGATTTAGTTCAAGCAATCAAAAATAGTGCCAAAAAATACTCCCAAAAAACTTCCGATGAGTTAATGCAAGAAACCTTGACGCATCCGTTTACTAATCTTTTACCCTAAAATACCGCCATGAAACTATCCAGTCCCTCGCTCATCAACATCAAAGAACCGATTGGAGTCATTGGTCTAGGACTCATGGGCCAAGGTTTTGTTCATCGACTAGACCTTGCTCAGGTTCCTGTTCTGGGTTTTGATGTTAATCCAAAACGCTGCTCTGAACTCGGTCTTGAACGCTCTAAAACTCTCTGCGAAATCGCTGAGCAGTGTCATGCTGTGATTCTATGCGTCTTCAATACCGAACAAGTTGAGATGGCTCTATTTGGGGATAACGGCTTGCTGCCAGCAGTCCCTTCTGGAAAAATTCTATCTGTAATCTGCACCAGTACTTGTGATCCAGAACAAATTAAAGCTATTGCCCAAAAGACCATCAGCTTAGGTCACAATTTTTTAGAACTTCCCATCTCTGGAACAAGCATGCAAGTTGCCAGGGGCGATAGCCTTGGTCTGATGGGCGGCTCCGAAGAACTCATTCATCAACTTGAGCCACTACTCGAGGTAATTACTCCGAACCGACAATATATTGGGCAGTCCGGCGATGCTGGCAAAGCCAAATTATCGATTAATCTGGTTCTTGGCCTACACCGTGCGGCGATGGCTGAAGGACTTTGCTTTGGTTCGCGATTAGGCCTTGATCCAGAAAAATTACTTGCCACCCTGCAAAAATCTGCCGCAGCATCAAGCGTGATGCAAATCAAAGGTCCACTCATGGTCAAACGTTCTTATAATAATCCACAAAGTCGGGTTGATCAAAGCCTGAAGGATTTTGGTCTGATTCACGAACTCAGTGAAAAAATGCAACAACACTTACCCCTAACCGAGATCTATATCCAACTTTTAGAGTCCCAAAAGAAAATTGGCAAAGAACATCTGGATAATGCAATTATCTTTGAAGCAATTATGAGCAATGCAATTCATCCGTAATCCTTACCATAGTTATTAAAGTGCTTTAAAATTCAAATTAAACTCAATAAACTGGCGTCTTTTATATGCCTACAATAGCCTTATATGCCTACAATCAACCGATTTTTTCTTGTGACTTGCTGTGCGCCAGAATTGTCTAAACCTCGCCCTTTCGGTACGACTAATATTTACAAAGGATTTTTATGATTAATGCAGCACTAGTAGGTATGGGTTGGTGGGGTAAAAATATTGCCAAGGCCATCCAACAACAAAGTCAAGAATTACAATTTAGCCTCGGTATTACTAAAGAAATCCAGGAAACACAATCGTTCGCGTCCCAACATGGGATGCAATTATCTCCAAATTTTTTAGATGCTTTACAAGATCCAAGGATCCAAGCAGTTGTTTTAGCAACACCCCATTCTTTGCACGCAGAACAAATTATTGCAGCCGCTCATGCCGGTAAACACATCTTTTGCGAGAAACCGCTTACCCTGACATTTAAGGATGCTCAGGAAGCGATTGCCGCTTGTCAAAAAAATCAAGTAGTTCTTGGGGTTGGCCAAAATAAACACTTTTGGCCTTCCATGTCCAAATTACGCGAACTGGTCAAGAGCGGTATCTTAGGCCAAGTACTGCATATTGAGGGACATTATAGTAATGAGCACTCCACAAAGTTCTTTTCAGATTGGCGAGAATCAACGACCGAATCTCCTGCTGGTGGCCTCACAGGAACTGGTATTCATATGATTGAAGCCTTCGTTAATTTAATGGGTCCGGCGCAAGATTTGTCAGCAATGGTTTGTAGCCAGCGCACCGGCATTGACCCCCGTGATTCTACTGCCGTTACTTTGCGGTTTAAAAATGGTGTCAGTGGCTATTTTGCAATGGTTCGGGCAACCCCCCTTTTTTGGCGAGTACATATTTTTGGGGAAAATGCCTCCATTGAAGCACTTGGCGAAAATGATGTTGTTGTGCGGTACTCTGGTGGAAAAATAGACCGGTTTACATGCCCGCCAATCGACTCTTTAAGAACCGAGTTAGATGCCTTTGCTAGAGCAATACCTGCGCAGTTTCATAGCAATGTATCAGCAGATCGCGAGGCGATTCCCTATCCGATTAGCCCTGAACAAATGGCAAATACCATTGCCATTTTTGAATCGATTGTGCGCTCCGTAGAAAATCGAACTCTTGTACAAGTTCCTCATTAATCTCCAGATAAGCACGCTCTATCCAATTACCCCGCTCGTATATAAATCGTCAATCTGCGTCTGATCTAATTTTAAATAGCTCTCCAAGACTGCTCGGGTATGCTCGCCAAGCCTTGGAGGTGGTCTACGAATACTCGTTGGTGTATCCTGCATTTTAAGTGGCGTGCCTAAACTCTGAAAATGCCCAATCGTTTCATGCGCAATAGCTAACACCATGTTCCGTGCTTTTGCATGCTCTGTTGATAAAGCTTCACTTACCGTATTAACAGGACCAACCGGAATACCGTGCGTTCGTAATTGGGAAATTAATTCTTGTGAATTTTTCTTTTTTAATTCATCACCGACCATCGAATCGACTAATCGACGATTTTCAATACGAGCAGTATTTGTTTTAAACCGATCGTCTAACGGCCACTCCGGATGACCTAAAATTTCAGATAACTTGGCAAATTGACCATCATTACCAACAGCTAACGCAATCATCTTATCAGCCGCGTCGAAAGTTGTATAAGGTACGATGGTTGGATGACCGTTCCCAAAACGCCTAGCTTCTTTGCCGGTTGCCAAATGACTACTACCAACATTTGCTAAAAGTGCTAAAGAAGTATCAAATAAAGCGACCTCTACATGTTGGCCTCGGCCTGTTCGGTACCTCGCTAACAAAGCTCCTTGAATCGCATTCGCAGCCATCATGCCAGTAGCCAAATCAACTACTGCCACACCATATTTGCTCGGTACATCCTCCTCAGGGCCACAAATACTCATGAGGCCAGATTCAGCCTGAAGAATAAAATCATAGCCAGGCAAGTTGGACAAAGGACCTTCTGTGCCATATCCAGTAATTGAACAGCGAACTACTTGCGGTGCATGCTGTAAAAACCAGTCTTGATCAAAACCCCACTTTTCTAATGTGCCATTCTTGTAATTTTCAATGACTACATCAAAGTGCGGTATGAGTTGAGCCAGTAAAGACTTCCCTGCAGGCTTTGAAAAATCAATAGCAATGCCTTCTTTATTCCGGTTGCATCCTAAAAAATAAGCTGACTGACCTTCTAAAAAAGGGGGGCCCCAAGCCCGCGTATCGTCACCCGATTTGGGCGACTCAACTTTAACTACGTCGGCACCCATATCACCCAACAACATCCCACACCACGGCCCTGCCAACACCCGACTTAGATCAAGCACTTTAAACCCAGTTAAAGCGCCTTCACTCGTCGAAGATTGCAGGATCTGATTTACCTGATTTGATGACATCACTATTAATCACGCATATCCGGTGGAGCATTGAGATTTTTATGAAAGCCATCCATATAGTCCTCTAATGCTGCTTTGTTTTTGAGGCGGAATTTTTGGAAGTCAGGTTTGCGTCCTTCTAAGAAGGCATTCATCCCCTCAAGACTTTCTTCAGATCCCCATACGTAGGCTAATAATTCCATGCCATGTTGCCATGATGCATAGAGTTGATCCGATTCAAAATTCAAACTCTTCTTTGTCATCCGAATAGTTTGTGAACTATTACTCTTAATGTTTTCACACCAAGCAAGAGTCTCTTCCATGAGCTTTTCTTCTGGTACGCATTTATTAATTAAACCAATTCTTTCTGCTTCTTTAGCATCAAAACGCTTCGCTAAGAAAATCATCTCGCGCGCTATTCGCTCACCAACAATTCTCGGTAGATATTGCGTTGCGCCAACTGTTGGACAAGCTCCTACTTTAGCGCCAGTCTGACCAAACATGGACTTCTCCGAACCGATCACTAAGTCGCACCATAAAGCCAACTCATGACCACCACCTACACACCAGCCATTGACCATGGCAATCGCCGGAATTGGTACGCCACGGATAGCCATTGCTAAACCCAGCATACGGTCATTCCACATAGAGCCATTTGTAAAAGTTAATCGTTTCATGGCATAGAAGTCCCCGCCAGCAGAGAAAGCCCGATCACCAGCACCTCTAAAAACGATACAGGCAATGGATGGATCTTCCCGAGTTAACTTGACCGCCTCAATCATCTCATCTAAAGTCTGCTCACGAAAAGCATTCAATACGCGCGGCCGATTAATCGTGATCCAAGCAACTTGGTCCTTCACTTCAAATAAGATATCTTTATATTGTCTTCCTTGATCTACCGCCATATTTGCTCCATGTAAAAAATAATAAAACGACTAAAAAAATGAGCCAGTTTAATTCTCATCCGGCTCTACTTGTAAAACATCAAAAGCTGCTTTTAAACGTACATTATATTTGTGCCGCATTTGCGCCATCTCGGTATCACTCCACTTCCTAAAACCCTCTTTCGATTTCATCCCATACTTGCCCTGTTCAATCATGTGAGCAACACAAGGCTGTAAGTTCGGATTGGTATATAAAGAAGGCCAAATTTCAACCGATGCACCAGCCATACCCTCCCAACCACTAATTTCTTTCTGCGTCATAGGACCAACTGCGGCATACCGAAACCCAAAACTATAACGCACCGCAGTATCAATATCATCCGGCGTAGCAATCCCGTCTTGCACCAATGATAAAGCCTCCCTCATCAGTGCATGCTGAATCCGATTGGCTAGAAACCCAGGAATATCCTTACGCACCAGAACTGGTTTTTTCTTAGCCTGGCGATATAACTGACACACCTGCTCCCCCATCACCGGATCTGATTTTTCACCAAGCACCACTTCTACCAAAGGCACGATATGTGCTGGCATAAAGTAATGCGCATTAAACATGCGATGGGCCGTTTTTAAGCCAGCCGATATTTTAGAAATTGGAAATCCTGAGCTATTGCTACCAATCGGAATATGTTCTGGGACACGTTGATCTAAAGATGCAAATAATTCTTGCTTAAGCTGCATGTCCTCTTTAATCGTTTCAATCACCCAAATTACCTCGGACCAGTCTGCCCAACTAGCTATTTCGCCCGTTACTAACTTCGCCCCAGAGGCTTCCCAGTCTGGATTGATCGTTTTAGTTAAGGCAAGGATTTCCACCTCTTGCTCTTTTGCCCTGCTTTGAGTTCTGCCTAGGAGAATCACCTGGTGGCTAGTTGCCAAAAAACCCGCTGCGATGCCTACTGCCATAATGCCGGTCCCGACTACGACTACTTGTTTCATGTCTGCCCCCATAAAAAAAACTTGTTATAACAAGTTTTAATAAATATCTAACGTTTATTTTAAACCAATAAGTATTAGAATGTCTGTAATTTAGGGTTAAACCTAATTACCAAAATAGTAAAAAAATCTTTTACTGTTGTTTCTTTAAACCTGTTCGAACAAGTTAGGAGCTATTACCGATGTTTAATCCATTTCAACAAGTTGAATTAATTAAAGCTGAGCCGTTTATGTCTATGCCAGCTAAGTTTCGTAACCCCAAGCGTACTTCCTGGGCAGATCCCAACCGCCAAGGCGCAGAGATCGAATGTTTTTTAGAGGGCCCGTCCTTCGATAGAGAAGGTAATTTATGGTTTGTTGATATCCCATACGGTCGAATTTTTCGTATCTCGACTAAAGGCGAATGGGAACTTATTACACAATATGATGGCTGGCCGAATGGCCTCAAGTTTCACAAAGATGGTCGAGCATTTATCTGTGACTACAAAATGGGGCTCTTAAGTTTAGATACTAAAACAGGAAAAATTGAGACCATTTTGGGCTCTATGTATAGCGAAGCCTTTAAAGGTTTGAATGATCTGCATTTCGCCTCCAATGGCGATTTATATTTTACTGACCAAGGTCAAACTGGAATTGCCGATCCCACTGGGAGAGTTTTTCGCCTGCGCGCTAACGGTCAATTAGATCGACTAGCTTTAAATGTTCCAAGCCCAAATGGTATTACGCTTAGCACTACTGAAAAACATGTCTACGTGGCAGTAACTCGCTCTCAACAAATCTGGCGTCTACCCTTAATGGCAGACGGCTCAGTCTCTAAGACAGGGGTAGCTATTCAACTTTCAGGAGGTGCAGCAGGTCCAGACGGTATTGAAATGGATAGCGAGAATGGTCTACTCGTTTGTCATCTAGGCGTTGGTATTTGGCGCTTCGATAGTAATATGCTACCAACCCATTTGGTTTACTCTGAAAACAAACATCATCATCACCTAGCAAATCTCTGTTTTGGTGGACCTGATGGCAAGGATTTATATATTACTGAATCTATGTCAGGGGATATTCTCAAAGCCCGTCTACCCGTCGCAGGTAAAAAAATGTTTGGCTTAAGCTAATCACTGAGGATGAAGCGTCCCGTTCTTTATCGACAAATTACTCAAAATCTTTTGCATAAAATTCAGTCGGGCGTTTGGGCGGTAGGTGAGAATCTGCCGTCCGAACAATATTTATGTAAAGATCTCGGAGTCAGTCGCCAAACAGTTCGGCACGCTCTCAAGTCGCTGCAAGATAGTGGACATATCCATCGCCAACAAGGTGCTCCAACCAAAGTTATTTCTAAGTCGCAACCTCGCCGGTTCAGTCAAAGCTTTAACTCTTTAGGGGAAATACTCAATTACCCCCGCAACACATATCGACAAAATCATATCGAAGAATATATCGAATGCGATGAATCCTTACAACGTATTTTGCAAGCACCAATTGGCTCTGCTTGGTATCATATCGGCGCAGTTCGCTTAGAAGAAGAATCGAACCTTCGCCTTGCTTGGACTGATATTTATATGTTGCAACAGTTTGCTAAATTAACTAATTTGAATGAGCACTCGCATGCGATGGTCTATGCTCAAATAGAAGAACACTTTGGTATTAGTATCGCTCAAGCTGAGGTAGAAATTCATGCTTCCAGCTTTTCAAAAAAACATGCTGAGTTATTAGGTGTCGCAGTTGGCGCTCCCAGTTTAGTGGTTGTGAGGCGATACTTTGATAAAGAGGGTAACCCCTTTGAAATTTCAGTCACACAACATCCCGAAAATCGCTATACATTCAAAATGAATTTAAGAAGTACTCCTCATCATGAAAATTAACTAACAAAAATTATGTCAAAAATTCAATCGATTGAAGTTGCACACGTTAGTATCCCCCTCGATCAAGTCACTTCTTTCTCAACTAGAACAGTTCATGAAAGACACTACTGCTTAGTCAAAGTGAGTAATGTGGATGGTGTTCAGGGTATCGGCTTTTGCTACGTTGGTAGTGCCGCAGGAGCCATTACTAAAGTGGCCGTCGAGCAACTCCTAGCGCCAAAACTGATTGGTCAAGAAAGTCATCGCAGTGCAGGCCTGTGGGAAGAAATGTATGCTGAGTCGCTGCTGCAAGGTCGAGCAGGTTCAGTCATGCGCGCAATCTCTATTTTGGATAATGCCATTTGGGATATGAACGCGCGCGCGGCTCAATTACCGCTGCATCACTACCTAGGCGCCGTAGTTAATGATCGCGTTCCAGCTTACGCTAGTGGTGGTTATTACCTTGATGGGAAAACTCCCTCACACCTTGCTAAAGAGATGCTTTCCTATGTAGCCAAAGGTTTTAGGGCTGTAAAAATGAAAACTGGTCGACTTTCTCCCCGGGAAGAAGAAGAGCGCCTACGAGCGGTACGCGATGCGGTGGGTGACGATATCATCGTGACATTGGATGCTAATAACGCTTGGCATGATTTACCAACTGCCATGGAATATATCAAACGATTCGAGCAATATAACCCTTACTGGATAGAAGAACCATTTTCGCCTGATGCAATCGATTTACACGCCCGCTTAGCAAGCCGAACATCCATTACTGTGGCTACCGGCGAAATTGAGGCTGGACGTTGGCGTCACCGTGAACTCCTGGAGTCCGAAGCCTGTGAAATTTTACAAACGGACGCTGCGGTATGTGGCGGTATCACAGAATGGCGTAAAATCGCCTCCTACGCTGCAGCTAAAGGAGTAACCGTCTGTCCGCACTGGTTCCATGATTTACATGCACCCTTAGTAGCGGCTACTCCCAATGCGCGCTTTGTGGAATATTTTACGGATGACCAAGTGCTGAATTTTCGGCGCCTAATTAATAAGCAACTGGGTTTTGAAAACGGCGACTTAATTTTGCATCAAACACCAGGCCTTGGGTTTGAATTTAATGAAACGGCAGTATTACAATATGTACAGGGAGATCGGCAATGGACCAAAATTATTTAAGCGCTGAACAAGCAAAAAACTTTATTTCAGCAGTTTTCCATGGGTTAAATATGCCTAAGGCAGATGCAGATCTGACCGCGGACATGATGGTTCGTTCAGATTTAGTCGGAGCGGATGGTCACGGCATCTTTCGCTTACAACAGTATGCCAAACGCATCACAGAAAACGGCATCAATTTACACCCACAAATGAAATTATTACAGGATGCACCAGCTATCGCATTACTGCATGGGGATAATGCGATTGGCCACCTTGTCATGCACAAAGCAACCATGTTAGCAATTGAAAAAGCTAAAAAAGTTGGTATTGGTTGGGTTGGATGCTCCTATAGCAATCATGCTGGAGCAGCTTCTAGTTATGCCAATCTGGTTGCAGAAGCTGGTCTAGTTGGTCTATACCTAGCCGTTGGAAGCGCAAATCACATGGCTCCTTGGGGTGGTATTGATATGCTCTTGTCGACTAATCCAATTGCTATTTCGGTACCAACCGGTTCTGGTAATCCACCTGTGACCCTAGATATGGCCACGACCGTGGCCGCTTATGGCAAAGTAAAAATGAAAGCCCAACAGGGCGAGCAAATGCCTGTCGGTTGGATGATTGACAAACAGGGCAAGCCTTTAACAGACCCCAACCGATCTCACGAGGGCATGCTCCTCCCCATCGGCGACTATAAAGGCTATGGTTTATCTCTCATGATTGCCCTACTTGCTGGCTGCATGAATGGTGCTGCAGTTGGTTCTAAATTAGTAGACTTTAATGCTGATTCACAGGCAGTTACTAATACTGGTCAAACTGTTGTCGCAATTAACCCGGATTTCTTAGGTGGAACAGCGCACCTCATCGCAGATACACAAAGAATGGTCAAAGAATTAAAGGCCTCTAGAACCCTGCCAGGAGTTACAGAAATCCGTGTTCCTGGAGAATCCTCGGCTCGGTCAAAATCAAAACGCCTAACCCAAGGCATACCAGTCCCTCCAGGTCTTCTAAAAGCTCTCAATGAGTGCGCTCAATTAGCTGGTGTAAAGCCACTAGAATTTTAAAACCTAGGAAGTTCTTCAACGAATACTCTCCAAGTAAATTGATTATTTGCTTGGAGAAGCTAACTCCTCAAATCACCCAATATTAAAATAACCCCGAATCGACTGTTCAATGCCTGCGGCACTCAGGCCACAATTGGCTAACAGTAAGTGACTGTCACCTTGATCAATAAAAGTGTCTGGCAATCCTAGTTGTAATACTGGCAACAAGATATGTTGACTCGCAAAAAATTCCATGCACGCACTACCAGCGCCGCCTTGGATTGCACCTTCTTCAATGGTAATAAAGCCGACGTGATCTATTGACAAAGCTTTTAATAACTCCTCATCAATTGGTTTGACAAATCGCATATCAACCACCGTTAGGTCTAATTGTTCGGCAACCTCTAGGCATGGCTGGAGTAATGTTCCAAACGCTAAAACAGCTAAACGTTTTTTAGCCGTCGTAGAAACTTGTCGACGAACTACCCCTTTACCGATTGGAAGACTCGTTAAACTTGGATCAACCGTGGCTCCAACACCACTGCCCCGCGGGTACCTGACTGCCGATGGATGCTCCTGCATAAATGCCGTCGTTAATAATTGACGACACTCGTTCTCATCACTTGGCGTCATAATAATCATATTCGGAATACAACGTAAATAGGCTAAATCAAATGTGCCAGCATGGGTTGCCCCATCAGCTCCAACTAGACCTGCACGATCTAAAGCAAAAACTACCGGCAAATCTTGTAAGGCCACATCATGAATTAATTGATCGTAACCACGCTGCAAAAATGTTGAATAAATTGCTAAAACCGGTTTGTAACCCTCGCAGGCTAAACCTGCTGAAAATGTGACAGCATGCTGCTCAGCAATACCAACGTCGAAATACCGATTCGGAAAGCGTTTTTCGAATTCCACGAGTCCCGAGCCCTCCCGCATTGCTGGGGTTATAGCCACGAGCCGAGAATCTTCTTGCGCCATATCACAAACCCATTCGCCAAATATCTGGGTAAAGGTTTTTTTGCTAGCAGTTTTACTTGGAACTATCCCAATTTTTTTATCAAACTTACCCGGTCCGTGATACAAAATGGGATCTGCTTCCGCCAATGGATAGCCCTTGCCCTTTTTAGTAATGACATGGATAAACTGGGGACCATCCCCTGCTAGTGCTAATTTTTGAATATTTTGAAAAGTGGGTATTAAGGAATCTAAATCATGCCCATCGATGGGTCCAATATAATTAAATCCAAACTCTTCAAATATAGTACCCGGCACAATCATCCCTTTGGCATGCCCCTCAAGACGTTTAGCGAATTCGCGCAAGGGGGGAACAATAGACAACACATTACCAACGCTATTTTTAGTGGCTTCATATAAAGGACTACTAATTAACCTGGCTAAATAACGATTTAATGCGCCAACCGCTGGGGAAATCGACATATCGTTGTCATTCAAAATGACAATAAGCGGCAAATCTCGGCAAATACCCGCATGATTCATGGCTTCAAACGCCATTCCACCAGTCATTGCACTATCCCCAATCACCGCAATCGCAACCCGTTCCTCTTTTCTTAAGCGCGCGGCGTGAGCCATGCCAGTTGCCGCAGAAATACTGGTTGAAGAATGCGCTGTTCCAAAAGTGTCAAAAGGACTCTCACTACGCTTTGGAAAGCCTGAAATACCACCATATTGCCTGAGCGTTGCCATTTGCTCACGCCTACCAGTCAATATTTTATGTGGATAACTTTGATGCCCCACATCCCAAATAACAGAGTCTTTGGGAGTATTAAATACATAATGCAGCGCCACCGCCAATTCGACGGTTCCAAGGTTAGAAGATAAATGCCCCCCTGTTTGTGAAACAGAATCAATCACAAACTCTCTTAATTCACTTGCTAATTGGTTTAGTTGTGGGCGCGTTAACTCTCTTAATTGGGATGGTAAATCAATAGTTTGGAGTAAATTTGTCATTTTCAACACGATCCACCTCTTTTACTTTCAGTCATAAAAATTTTAGTTAACATCTTTTGGTAATCATCAACACTATCATCATCAACATGATGTAAGGAATGTAATGATCCGTGCATAAATTTATTAGCGAGTCCTCTAGCTAGTTCAGTCATCACATCAGCAGGATCCTCTCCTCGATTGAGCCTTTTCTTGGCCTTTTCAATTTCAACGCGTTGTAATTCCTCACTACGTTGCTTAAGACTGGTTATAAAAGGCACTGAAGAGCGCTGAGCTAACCAGTGCATAAAGTTCTTCACCTGTAAATTAATAATTTCTTCGGCACTCTTAACAGCGTTTGTTCGGTACTCCATACCCTCTTTAACCACCTTACCTAAATCATCCACCGTATATAAATAGACGTCTCTTAGTTTACTAATCTCCGGCTCAATATCACGCGGAACTGCTAAGTCTATCATTACCATGGGTTGATGCCGCCTATTTTTCAAGGCAGTATTGACCATCCCTAAGCCAATAATCGGTAGTGAACTAGCCGTACATGAAACGACAATGTCAAATTGAGCAAGCCGTTGCGGCACTTCAGATAATGCGATTGATTCACAAGGATGACCCTGATCACGAATCATTCTAGCCAATTCCTCACCGCGCTCAAAGGTTCGATTAGCTATTGTAATTTGCTTGGGCGATTTGCCAGAAAAATGTGCCGCGCACAAATTAATCATTTCACCAGCGCCAATAAATAAGATCCGCTGTTGATCTATCGCCCCTAAAACACGATGCGATAGTCGCACTGCCGCACTGGCCATCGATATGGCATGCGTACTAATCTCTGTGGTCCCACGAACTTCTTTAGCAACTGCGAAGGTTTTATTAAATAGTTGGTTTAAATATGTTCCAATTGATCCAGCCTGCTGGGCTTGCGCAACTGCTTGCTTCATCTGACCAAGAATCTGCGTCTCTCCTAAAACCATCGAATCTAATCCACAACCAACCCGAAAAACATGCCGTACTGCAGCTGACGATATCTCAGTTTGAATATAGGGGGTTAGTTCACTTTTATTCATGCGCCTTTGCGCGCTGAGCCAATCAATCGTTTTCACTTGTATTTGCTGATCATGAATATGATGATCATTCGCTGCGCAATATATTTCGGTCCGATTACAAGTGGATAAAATAGCTACTTCTGATGGGTTATTCTCTTGATCTTGATTGAGATAACTTCGTAAATCTTTCATTGCATCGCTTATTACCTCGGGAGTGAGCGCGACCTTTTCTCGGATTTCTAAAGGGGCAATTTGATGGTTAATGCCAATTGTTAATAAGTTCAAAATAGAATTCCTAGTATTTAATTAAACGGGCCATTTAGCCGTATCGTTTCATAATTGAGTGCAATGGCGCAGCTAACCCAGATCAGATACGGCATCATGAACCAGCCTGATAAGGTGCTATACGAACGGGTTACTAGAATAATGGCAAGTACAGATCCCCACAAAAAAAAGGCTTCAATCAAAGACCAATCAGGCCGGTGCAGTTTAAAGTAAAGGACACTCCATAGCATGTTGCAAAGAGCATTAGCAATAAATAAGGTGCTCAAGGTCAAGCGCTGCTTGACTGTTTGCGTTCTTTGCCAAGCGATCGACCAAGCAAAAGCCGCCAAAACAAATATCGTTGTCCAAATTACCCCAAATGCCCAGTCTGGCGGCTTCCAATCGGGATGTTTTAAATTCAAATACCAAGGCCCAATCTCAGTCAACATACCACCACTAAAAGACACAACAAAAATCCATGCCCCTGCTGCCCAAATATGTCGCTGCAAAAAAAAAGTTCTCATCGCTATGCTTTAGCAATCCCTAAAAGATGCCCCATATCCTTAAAGAATATCTTGATATGAGCAAGCGGCTTCTTGCGTACTAGTTTTTTATTCATATAAGACTCAAAGGTCAAGCGTTGTACATCTTTATCCTCGCACATTTTGACAAAACTTTCTCGACGCTTGTCATTGATGTACCAAAATCTTTGCATAATACCTAAAACAATAAAAGTTAAACGATGCTCTTTCATAAATGACTTACGTGCCAATTTCAACTTCGCTGGATTGCCCGATAATAAAAACGCTTCTATCGCACTTGCCGCAAGCTCCCCACCATACATGGCATAGTAAATTCCTTCACCTGAAGATGGAGCAACTACTCCAGCAGCGTCTCCAGCAAGCACCACATTTTTACCATTATCCCAGCGTTTCAGAGGTTTCATGGGTAACGGCGCACCTTCATGCCGAATCAGCTCGGCATTTTCAAAACCAATTTGTGCTCGCAAATGTCCAACCGCATTTCTTAAAGAAAAGCCTTTATCAGCACTCCCCGTTCCGATACTTAAAGTATCTCCATGGGGGAAGACCCAACCATAAAAATCAGGTGATACTTGCTGCTGATAAATGACATCACATCGGCTTGCATCATAATCAATAGATGTTTTTTCAGGTTTACGTAAAATTTCGTGATACGCAAACACGTAATTTGCCTCCGCACATCCAGCAACCCCGGCTGCTCGTCCAACCCCTGATTTAGCGCCATCAGCACCAATTACAGATCTGGCATATACCTTTTTAAGTTCCCCTTCTCCAATTTGAGCCTTACCCCGAACGCGATAAGATATTTCCACCAAACCATCCAACTCTTTTAAATCAGAAAAATTACCAACTTTACGAATAGCACCAGCTGCCTCGGCCCTTTGCCGTAACCATTCGTCAAAGGTTCCTCGATCGACCATGCCGACAAAACCATTTTCAATCGGAATATCCACCTTTTTATTTTTGGGTGAAATCATCCGAGCGCTCGTTGCTTTAGCAACTAATAAAGAATCTGGTATTTTATAGTCTTTAATTAATCGTGGTGGTATTGCTCCGCCACAAGGCTTTACTCGTCCGCCACGATCTAAGAGAAGGACTTTTTTACCTTTTTCGGCTAACTTTTCGGCCGCAGTTGATCCAGCTGGACCACCACCTACAACAATTACATCATAGATTTCTTGTGTCATATTGATCTTCCTAATTTTCTCATGGTATTTATCGACGAATGCTTGCGGCTAATTTTGCTGAGTACAAAAACAGTAATGATTCCAATGTAAATACGAGGGTGTATGCGTTTGCAGTCTCTGACATGAACAGGCGAGCTAAGTCACTAACCGATGCACCTAATAGACCCCCTAGGCCAAATGCAATGGCTTGCGCCCCTCCCCATAAACCAATCCTGACGCCCTCTTTTCCTAAACCATCAGCCACTGCCAGGCGCATCATCGAGCCGATTGCAGCAATCGAAAATGTCCCATTTGCTAATCCGAGTAGAAACACATTCATATCTAGGGGCCATGACTTACCAACCAGTGCGCCAATTGCCAAGCCCATCATCGCAAGTGCGGAGGCTAAACAGCCATAAATAATCCAAGACTTGAGCGACCCAAAATACTTCCTCAATCGAGAGCTACCGCAAAAGGCTACTAACAACATACCGCTTAATACCCCACTATGTTGTAAGCCAGATAAACTCGTAGTTTGTCCTACCGTATAGTCAAACACGAGTCCGGCAAATGGTTCCATAATTAAATCTTGAGAACTAAATGCCAACATCGATATAAATATAAAGATTGTGAATTGACGAATATCCAAGTCACTCCACATCTCGTGAAAGGATTGCGTGAAGGTCAGTGGATTTGAAATTACTTTTGGTGATGCGATTAACTCGAGACCCTTTTCTAGCTGAAATAATGCTAAATAGGTCACTATAAATCCAATAATCGCGACAACAATAGCTATTTGTATGACCTTTTCTGGAGCGTATGGGTCTAAGAATTTTCCAATCAAAATACTCGTTACGGCAAATCCAAAAATCATCATCAACCAAACAATTGTTGCTGCAGCGGCTCGTTTTTGATCATCAACACTTTTTGCAAGAAGAGCTAATAAAGAAGTCCCGCTCATGCTCACGCCAATACCAATCATTAAAAATGCAAAAAAGGAAACGATAATTCCCTGCAAGACGCTTTCTGCCATCATGACCGTTCCAATCGCAGCCCCAATCCCACCAAGACCTAACACAATAATTCCACCTAAAATCCATGGCGTTTTATATAGGCCTTGATCTGATGCAAAACCCATCCGTGGCCTGATTACTTGCACGAAATAATGAAAGGCGACTAATAGGCCCGGCAAGATAGCTGGTAAAGCCAGCTCGACCACCATAATGCGATTTAAAGTAGAAGTTGTCATCACCACGATAGCGCCAATTGCAGTCTGAACGAATCCTAGACGGATAATACCCAACCAGCCAAGACCTTGAATTGGACTAAGTGCTAACATTTACTGACCACCCAGATTGCGTATGCCAAATGCAGCAATCATCATGCCGCCGACAAAAAGAGGTACGCCAAAGCCACTATAAAAAAGGGCTCTTTTAATTGGATCGAATAAAAAATATCTCATCAGAGCTAACTGCGCAAGCACTAAGATACCAACAAAAAATGCGTGGATCTCTTGCTCAATGAAAAATAGAAATCCAATCACGATGCATTGTGGGATCAGCATAATCAAACAGGCTACTTGGGCCGCTCGATTCGCCCCTAGCTGAACGGGTAAGGAGCGAATACCCATTTTTTGATCGCCCTCAATTGCCTTGAAATCATTGAGCGTCATTATTCCGTGCGCACCTAAACTATATAAACCGGCAAATAAAAGGGATGGTTGGCTTGGTGATGCGGTAATTGACAAAAGAGCAGCGCCAGTTATCCACGCCAAACCTTCGTAGCTCATTGCACATGCTAAATTGCCCCACCAACCATTTTGTTTTAAGCGCACGGGGGGCATGCTATAAGCCCATGAAAAAATAATCGCCAAAGTTGTTGCACCAAGTCCCCAAGGGCCTAATTGCGCTCCAATGACTAATGACAGAATCGACCAAATGATCCCTAAATACAATCCCCAACGTCCTGGAATCCGGCCTGACGGTATCGGTCTATTCGGTTCATTGATCGCGTCTACATGCCGATCAAACCAATCATTGACTGCTTGACTTGAAGCGCAAACTAATGGCCCCGTGAGTAAGAGCCCCAAAAGAATAATTTCCCACTGACCAGCCAGCGCAGTACCCGCGGTAATAGCCCCACAAATAAAAGCCCACATGGGTGGAAACCAAGTGATAGGCTTTAATAACTCGATAAAAGCAGTAAATTTCATAAGTGTATTTTTACATTGACATGTTAAAACGTCAACTAAATTTTACACTTATTTCATCTTTAAGATATTGAAAAATATAGGGATTTCCCTAGGTTGGGGATTTTACTTTCCTAATCCCTTAGGTAGGGCAAAGATGGTATTTTCCTCTACACCTGGTAATGTCTTAACAACTCTTGGGCCGTAGTCACGGATGCGATCCAAAATCTCTTGTGTAAGACTTTCTGGGGCTGAAGCCCCAGCAGTTAATCCAACGCGCTTTTGACCCTCAAACCAAGCTCTCTTCAGCTGATCTGGATGATCAACCAAGTATGAACGCACTCCAAGACGCTGCCCTAACTCTCTTAATCGATTGGAGTTTGAACTGTTCGGACTTCCCACCACAATCACAACATCGACCATTGGCACAAGCTCCTTAACAGCATCCTGGCGATTTTGCGTAGCATAACAAATATCTTGTTTTTTAGGATGCTGTATCTGGGGGAAACGTATTTCTAAAGCCGCTATGATGTCTCTTGTCTCATCAATCGATAAAGTAGTTTGGGTAACGTAGGCTACCTGGGTATTCTCTGGAAAATGCAGCGTATCCACATCCGCAATTTCTTGTACTAAATGAATTCGATCAACGACCTGTCCCATCGTACCCTCAACTTCTGGGTGGCCAGCGTGACCAATCATTACAATCTGCATGCCCCCAAAATGCAATTTCTTGACCTCGGCATGCACCTTATTCACTAACGGACAAGTGGCATCAAAAATTCTAAAGTCTCTAGCACTGGCTTGTGCACGGACCTTCGCTGAAACACCGTGCGCACTAAAAATCAGTGTTGCGCCAGCTGGCACTTCGTCTAACTCATTAATAAAAACTGCTCCCTGAGCAGTTAACTCAGCAATCACGCGCGCATTATGAATAATTTGATGACGTACATAAATTGGCGCACCAAATCGATTCAACGCCTCTTGAACAATACTGATCGCACGGTCTACACCCGCGCAAAAACCTCTTGGCTGCGCTAGTAGTATTTCCGCATCTAAATGTCCCATATCAACAAATCTCCCCGCACCAAATGGCTAAATACGATGGCAACTAACTTTCATGACGAAATCCCCACTTCCACAAAAATTCTATTTGCACTGGTAAAACCAATAAAACATGCTCCAAAATGGCTAAAGACAAAAGCGTCGCTAAGATCGTGCTAGAAACAATCTCGTGTGGCAAGATACCAGACGTGAATGTGCTGCCCCACAAAGGCACAACAAAAATAAAAGACCCTAGGATAGATATTGGCATCAAAAAATTCATCGGCCGACGCCTAAAATAAGTTTGTAAATACTTTAAATGATTTGGTAAGAAATTTTCATTCAGGTTTAATACCCCAAAGAAAATATTTAATTTTGCACTTTGTCGCATCAACCATAAAATAACAAAAGTCCACAAGCCAGTTAAGTTCGTGGCATCTATACTAATTAGGAAAATTCCAACCCCCAATAAGATTAAAGCGAGTTCATGATGATTAACTGCTTCAAACGCATATCTTGCTCTGCGCCACCCTGTTGCCCCTTCCGGACATGCGGTTCGTCTGGAACCAGTTACATAGCCCAATAAAAATCCTAATTCTTGCCAACCCCAAATGAGTAACGCACAAGTAAAAGCACAGTAGGTACTGGCAACTGTGTCTGATCGACTACTAATGCTCAGGCCGTAAAAAGCCGCCATTAAAACTAAGGTATTGATCACCATAATTCTCGGGAAAAATTTTGGGGCTAGACGATCCAACCACAAGATAAATCCCGTACTAAACCACCATACAAAAATTGTAAAAAGAAAGGGGATCAATAATGCGGCCATACCATCCTTTACCAAACTGGCTGCAGACGAACATCCGCGGGTAATTCATTTGAAACCACCGGTAGTAGATACAAACCAAAAAAAGTAATCCCCGCTCGCAGACCTAAATAGATGCGCTTTACAACTGGAAGCACACCAGGCAATAGCTTCTGCTCTTCAATCCGATCAGAAAAATCTTTTAGTTTGGCAAAGCCCTCCCACATCCGAGAATCGCTTAAATTGAGCGTAAATGGAAATACCTGCTTTGTAATATCAGAAGTCAGTTGCAAGACCTCTTTGTCATACTGTGTCGGTGTAATACCTAATGCTTCATGAAACTCTACCCTAGCATGATCACGAACATACATCGTTGCAAAAACAGCTAGTAAGAAAAAACGAATCCATAAACGATTTGTGCCCTTAAGTAACTCCGGATTTGATCGCATTAATAATGCAAAAGCTTCACCATGACGGAATTCGTCATTACACCATTTCTCAAACCATAAAAATATGGGATGAAATCGAAATTCAGGATGCTTCTCTACTTGCCTAAAAATCTTAATGTAACGCGCGTAACCAATTTTTTCTGATAAGTAGGTAGCGTATAAAATAAATTTGGGCTTAAAGAATGTATATTTTTTGGTCCTCGCCAAAAATCCTAAATCTACTCCAATACCAAAGTCCTTTAACCACTGATTGATGAAGCCGGCATGCCGACTCTCGTCGCGAGCCATATAACCAAAAAGATCTTTTAAGTCAGGATTGGAAATCTTTTTCTTAATTTCGGCGTACAACACACAACCAGAAAATTCGGAAGTGATCGAACTGATTAAAAAATCTAAAAACTCTTGATATAAGCCCTCCGGCAAGTCTGAATAATCCTTAACCATATCTGCTGGTCTTTGAAAGTGGGCATTATTGGGATCATTGGCAAACTCCTGCATTAACTGATCCCACTGAACCCGACTATTACCGATACTCATACGGTCCATTTCCTTAAAATCCGTCGTATAAAACCGCGGACTTAACATCGTATTTTCTAGTGCTCTATCTGTCGCTTCATTGATCTGTCCAGCTTGAAAATCTTGCGCTAATGTATTCATATTGAGTTCCGAAACATAAGTGGTTATATGGGTTTTTGATGCAATTTAGGTACGTTATTTTTATAGTACCTCGTTGAGGAAAAACTGACCTCATACAACATGGTAATTTCAAATCTAGCAATAAAGCGCGTCCAAAATCGTGAGAATAAACTGGCCTTCCTATACTTAGCCTGACCCTGGACAATTCTCTTTTGCCCATACGCCAGCGTAATTGGCGCATCAATCAATTGCACAATATCCCCTGGACCAAGATCCACATCATACAAATCAACATGGGCATATAAATCTTCCCAGGTATTGGCCATCTCTAATTGATAAGGGACTATTTGCTTACTCATTAAGAACCCTTTACCGTCGTCTTTTTCATCAGTAAGGTGCTAAATGATTCAGCATTGGTCTTTCCAAATGACTCTAACTCGATCAATACCTTTGTTTTTGGATCCTCGAGAATCAAACGACCATCTTGATAAGCTGCCAGTTGCATAGGCTCTTCTTGTGAGATACCTCGCATCCGCCTTTCTCGGTTGATCGCTCGAAGGACACCACGTACAAAACCCGCCTCACCTTCAATCACCTCCAAAACTTCATTATTTTTTACATCAATCACTAAAACAGCACCATCCTTTTGATCCTTAAATTGCAACATCCTTGATATAACCGGTACTTCATCTAACCTACTTAAGCGATAGTCATTAAATAATTGTGACATCACAAATCCGACAACACTAATGAGTACACAAACAATTGCCGCCTTGAGCGATACAGGCATCGTAGATTTTGGAAAGACATAGCTCATAAAGTTCCTAGCCCAGGTTGAAATTGATTTTGTTGTATATCTGCATCGTTGCTACTACCCAAACTACCCAAGTTTGTCTTGGTCAAATTTTGAACTTGATTTAATTCAACTTGATGCTCTGCACACCAAGCTGTGGACAACAGTGTTGAAACATACTCCACTTGATCAATACACCGCAACATCGGCTTTGGATTGGCCAAGTGAAACGGTCTGGCATGCGGCCATAAATGCACATAGGCAATCTTTGTGTCAGCACGGATTGTTAATGGAATATCGCCAAAGCCTTTTTTGCCTTTTCGAATATCTGCGGCCACAATAGTTTTGAGAGGTAAGTTAAAACTCATCGTTAAGACAATTCCAACTCGCATCACAATCCGCTTATTCGTTAAGGTGTAGACTGTTGTACGACTCACTAAATAGGCTAAAGACCATAATAGTAATAAACCGATTAAGCTTAATGCTACCATCCAGGCACTAGAGACAAGTAGTCCATTAATCAAACTACCTGCGTAGTAACTATCGACTAGCTGATACAGAATAATGGCTAAAAAATAGGCCGCAATTACCCGGATAAAAAACACTTCCTTCGCAATTGCCCAGTGGTTTGGCGAACCCTGCCAAAGAACTCTTTCATCTTTGGGTAAGGCCTCCGGTAAGCCATATTCAGCCTCTAACTCATACTCTCGGCCATTGTTGAGGTCGGTTCTCATGCAACTGGCTCCTGACGCTGGGGAGTTGCATATAAAGTGCCGGCCCCAAAATAAGCCATAATTTTTTCTTCTTCTAGCAACGTAATTTGCTCAGGATTTTTGATCACTGGCACTTGCTTAAATTGGGTTGCTAAAATGGCCTTTACAGATACCCGATTAGAGTGAATTTTGGCAAAGTTCATCGGCATCAGAACATGGCCACCACCAGCTAATTGAATTTCTAAATACCGAATCATCGATTCCATATGATCAATCCAGACGTCAGAAATTACCCCTGCAGAATGATCATCCGCACCGTAAACTTGCATACCAATCGGATTTTTGTCACCCTTTAGGATACTAAAGGTAGGGAGTTTTCGAAGGGGTACTATTCTAGGCTCACCATGCAATCCTACATCAGGCACATCAGCTCGATTCGCATATGATCCAGGACCAACTCCAGCCAACAAAGGGTTACCAACCGGCACCAGTGGTGCACCATTCATATGGTGCGCCGGGACTGCATTTAACACCTCTGGCGCAGGCGGAGTTGCTAATGGAGCTTCATAAGTCTTACCAAACTCTGTTTTAAATATTTTTGAGCTTGGCATACCTAAGATGCCGCCTTCATTTTTAATCGTGCCAAAGCGTTCAGTCTCCAGCGGAAAGCCCTCTCTTTTACCTTCTAGGGTTAAATGAACTACCAAACCAATAAAAAATAAAATGAATAGGGTAAATACTACTGATGCCACATCCCAGTACGCGGTAATTGCTCCAGTTCCAGTCATAACTATCTCCTTAATTAAAAATTCAACTTGGTAAATCAACAAATCCAAGCTTTGTTGCTTGCAGTTTTACTTCTTTCTTACGATACAAAACTAATGGGCCCATCGCAACTAATGTCGCGAATAACAGATAAATTTCAATGTGATATACAACGCTGTACCCGATGCCTGGAGTATTCATCACCTCTCCTAATACGCCGTTTAATGCCAGATCTGAGACCACATCACGAATCAATCCACCTAGAGAAATTGCGATACCTGAGGCCGATGTATTGACTGCCCCCCAGGCCCCAATCGCTAGTCCAGTCATACCTAAGTTATCCATCTGCATCGCAATAATTAAGGTACTTACTGAAAATAACCCGGCTCCAAAACCAATTAAAAATGAGCCTATGCGAAACAAAATAGGTGATTCCATTGGTTCCGAAAAAATGACTGCGCTAAAGGCAATCAAACCGACTAAAAGAGCGCCTGAGGCAATTCGATAAGGATTCATACCCTTGGATAGCCACTTGGCAGATAGAGCAAAAGCTAGCAAAGAGCCAGCGGACATTAATGCGGTCAGAAAGCTTGTTTGAGATACAGTCAAATGGAGTATTTGTCCACCGTAGGGCTCTAAAATAATATCTTGCATACTAAAAGCCGCTGTCCCTAATCCTAAAGTAATTAAAAAGCGCTTTACTTGATAGTTACTCACAAATTGATCCCAGGTCTTCTTAAAAGGAGGAGCTAAATCCTCTCGGCGCGTTTTATGCGGCTGACGAGCCTCTTGCTTCCATAAGGCAATCACATTTAAAGCCACTGTGACAGAAGCTGCGCCTTGTACAACCTGAATTAATTGGATTTGCGTAAAAGGCTCTAAAAAGAAACTAAATACAATACCGCTAATCACCATACCAACTAATAACATGACATACATCAAAGCAACAACCCTTGGTCGATCCTTTTCAGGGGCAATATCCGTAGCTAAGGCTAAACCAGCTGTTTGTACCGTCTGCATCCCTGCACCAACCAATAAAAAAGCCAATGCTGCTGCTAAGTGACTAAACCACATCGGCCAATGCGTATCACCCGATAATAAAATCAGCGCAAACGGCATAATCGATAAGCCGCCAAACTGCAAGATCGTTCCAATCCAAATGTATGGCACACGACGCCAGCCTAAAACCGATTTATGATGATCTGACTTAAAACCGATCAAAGCACGAAATGGCGCAAAAACCAAGGGCAAAGCGACCATCACAGCTACTAACCATGCACTGACTCCCATCTCTACGATGAGCACACGATTTAATGTTCCTATGAGCAACGTCGCCGCCATTCCAACACTAAATTGAAATAGCGATAAACGAATTAATCTTGATAAAGGTAAATTTTCACTAATCACATCTGCGAACGGTAAAAAGCGGGGGCTAACCGCTTTCCACGATTTCATAGTGACCCAAAACTGAGAGCTCATCGACGCGTTAACTCCATGGCCTGTGATTGATAAAAACTACTCGATACCCGTTGAGAAAAAGTAATACTCCACCGGTCTAGTCCACTTGATAACTCAATTTGCTCTTGTAATTTTTTTTCTGCAATAGGTATGATGAATGGTGATCGATCTTTTTTCGGGAATATTTTTCCAAACCGGATCATGCTCTCCAACAAAAAATTACTGGGGGCAAAAGTAAAAATAATTTTTTCTTGCGTATTTTGAGCTAAGCGCTCTAGAACCTGTACAGTATCTGGAGACTGATAGTGAATCACCGAATCCATACAAACTACATAATCAAATACGCCATATTGTGGATCTAGCATATCACCGGAGTAGAACTCAATTGCTCCAAGGTGCTCATGGTAGCGCTCTTTAGCTAATTCAATTAAAGTTGGTGATAAGTCAATCGCAATGACGTGCGCCCCGCGCTTGGCTAATTCATTTGCTAAAGCGCCAGTCCCACATCCGGCATCTAACACGCGCCTACCCTTTAAATCGCTTGGTAAGCGATCTAGTAAAATTTGCCGCATTTGGTCACGCCCTGCTCGTACCGTAGCTCGAATACCACTAACCGGCACATCCGAGGTTAACTTTGCCCATGCGTCAGCGGCTGTCCGATCAAAATAATTGAGCAGCTCGCTGCGTTTTTTTTCGTAATGAATACTGGTCATTAATCAAACCCTAATAAATCAAAAATTTCACGATCTTTTAAACTCTCGGCTTCTATAGGAGGTAAATCCTCTAATAGAGATGCCGCTAGTCGAAGGTACTCCTCCTGGACCGCCACAATCTCTGGCGTTGATTCCATTTCAAAAATAGTACATTTCTTGAGACGGCTCCGACGAATAGCATCTAGATCCGGAAAATGCGCCATTGTTTTGAGGCCTACCCGTGCATTAAATTTATCAATTTGGTCTGTCCCTGCACTTCGGTTGGCTATCACACCACCCAAACGAACGTCATAATTTTTAGCTTTTGCAGCAATTGCTTGCACGATTCTATTCATCGCAAAAATAGAATCAAAATCATTCGCAGTCACTATCAATGCTCGGTCAGCGTGCTGTAAGGGTGCTGCAAAGCCGCCACAAACCACATCTCCAAGGACATCAAAAATAACCACATCGGTATCTTCCAAAAGATGATGCTCTTTTAAAAGCTTTACTGTTTGGCCAACGACATAGCCACCGCAACCAGTCCCTGCTGGAGGACCACCCGCTTCTACACACATCACGCCGTTGTAACCCGGATAAACAAAATCTTCAATTTTTAACTCTTCAGCATGAAAATCAACTGTTTCCAATATGTCAATAACAGTTGGTACCAACTTACCTGTAAGCGTAAAAGTTGAGTCATGTTTGGGGTCGCAACCAATTTGTAAGACCCGCTTACCGAGTTTTGAAAATGCTGCTGAAAGGTTTGAGGAGGTTGTACTTTTACCAATTCCCCCCTTACCATAAATCGCAAATACTTTCGCGTTGCCAATTTTGACGTTTGGATCCAAATGGACCTGCACGCTGCCATCACCATCGGGTGGCTTAGCGGTCTTTAGTACGGATGTAGGTATACAAACTGTATTCATTTTTACAACTCCTTAATTAGCGACTAAAGTGGGCTTTGGCATCGTAAAGCGTTTCCACAGTAATTTGCTTCATACCTTGTTCTTGAGCGTAACGCTCCGTATTTTTCCTAGCTTTTCCACGAACAAAAAATGGAATTTTTCCCAACTCCTTAAGCGCCTCAGGCGCCCAAGATACAACTAACTCAGTAGTTTCAAAATAGGCTGGCATTTCAGCTGGTTGGGGTTTTGTAACTGCCCCATTGACTGCGGCATGACCCAAATGGGATGCTGGAGCCTCATGACTAAACTCAAAATCCTCGCGAAACATCATAATAAGATGCTCTTCTAAACCCATCATGAGTGGGTGTACCCAAGTATCAAAAATTACATTAGCACCTTCAAAGCCCATTTGTGGCGAGTATCTTGCAGGAAAATCTTGCACATGCACTGGCGCAGAAATCACCGCACAAGGCACTCCCAAACGTTTAGCAATATGCCTTTCCATTTGCGTGCCAAGAACTAACTCAGGGGCTAATTCAGAAACTTTGGCTTCAACATCTAAGTAATCATCCGTAATTAAGGCCTCAACACCATAAATCTTCGCTGCCTCACGCACTTCTTTAGCAAATTCTCGGGAGTAAGTCCCCATACCAACCACTAAAAAACCCATCTCAGTACTTGCCATCCGAGCAGCAGCAATCACATGGGTAGCGTCACCAAAGATAAATACGCGCTTACCAGTTAAGTAAGTCGAATCCACTGAGCGTGCATACCAAGAAGCATTCGATTTAATTGTGGTAAGCGCTTGGATACTATCAATACCGGCTAACTCACAAACCTCTTTCACAAAATCGCAGCAGGCTTGGACACCAATCGGAATTGTTTTGGTAAAGGGCTGCCCAAATGTTCGACTAAGCCACGAGGCTGTTGTATACGCTGTCTCTGGATAT
Organism: uncultured beta proteobacterium; assembly: GCA_903871735.1. Lineage (GTDB taxonomy): Bacteria > Pseudomonadota > Gammaproteobacteria > Burkholderiales > Burkholderiaceae > Polynucleobacter. The sequence goes on along the minus strand of CAIQHU010000178.1, from coordinate 24,664 downwards.
AGAACAACATTAAAGTCTGCCTCTGATAAAACAGTCAAGTCTTTGGGTTCTGCGCCAAGCGGCGCTACTACATGAATATCAATACCAAGTTGCGTTAGTAAGCGCGTAATTTCGGTTACGTCATCCCGGTGCCTAAAGCCTAATGCTGTCGGCCCTAAAATATTACACCTTGGTTTACGCCCCGCACTCATGGCAGCTTGACGAAGCGCTTGATGTTGGGTCGCTGGTATCGCCATTGCCGCTTGCGATAAATGACGCACAATCTGATAAAAAGTCTCACTAGCTCCCCAATTTTCCTTTTTCTGATAAGAAGGAAGTTCTAGAGGAATCACCGGAATAGGCAGTTGCAAGGCTTTACTCAACCCACCAGGATCATCCTGAATCAATTCAGCAGTACAGGAGGCCCCAACAATCATCGCATCAGGTAAAAATCGATCATAGGATGCTTTAACTGCATCCTTAAAGAGCTGCGCTGTATCACCGCCTAAATCCCTGGCCTGAAAGGTGGTGTAGGTCACTGGTGGCCTTTTGGGTAGGCGCTCAATCATCGTAAATAACAAATCTGCGTAAGTATCTCCCTGCGGGGCATGGAGCACGTAATGCATTTTGTTCATGGCCGTAGCAATCCGCATCGCCCCTACGTGGGGCGGCCCTTCATATGTCCAAAGAGTTAATTGCATAACTCCTCCGGATTCAATTGAAGTTTTTTACGGCGTCTGAGTGGTCGAGCAAATAATTCGGCGAGATCCGCTACTTGATCAAAGCCATGTATTGGACTGAATACTAGCTCAATAGCCCACTTCGTTGTTAGTCCCTCTGACTCAAGTGGATTAGCTAGACCTAAGCCACACACCACGATATCAGGCGCAATATTTCTAACTCGATCTAATTGTTTTTCAACATCCTGCCCCTCCGACAGTTGCACCGAATTAGGCAACAGCTCTAATTCTTTCGCTAAATGTTGCTTATGTAAATAGGGCGTACCCACTTCTGTTAACAGCATCTTGCATTCGCGATTTAAAAAACGCGCCAAAGGAATTTCTAACTGGGAGTCTGGGAAAAAGAATATTTTTTTACCCGACAAGGTTTCTAAGAGCGGAGCGAGCGCTAATCTGGCCCGATCTTGCTTTGGCTTGAGGACGCGGTCTACTTCTTCTTGCGAAATTCCAAAAACTTGCGCAGCCACCTCAAACCATGCCGTAGTTCCCTCGACACCAAATGGAAACGGTGCGGCAAGGTACTGTGCGCCACGCTGCTCAAGTGCCCTGGCCGTTTCAGCTAAAAAAGGTTGGGCTAGCAAATAACGCGTATTTGGTCCAATTGCGGGTAAATCCGTTGATTTACGCGGTGGGAAAAAGCGCACGTTTTCGATACCCAATTCGTTGAATAAACGGGCAAACTGATCCTCGACAATATCTGGCAAACAGCCCACAATGAGTAGATCATTTGCGAAGGTTGTCGGCCGAACAGGCAGGTTAGGAACTAAAGCAGCCAAACAAGCATCCTCACCTTGCGTAAAGGTCGTCTCTATACCACTTCCCGAATAGTTCAAAATTCTGACGGTTGGTCCAAATTGTTTATCTAAACGCTGTGCTGCTCGACTTAAATCGAGCTTAATTACCTCTGAAGGACACGATCCTACTAAAAATAATAGCTTGATATCAGGTCTGCGACTTAATAATCGATTGACTACTTTGTCTAATTCCTCATTCGCATCAGCTAAGCCAGCTAAATCACGCTCATCAATAATGGCTGTGGCAAACCGCGGCTCTGCAAAAATCATTACGCCCGCTGCAGACTGAATGAGGTGCGCACAAGTTCTAGAGCCAACCACTAAAAAAAAGGCATCCTGAATCTTACGATGCATCCAAATAATTCCAGTTAGCCCGCAAAAGACCTCACGCTGTCCCCGCTCCTTAATGATTGGACTTGTCGAGCATCCCGTTGGCTCTAATTGCTGAATTGGTATAACGGCATTCATGAAACAAGTCTTTCCTGAAGGCTGGTTTGGTTACTGATAGCTTGCTCCTGAAAATTCACCGCCTGCCTAGCGTGATCCTTTCGGGCAGCACGTAATTTCAATAAAAACTGGGCGGCATTGATAAAATAAGTCACATATGCAACTAAGGCTAAAACCATCAACGACTGTGGACTTAGCGCGTCTTGCAATAAGGCGTAGACATATGCTAGATGTAAAAAAATAACACCCATACTCACAACATCTTCCCAAAAAAAAGCATCTGCAAATAAATATTTACCAAAAACAACTTTTTCCCAAATACAACCAGTCAACATGATTAATAGTAAGAAAAATGTTTTAATCAAAATGGAAACGGTTGCTAGTTGGTAATCTTCTCCGGTCACTAAATAACGAATTACTAAAGTAATACTGACTAAAAAAACTAAAAATTGGATTGGCGCTAAAACTCCCTGAATCCAAGTCCAAACAGATAAGTCTCGCCGCTTGCGCTGCTCAGGGGTGTATAGTGGTTGATAAGGCTTACTCATTTAAAAACTCCAATTTCGACTTGACCAGGCCAAGCAATTAAACTGTCAACTAAAGTTTACGCTTATTACTGTACACAAAATATAGTATTTACCCTAATTAGTGTAAAAATAATTAGGCATACTTTATTTAATTAGTGTAAATTAGAGTAGACAGTTCTTTCCTCACCTAACAGATGGAATTGACCTTGTTAATTTCGTCTTGATATACCCCCCTTTTTGGAGGCTGAAATGCGGCAAAACTCGAATATCTTGTTTGATCCAAAAGATACCTGCTGGGGGACAGAGGACGCAGAAAATTCTTCGCAGTCAAATACCAATAATCAAAAGACGTTTGCCGACAAAGACCCTGTGGATATCCTCATTAATATGCTCGATCAGGAAATCATCCCAAGACTATTAGTCAGCCACAAAGCAAAAGCCCCTCTCGAAGAGCTAGCATCGACTGGGCAACGCAATATTCAAGACAGTGAGGTTGAACTTTTACTGGAAATTATCCTACACGGTAACCAAGAAGACTGTACCGACTTGATACAAAAATTCGCCGCAAAAAATATCTCCATGGATTCCATTTACTTGGACCTCATTCCTCAAACAGCCAGAAAATTAGGCCTCATGTGGGAGGAAGATGAGTGCTCATTTACCGAGGTCACTATCGGTCTTTGGCGTTTGCAAAATGCTCTTTATGGCCTTAGTAAAGATTTTCAGTCACAAAACAACGCCCCGTTGGCTAATCTGAATGCACTTTTACTCCCTGCCCCGCGATCACAACATACTTTGGGCCTATTTATCGTAGTAGAGTTTTTTCGAAGAGCCGGCTGGCGAGTTTGGGGAGAACCCAATTTAACCCCTGAAGAAGTCAACAACCTCATCTTCTCCCAATGGTTTGATGTTATTGGCATATCCATCGGCTTCGAAGAACAACTCGATGGCCTAAATGAAATGATCGCATCCCTCAGAGCCCGTTCCATGAATCCCCATGTAACCTTTATGGTCGGAGGCCCACTTTTTTCAACTTCCCCGGAACTATTTGATAATGTTGAAGCAGAAATTAAGTCAGCTGATGCAAATGATGCAATTCGCCGAGCAGAAATTTTAGTTACAGATAATAGACTTCGTAGTCTGAATTAATCTACCAATAATAAACCTAGCCCTTTTTAAATAAATCCTTGAGTTAACAAACCACACAAAATAAATTAATGAATATTGACCCAACTAAAATCCAAAAACATATCGACAATATCGATGCGCAAACAGCTGCACATTTAGTGTCACATGTTGCTGATGCAGTGGTCATCATGGACCAACAGGGAATGGTCGAAAATGTCATTAATACCCAAACTCCAGGACTAAATGCCCTCCAAAAACTGGTGGGATCCTACTGGATTGACCATACCGCCATCGATAGTAAGAAAAAAGTTGCCGCCCTACTAAATCCTAAAGATGCGGAAGAGTCTCATCGATGGCGCCAAATTAATATCCTCATGGCTGATGGCTCATCGCTACCGTTAATGATGTCTACCATTCAAGTCTATAAGGATAATAAAATTATTGCTGTTGGCAAAGACCTGCGTAACCTTGCCAACCTGCAACAACGACTTGTAGAAGCTCAACAAGCGATTGAAACAGATTATCTCAGACTGCGCTTTGCAGAAGCCAGGTACAAACAATTGTTTGATCTTAGCCTTACCGCCCACGTTATTCTTGATGGCAACTCGTTCAAAATCCTCGAAGTCAATCCAGTCGCTAATGAACTGCTAGCTGACTCTGGCAAAAAGTTACTTGGTAAGTCGATGGCTGAATTTATTAACATAGATGACTTTCCAAAATTTCAAGATATCCTCAACACAACACGTAATACGAACCTTGCTAAGAAAATTCAAATAAAGCTAACAAAAAATTTAATGCCCGTTGAATTTACTGCTAATTTTCTGCGCGAAGAAAATCAAACTGTTTTCTTAATCAATCTCATTCCACACGCCCAAACTAGGAATATAGATCATCAAAGCCAATCCAGCCAACTCTTGCTCAATGCAATTGACTCCTCAGCCGATTCTTTCGTGGTCACTGACTCGCTAGGAACTATCCTCTCAGCGAATAAAACTTTCTTAAAAATGGTTCATCTTGAAAAAAGAGAGCAAGTGATTGGAGAGTCATTTGATAATTATCTAGGACGCTCTAATATTGATCTAAAAATTATCCTGAATAATCTCAAAGATCGAGATTCTGTGAACCACTATGCAACAACCCTAGTTCCTAATGAGAGCTCGGATGTTGGTGATGAGGTTGAGATCTCCGCTGTCAAAGCACAACTGGACGGTATGCCGGTCGTCGGCTTTAGCTTAAGACGTATTGGTCCTCGTATTACGCAACGTAATCGATCGTCGGATGATGATGTGAAAAAAACTGCCCACAAATTAACTGAGCTTGTGGGTCGGGTTCCCCTGCGCGAAATCGTGAGTGAAACAACCGATATGATCGAAAAGCTGTGCATCATGTCAGCACTTGATCTAACCATGAATAACCGCGTTTCAGCTTCAGAAATGCTTGGCTTATCAAGGCAAAGCCTGTATATCAAGATGCGTCGATTTGGTATTACCGAGCCAAGTAGCCCCGAAGATATTTAAACGTTTTATGGCGCAGCAAACAGCTGTTCTTTGTCTAATCGATTACAAACCTCAGTCACTTACTTGGGGCCTATTACGCTTTGTTATTGGTCGCTTTTACCTGCGACATATTCCAGGTCTACAGTTTTATAAAATTCTGGGTAGTGGCTTTCAAGGTGGCTTTGATGTCCGTCCTAGCTTTCATAAGCAAGGACTTTTTTGCCTGTTTGACTCTCTCCCGAACGCCCAAGAATTTCTGCATCACTCCACGCTCATTAAAGATTACCAAAAGCATGCTCGAGAGTTTTTTACAGTAACCCTCCAAGCCTATTCGTCGAAAGGGTCTTGGGCAGGGAACTCTATCTCAGTTTGCTCAACTGAGCCAGTCAATAGCCCCATTGCTGCAATTACACGTGCATCCATTCGTCCCTTACGCGCCAAAGCCTTTTGGTCAAAAGCGCCTCCTGCTGAACTAGAACTTCAAAATTCTCCTGGATGTATCTTAGCCGCTGGCCTTGGGGAAGCGCCCTACTTCCGACAAGCCACTTTTACGATGTGGGAATCGGCTCAGCATATGGATCAATATGCCCGCCAAGGGGCTCACCTAGAAGCCATTCGAAGCGCACTGCAGGGTCAATACTTTTCTGAGTCGATGTTTACTCGCTTTAAACCAATTAATCCTCAAGGTACCTGGCGAGGACAGTGTTTTGAGTAAACACCGAGTTGCAATTATCGGCGGCGGCATTGCCGGATTAACAGCCTGCCTCGAACTAGCGCACCATGGCTATGATGTTACCCTCATCGAAAAAATGCCTACGGTGGGTGGCAAAATTCGCCAAGTTGATGTGCATGGTGCAGGCATTGGCATTGATTCTGGTCCAACCGTATTCACCATGCGCTGGGTGTTCGATGAACTTTTTCAAGCGTGTGATTGCAATTTCGAAAAAGAAGTAGATATCCAAGAATTATCGGTCCTAGCAAAACATTATTGGCAGAAAGACTCTTTCAATTTATATGCTGATATTTCAAAAAGTGCTCAGGCAATTCGAGACTTTTCTGGTATCAAACAAGAACGTTTATTTTTAGAATTTTGCGAGGTGAGTAAACAGGTTTATAACGCCCTAGAAAAACCATATATCAAAGGTAAACGCCCGTCATTTACCAGTATGATCACCCAACTAGGAATCTCTGGGACGAAATCACTCCTTCATATTGGTCCGTTTAGCTCGTTATGGAAATCCCTCGAGCAGTTTTTTCCAGACCCACGCTTACAACAATTATTTGGTAGATACTCGACCTATTGTGGCTCATCACCGTATTTAGCCCCTGCGACCCTGATGCTCATTGCCCACGTTGAAATGCTTGGAGTATGGTCAGTCAAAGAAGGCATGATTGCTATTCCCCAAACCATTGCTCGACTAGCTACAAATCGCGGCGCAAAAATCATCACGGGTCAAACGGCCCTACGCATACAAACTCACCAAAATTACGTGCGAGGGGTTGAACTTCAGAGTGGTGAATTCATTCCTGCTGATAGTATTATTTTTAATGGGGATGTTGCTGCCCTATCCACCGGCCTACTGGGCGAGCAAACGCGTTTAGCAACTCCAGTATCGCCAACGGGACGATCACTTTCTGCAATGACCTGGTCTATGCAAATACCGAAAAGCTCTTTTGAACTCAGTCGTCATAACGTCTTTTTTGATCAAAATTACGATCAAGAATTTACCGATATCTTTCAACAAAATCGCTTACCTACGCACCCAACTGTTTATATTTGCGCTCAAGATCGATTGCACGGTAACCCAGATAAGCCATTAACTGAGCTATCAACTCAGCAACTCACTGAACGATTATTAATCCTAGTAAACGCGCCAGCCAATGGTGATCAACCACCAAACGATAAGGAAATTGCCCAATGCGAACAACAAGTCTTTTCCCTCCTAGCTCAGAGTGGTCTAGAAATATATCCGACAACTGCCAATACCATTCGCACTACGCCACAGATGTTTCACCAACTATTTCCAGCAACCGGGGGAGCCCTTTATGGCATGGCAACCCACGGTTGGATGAGCTCCTTTGCACGCCCCAGTTCCAAATCAGCAATCCACAATCTCTACCTAGCGGGGGGCAGCGTTCATCCAGGTCCGGGAGTCCCAATGGCAGCTCTATCCGGTCGATTGGCGGCCGCCACCCTCATGGAGCACCACGCTTTGACCAAGTAGTCCCTCATGGTGGTTATTTGTGGTGGTACATCGATGCAATCAGTGACGATGGACAACACGGCATTACGATCATCGCTTTTGTTGGTAGTGTTTTTTCTCCATACTATGCCTGGGCAAATCAAAGGAGTCCTGCCGATCCAAATCAATACTGCTGCCTGAATGTTGCTGTCTATAGTCCAGGAAAAAAACGTTGGACAATGACTGAACGAGGTGGCAAATGGATTTATCGCGACGAAGAGCGCTTTCAAATTGGTCCAAGCCAACTGCATTGGGATGGCCAAGCCCTGATTATTGATATACACGAGAGAGCTGTGCCTTTTTTTCAGTCCGTACGGGGGCAAATCAAAGTGTACCCAGAGACACTTTTTAATTATTCTGTCCCGCTCGACGCTGGGAAAAAACATCGCTGGGGACCTTTAGCGCCAACTGCGCGAGTCGAAGTACAGTTATCTAATCCAAATATACGATGGCATGGCCACGCCTATCTGGACTCCAATGAAGGTGATGAAGCGATTGATCAACCATTTTTAGAGTGGGACTGGGCTAGAGCCTTAATGTCTGATGGAAGTACAGTGGTGATTTATGACGTTCGAGAAAAAAGTGGCAAAAATTCGCTATTAGCACTTCGGTTTACTAAATCGGGGCAAGTTGAAGATGTCAGTTCAGGGCCTAGGTATGCATTACCAATGAGCCTTTGGAGAATTAAACGCCACCTTCGCAGTGAACAGTCACCAGTCAAGGTCATACAAAATCTAGAAGATACGCCCTTTTATACTCGGTCTATTTTGGGTGCTAACTGGTTAGGTGAAAACATTGTAGCAATGCATGAAACTCTCAATATCCCACGATTTTCTTCGACGATTGTTCGCCTCATGCTACCTTGGAGAATGCCTAGAATTCCAAAATTTTTGTCCTAGATGATGCTTCATTCAATCGAGGTAACTCAATTTCATTTTAAATCTCCAGTACGTCAAGCAACCTGAACACCGTCATAAACCCCTTCTAATCGATCTTCTAAATCATCGTTAGCTTGTTGCATTTGATTTTTCATGAGCTCAGTGGGTTGCCAGTAATTTCTTTGGGAGGCCTCCGACAAGCGATTACCCATTCTTAAAGCGGCCGTAGGGTTTAACTGGGCTAAGCGCTCACGCATCTTGGGATCTAGTAAAAAGGTCTCTGTTAATTGCTTATAAACCCATGGCTGTACCTGACCAGTCGTTGCCGACCAACCCATCGTATTCGTAATGTGCACCTCAATCTGACGAACACCCTCATAACCATGCTCCAGCATTCCCTCATACCATTTTGGATTGAGCATTCGCGTTCTAGTCTCCAAAGAGACTTGCTCAGAAAGACTACGAACAGCCCCCTCACCCTTAGTCTGGTCGCCAATATAAACTGGTACGTCCTGACCACCTTTGGCACGTCTAACGGCTCTTGTAATGCCGCCGAGAGTGTCAAAATAATTATCGATCGTGGTCACCCCAAGCTCCATCGAATCGAGATTTTGATAGGTCAAATCAACATTGCTTAAAACACTTTTTAAAATTTGATTATTTTGTATTGGCTTGCCCGCTTTACCAAATGCAAAACCTTTTCTTCTGGTGTAGGTCTCGGCTAATTCATCCTCTTCGTCCCACACGCTACTTTCAATCATATTGCTGACATTAGCACCATAAGCCCCATCTGCATTGCCATAAACGCGTAAAGCAGCTGTCTCTAGATCGCAACCGTGCTCCTCTTGATAAGCCAAAGCATGTTTACGAATAAAATTTTGCTCTAGTGGCTCATCTGCACTCACAGCGAGAAAAGCAGCTTCCGCTAACAACTTAATTTGTAAAGGCATTAAGTCTCTAAAAATACCCGATAAAGTAATCACGACATCAATTCTTGGTCGACCTAGTTCAGCTAGAGGAATTAAAGTCGCACCTGCGAGACGACCGTAACTATCAAATCTTGGTAGAGCCCCCATTAAAGCCAAAGCTTGACCTATTTGACCACCCTCAGACTTCAAATTATCACTACCCCACAATACGATGGCAATTGACTCTGGTATCGTATTACCATCTGCCATATATTTTTCAACAATTTTTTGTGCTTGCTTAGCACCATCCTGAACAGCAAACACACTGGGGATTCTGAACGGATCAAAGCCATGCAAATTTCTACCTGTTGGTAAGACATCGGGATTTCGCATCACATCACCACCGGCAGCAGGGGCAATATAGTGACCATCCAAAGCCTTTAAAATGCCAGCCACTTCGGTTTCTTGTAACATCAACTGATTAGACGCAATCATCTTATCTAACAAAATGATTAATTGTTCCTGTTCAACATTTTCTAGGAGACTAGGATATTTGATCACAATCTGGTCACTAGACAAACCGCCTAACAAATCTTTTACAACGCCATCTTGAGGTGGCTGACCCAGCGATACCTCCAGCATAGCTTGTAATAAACCAGAACGCTCAGACTCATTGGGAACCTGACCAACGACATGTAACCCATGGGGTATCAAGGTATATTCCAACTCTAGTAAGGCATTAAATAAATCAGATACGCGCTTTTCTAAAGCATGGATATCCTGCGTCTCCCACAATGGCTGCGCCGGACATAAATCAATTTGGGCAGCCTGGGCTTGCACTAATATTGTTAAATCTCTGCGCTGAATATCGGCGGCTGGTTCTAGAGCGCGCCAGCGCTCAATAGAAGATTTTAAATCGGCTAAACCAGCATATAAACCAGCTTGCGTAACGGGCGGTGTTAAGTAGCTAATTAATGTTGCGCCAGCTCGACGCTTGGCAATTGCTCCCTCAGAGGGATTATTTGAGGCGTATAAATAAAAATTCGGCAAGGTGCTAATCATCCGATCAGGCCAACAACCACCACTCATGCCAGTTTGCTTACCAGGCATAAACTCCAGTGCTCCATGTGTCCCAAAATGCAATACTGCACTGGCTTCAAAACCTTCTTTTAAGTATCGATAAAAGGCTGAAAATGCGTGCGTTGGTGCAAAACCTTTTTCGAATAATAGCCGCATTGGATCTCCCTCATAACCAAATGAGGGCTGCACCGCAATGAAGATGTTGCCAAACTGCTTACCTAAAACAAAAATACCGTTACCATTTGATAATTGTTTGCCTGGCGCTGGACCCCATTGCGATTCAATTTCCTTGAGCCATCGTTCACCTTGAATATGCTCACTCGTGGGTATCAGCGTATGCACATTCGCATCAGCTCCATACTGCTTTGCATTCCCGATTAAAATCTGTTCCCGTAACTCATCGACGGTCGAAGGGACTTCTACCGTATAGCCATTCTGACGCATCTCTACTAAGACATGATGCAAGGACTCAAAAACACTTAAATAGGCTGCACTGCCAATATTGCCAGCATTCGGCGGAAAATTAAAAATGACGATGGCAATTTTTCGGTGGGCGTTCTCTGATTTACGCAGGTCAACTAGCTTAGCCACTCGCGCCGCCAACATAGCGGTTCGCTCAATACAGGTGAACATATCCTGTGGATTTTGCTCCTCCGTAAAAGTACACCGTTGTTCACATCCCTGACAGGTTGTTTTAGCAGCTCCCGGGCGACCACCATAAACCATTGGCACAGTCGCGCCGTCTAGTTCCGGAATAGCAACCATGATGGTACTTTCAACCGGCATTAAACCACGGTCTGAACCACCCCACTGCTCTAAGTTTTGAAACTCCACAGGGTGGGCTGCAATATAGGGCACATTGAGTTTAGTTAAAATTTCTTCGGCAGCTTTGGCATCGTTATACGCTGGGCCACCTACTAGAGAAAAACCTGTCAAAGAAACTAGGGCATCTATAGTTACTTTGCCATTCTTCATAAAAAAAGCGTCAATCGCAGGTCGTGAGTCTAAACCAGCTGCAAAGGTAGGAACGACTTGAAACCCCTGCGCCTCAAGGGCAACAATCACTGGGTCATAATGTCCGCTATTACCTGAGATCAAGTACGAACGTAAAAGTAATAATCCAACTTTTCCACGTGCTCTCTTATCAGGAATGACTGTAGGTAAATCATCCAAATCTGAGCTAAAGCGATTTTTCATCCGCGGGTGATACACCCCAAGATCAGGATACTGAACAGGCTCAATCACCTTGATATTCTTTTTAACGAATGCTTTTGAATCGTCTGCGTAACGATGCATCAAATAATTCATCATATTGAAAAGATTATCTTCTGACCCTCCAAGCCAATATTGCAGAGCCAGAAAATAAGCCCGTACATCCTGTGCAGTCCCAGGAATAAATTTCAACATTTTGGGGATGAAGTTCAGCATTTTCATCTGCTTCGCACCTGCAGTCGCCGTTTTATCTTTACCCGCTTTACCTCTTAGTTTTTTCAAAAACGCCATCGGACCACTCGCTGGCTTACTCATATCGAGCTTACCCATGCGCGTTAGCTTGACAACTTCACCAGCAGACATTGCACAAACGATTGCATCACAATTTTCACGCCGTTGCTTTAAATCCTCTAGGATCGGCAAATAATGATCTTCTAAAAAGAGCATAGTGACTACTATTAAATCAGCTGTAGCAATATCTTTTTTACAGGCCACTAACGATTTATCAGATGCACTGTACTCGCTAGCCGAATGGACACTTAAATGAAATCCAGGGATATTTTTTTGTAGGCGAGCTTGTGCTCGCTTGGCCGCACTATTTAAATGCGTATCCATCGTCAGCAAAACCAAATTGAAGTTCAAAACAGGCTTGTTTTCTACAGATTGCCCCACCATTAACCTTTCTTCAGGTAAACAAATAATGCCAAAAAACGAGTGTAAATTAATTGTTACATAATGATACGACTATTGATATTTACATATTAGTATTAACCCTAGATATCACTTACCCTAGAGCATGAAAAAAATTATTCACCTATGGTTTAATAAGTCACTGTATAAAAAATATCAATTACTCGAGTAGAGACACAAAACTTCTTTTTTGGGTTATTCGTATTCAACAATTAATCTATTCAATAAAAAAATGCCAATTAAAGAAGTTGTCATCCAAATAAAAACGCATCTCTCAGAGACATTAGAAGACTTCCAGTCAAGATTTTTTCAATCTCCAAGTTCTAATCAACAAGATATACAGAATTGGCAGGAATGCCTGCCAGAAAAACCCCCTATACCCTCTTCTCACAGTGTGCCAATCCATGCGGGTCCGCAAGAACACCTTAACTGGCTAGTCGACACGATTGAGACAAGTATTATTCCTCAGTTGATCGCCTCACACCCGAATACAGAAAGCCAGCAGCAAGCTAAACAGGCCCTATCCGAGTCCATCGAACATCCTCAAAAAGTACAAGAACTCGTTGACTTAATCCTACAAGACGCTAGTCAAGCTGAACAGCGCATTACTGATTATTGTGCTGCTGGCATTCCCCTAGAAGAAATTTATTTACGCCTCATCTCGCCAAGCGCTAGAAGGCTTGGGGAGATGTGGAATGAGGATATGTGCTCTTTTGTTGACGTGACAATTGGTCTGTGGCGAATGAAACAAATTATGCATGATCTGTCGCCCGTTTTCCAAGAGTATTCTCGGACTTCGCAATATAGCCCCAAGGCGATGCTCATTCCGATGACAGGATCCCAGCATACTCTGGGATTATTCATGGTTTCAGAATTCTTTAGGAAAGCTGGCTGGAAAGTTTGGGGAGAGTTATCCGCCCAAAAATCAGAAATAGTCGCAAAAGCTTCCAATGAATGGTTCGATCTAATCGGCATCTCTGTCAGCATCCAAGAGCAATTTATAGAACTCAATAACTTCATTCAAACTCTAAAAAACGCTTCAAAAAACCCCGAAGTCGGCATCATGGTTGGTGGACCACTATTTATTGCTCATCCAGAACTCATATCCCAAGTTCAGGCAGATATCATCGGACTAAACGCCCAAGAAGCTATCGATGCGGCTGAGCTTTTACTTGCAAAAGTACAGAGGGAAAAACCTATTTCTACGGATCCATCTAATTAAGAACAGTCTTTCACTCATCGCCAAAGGTTACTGCTGCAAATGAGACTGCATCCGATGTAACTCAGCTTTTTCTAAGATATGAATAATGCAAATCATGCGCTGCTCAAAACTACCAGTATGTTTTTTATTAGAACTTTCTTTCGGTGATGCGTCGACTAAATACTGGATAGCTCGAATAGGAACTAAGTCACGATCATCCCCCTTCGAATAAATAAAAGCACCTAAAGAACGAATCATTAATATTTTTTTTCGCATGCCAGACACGACCGCGCGACGTGATACCGAATCTAAATGATGTCGCTCGATTTCTCGCCCAATCTGCGCATAGACAAGTCGTGCGGCAAAAATTGCAGCACGACAATCGCGCGGTAATTGGCCAATGCCGATTTGTGACCGCGCATATAGCTCATCAGCATTTTTTAATAAGCGGTTAACAACCCGAGCAATTGCAGGCGTAAAGCAGGGCTTTAGAAGCCATGCATCAGGATCTACTCCCTCTTCTCTTAACCACGCCCTTGGTAAATATAAACGGCCATTTCGGGCATCGTCTCCAACATCTCTGGCAATATTGGTTAGCTGCATGGCTAAACCCAACTCACAAGCTCGCGCTAAAGCCCGGTCATTCTTCACACCCATAATCAGGCACATCATGGCCCCAACCGAGCCAGCAACGCGCGCTGCATAGTCATACAAAGCCTCAATCGATTCGTATTGACGACCTTGCTTATCCCATTTAAAACCCTCTAATAAGGCTTCTAATAAAGTTTTTGGAATGGAAAATTGCAAAACCACTTCGGATAAAGCACGATCAGCTGGAACTGCCATTGGGGTGCCAGCGTAAATTAAATCTAAACGCTTTTGTAATTGCAAAATAATGTGTTCGTCGTCTTGGCCATCATCAACAATGTCATCCATTAAGCGACAAAATGCATATAAAGCAATTGCTGGATAGCGCACCCGCTTGGGTAATACGCGTGAGGCAGAGAAAAATGATTTCGAGCCCCCACGCATTAACTCTTCACATTGATTCACGTCTGCCTCTGAGGATCCTGATGTGCCAGAAATTAATTGCTGACGGCCTCCAAAAAAACCCGAGTCAAACCACTGTTTAATTAACATAACTATTTTTCCGGATTAATTGAGGAATGACACTGTCTAAAGCCTTCGCCGAGGATAAAACTCCAGGAATGCCAGCGCCAGGGTGCGTACTGGCCCCCACCATATAAAGGCCTTGCACGTCTTCACTCAAATTGTGGGGCCTAAACCATGCACTCTGTAAAAGTAAAGGCTCTAAACCAAAAGCCGCACCCTTGACCGATAACAAACGATCTTTAAAATCCTGCGGCGTCATGCAAAACGACTCCGTCAAATGCTCACCAAGTCCCGGTAAGACTGTTTTTTCTAAATAACGCTGAATTTTCAAGCGGTATGACTCCGTCTGCGCGGCCCAGTCTGTTCCACTGTCTAAATGCGGCACAGGCGATAAGACGTAAAAAGTATCACAGCCAGGTGGTGCTAAAGAAGGGTCTGTAGCAGTTGGGCGATGTAAATATAAACTAAAATCATCCGCCAAAATATGCCGCTGAAAGATATCTGTTAATAACCCTTGATAACGATCTCCGAGAAGCATCATGTGATGGGGCACATCAGGATATGGTTGATTCGTCCCAAAATACCAAACAAATAAACTCATGGAATAGCTACCGTGATCAATTTTACGGTTTGTCCAGTGCTGGCGGTGTTGGGGTTCTATCAAATTTTTATAAGTCCATGCTGAATCAGCATTGGATACCACTTTATCGGCAAATAAAATCTGCCCATTTTGAAGCGTTACCCCTGTTACTTGATTGTTCTCAATATTAATTTTACTGACTGTGCTGTCATAGCGAATTTGGACCCCAAGCCCTTGCAACAGCTTCACTAAGCCAAGGATGAGCTGACCTGTTCCACCCATCACAGAATGTACGCCCCACTTACGCTCTAAGGAATTAATCAGGGCATATACCGCGGTCACAGAAAAAGGATTTCCACCAATCAACAAAGGGTGAAAACTCATCACCTGTCGTAATTGCGGATTTTTAATGTGTCGCGCAACTAATTGATAAATACTCTCCCAGGCGCGCATTTTGATCATGCTCGGCACGGCTTTTAATAAATCCCAAAAAGTCGTAAAAGCAACCGTACTTAAATCTTGAAATCCTAAGCGATAGCATTTTTCTGCTTCTTGTAAAAATCGCTCATAGCCGGGTAAATCCTCTGGAGAAAATTTAGCCACTTCGTGCCGCATTTTTTCGGGATCACCGGTGTAATTAAAAATGCGCCCATCATTAAATCGCACCTGATAGAAGGGATCCATTAAACGTAAATCAATATCATCTGCCATCGATTTACCACACAACTGCCATAATTCTTCTAACAAAAATGGCGCCGTAATAATGGTTGGTCCAGCATCAAAGGTGTAACCGTTGCGGTGATGCACATATGCTCGACCACCCGGCGCATCCAATTTTTCGAGGACAGTCACTTCATAGCCCTTAACCGCTAACCGAATCGCTGCAGCAAGCCCACCAAACCCTGAGCCGATAACAATGACTCGAGATCCCTCAGGAAAGACATTTTCTGCCTCTACAAGGTACGGGATCTTAAATCGGTCAACTTGTGTGTCCATAATTACCCAAGATTCAAAAAAGTAGCGCCCTAAGACGCTACAATGACAGCGCTACAACACCAATTCAATCATTTCATTGCCACTGTTTTTGCATTAACCTCAGTAGCAGGCTTAGTTAAGTAAGGATAATCAGACAGCATGCTCTTACCATAAAGCGGTTTATTCACACCTTGATGACAAGTCGCGCAATTGGCCTTCGCTACATCACCAGTCTCACCAAGACGATGCTTCGGAAAAGTACTAGTTAATGGCACCATGAACGTATTATTGACATCTTTGACCATCTGAATAGCATGCCAAGACTGAGCCCGCTGCGGCGTACTATGTGTCCAATCCGAAAATGCTTGGGTGTTGTGACAATACGTACAATTCACACCGAGTGATTGAGAAAAATGCATCATGATGCCGTACACCTCCTCAGTCGCCTGAATCGAATGCTTGTTACCATTGGGTAAACCATCTTTACCTTGTATGCGTGCTGGATTACTAGCAAGCAAAAACTTGGAATAGGTTTCATTCGGTAATGAGCTATAAGCAGCGCTCGGGGATGCGCTATTTTGCTCATTTAAGTTGCCTAACATATTCCCACCTTTTTGAGGCGGTGATTTAAACCAAACATTTTGCGGAATATTATTGCCACGATGACAGGTATAGCAAGTTACGCCAGTTTCTTGGACATGCGACTTCCAATTCGCGTTAATATTTTGAGTCATTTCAATCATGCTTCTAGAAACAACTTTTGTGTACTTACTATCATCCGCTAAATTTTCAAGATTATGGCAATAGGCACAGCCCTCTTTGGGTGCTACCCAACTAGTCATTGTCACCATAAAGGTACTAAACTGCGCTGTACTTAAGTCTCCTAATACTTTGACATTTTTATATACTTTGCTAGCCTTTTCCCCCTCACCAGAAATGGCCCCAGTAGAAGGTGGAATCGTATTTAATTTAACTTTCTCAGCCACTATCCGAGGATTTTGAACATCGACCATCGCTGTGCCCCGAAAGCCATTTTGCTTGGCATCGATTGGCGGACGCTCACAAGCCGTCAGAAAAAGTAGTGCGCTTATGGCTAGGAGCGCAGAAAAGATATTTTTTTTCATTATTTAGCTCCTTGTAATGGTGCAGAAAAAGCTGGTGTTGCAAGAGATGGATCAATCACATTCGTAACTGGATAAGCCGGCACCATACCATGATGCATCGCCCATAAATACCAGTTGTCAACAACTGTGCCGGTTAAGAGAATACCAATCCCACCTGATATCGGTGTTAACACTGCAAACCACCAAGCCCAACGGTGAATCGATTCCATCGTAGCGTTAAAACCCATCGTCCAACGCCAAAACAAAGCTGCTCGTTCAGATGCCGTACCACGATCAACGATTTGCTCAATTTCGCGCTCACCACCATACCGACTGACCGCTAAAATCGTTGCGCCATGCATCGCAAAGAGCAATACAGAACCGTACAAAAAGAAAATCGATAACATGTGAAACGGGTTGTAAAACAAGTTGCCGTAACGAATGGATAATGCCGCTGTCCAGTCCAAGTGTGAAAAAATTCCAAAAGGTACTGCCTCGCTCCAACTACCCATTAAAACAGGACGAAATAATCCAAGTACTAAAAATAACCAAATAGCCGATGCAAACGCCCAAGAGACATGCGTCCCCATCCCCAGTGCTAAAGCTCGACGGTAGGTTCTAAACCACCATAATAAGATTGCAATCGTACTAAATAGTCCAGCTATATTCCACCAACCACCCTCATTGAGTGGCGCCAAACCTAAGCCATACTTCGGCGCAGGAGCATCGAGCGATAACCAAAATAATTGGCGAATAAACTGAATGGGATTCCAGTCCACTTGCGCTAGCATATTCATGCCAATAATAAAAAATGCCGCCATCCCAAACGCTAATGAGGCAACGCCTAAACGCCCCAAATAGATTGGGCCAAGTTGCGCATTACCAATCTTCCCTAGCAGGCTAGAAAAACTGACGCCTTGGGTGCGCTCTCTTTGATCATAGCTATTAATTGGTACGCCACGGCTAATTGGCCCTGTGACCTGTGTTTGGGTGAATAGATTTTGATAATCCATTTTTATCTCCAAAATAATCGTTTAGTGCCAAATCGGCATATTTAACCACCATGTCCACCACTCCGGCCAACCTCGTGTCCAAAATGGTCCGCTGATAATAATACAAACAGCACTCCAAAAAACTGCCGCTAAGGCTAGAAATAAACCTAAACGATGAATTCCAAGAGTCCCTACTGAATAGCCAATGATGTCTCTAAAAAAGGTATCTTCGTGTTCTGGTGTTTTAATTGCGCCATTCGAAGGATTCGTCGAAGACAAAACAAGTGCCCCGTGTAAAGCAAGAGCTAGAGTTGTTGTGAAAAACAAAGTCACAGCAATCATGTGTGCTGGATTGTAATGAAAATGTAAGTATTGATACCCGGTGTTGGAGACCCAATCTAAATGGCTCATAATCCCGTAAGGAAATCCATGACCCCAAGCACCCATCAGTACCGGCCTAATTACCTCTAAAGAGAAGTACGCAAAAACTGCCATACTATAAGCTACAGGGACATGTAAACCCATCCCGAGCTTGCGACAAATCTCAACTTCCCTGAGCGCCCAAGATGCAAATGCCCCAAGAGCGCAAATCGTGATAACTTGCCAAAGCCCACCCTCCATCATCGGCGCAAAACCCAGCCCATATTTCAAATCAGGTGGAGCAATATTTATTTGCCAGATATTAAATACTCCTTGATGAGCCGCACCCCATAAAATCATAGCGGTTCCCAAGAAAGAAAAAAATACGGTAGTTACACCAAAAAATCCCACATAAAAGGGACCAACCCAAAAATCAAACAAGTCCCCGCCAACCAAGGTTCCACCGCGGACGCGGTACTTTCTTTCAAAATTGAGCATTGCCATGATTGCTCCCCCCTTTTTTAAGTTTTTACTATAATAAAATTCGTGCTTGGAAAAGGTTTTAAAAACCTCTTCCAAGGCTTTTTACTGATTACTTCTGCGCAGTGCGAGACTGCATATATTGCGATTGACTCATACCGTCTAACCATTTGTACTGAGTAGTACTCAATAAAATCAAATGGATCATGGCAGCAAGAGCAAAGAGAAAAACGCCTTGAGCTACCATCGCTCGTAGCGGATCGTATAACTTCCAAATTCTCCACATAATGATTCTCCTAATTTAAATAAGACATAAAGCTATAAACACCTGCTCGAACTGAGTCGAGAAACGACTTATCTCCCTCAGCACCAGGAAGCCAAAGCCTCCATTGCACAGGTAGTACTAGCGCAAACAGGGTTATGAAGAAGCAAACCACAAAACTCAATAAAAAAACTATTTTGAATGATATGGAATCATCCGCCATAAACTTTGCCATTGACTCTGTTTTAACTCCCATATATTTCCCCTTTCCTTTGTTAACTAAAGATTACGAAAACCAAGGACGCCATGCCCATACCAAGATATGTGCAATAACTGCTATTGCAACAAACCCAACAAGTCCTTGCACATAAAATGCATGAAACTCTTGGGCCTCAGCATCGTTCAAACCAGAAATAGATCTGTTTTCACTCATGTTGATTACTCCCTAAAATAACGTTACAACTTGTCCTACACTCACCCCGTGTAGCGTGGGGATATAACGATAAAACGCTATATTCTTTGTGCGCTATTTGAATCAATTGATTCATGCGCTAATCCCTGCACCTGCTGATGCTTTAATCTTCTGAATTAACTCTTCAGTAACGCGCGTGAGGCCTGCTATTCTAGCCTCGCGCTCTGCTCTATCTCGCAAACGTTTAGCAACCGATATTTGCGTCAATACCGGCTCGTTTTCTACTAAATGATTTAAAAGTTCCTGCGCCGAAAAGTCCCAAGGCAAACTCTGCAGTTGTCCAACTTTTGCTAGAGTCGATTCAACCTTATCAAGTTCTGTACCAAGAGGAATAATATGAAACAAAGCATCAAATAAGGCATTACAAAATTCTTGAATAATATAAGTAGCGCCTGCATAGCCCATGAACGGCGTACCAGTATGTCGTCGAATAATGGCTCCAGGAAAGGACGACGGAATATATGCGCAGCGCCCACCAACTTCACTAGCGTACATTCTTTCGTTATAACTTCCATATAAAACTAAAGGAGTCTTGGTCTGCACTAATTCACGAATCTTCGCGTTATCCGTTTTTTCTCCAGGCTTTCTCGACTCTGCGAAGTGGCACGGCAAACCCATTTCATCTTCTAAAAAACTACGAATGCCACGCGTATATGTCTCATTGGCAACGACACCAAAACTCGCTGTTCCAAAAAAATCTTGCGTCACTGAACGCCACAAATCCCAAATAGGTTTAATTGTCGTATTTTTTTCGCGCGTAATAAATGGCTCAGGATCTATCTCTAAGAGCTCACCAAGTTTTCTTAAAAATTTGGTCGTACTGTGCATCCCAATCGGTGCTTGTAAATAAGGCCTCTCTAAGTTTTCACAGAGCAAGCGACCAAATTCCCGATACATACAAATATTGACGTCAGCCTCAACTAAACGTGAGACATCTGCCAAGTGACTCCCCATCGGAAATACCATGTTGATTTCTGCACCAAGACCTTGTACCAAACGCTTGATCTCCGCTAAATCACTATACATATTAAAAGTACCATACGCTGGCCCAATAATATTCACCCGCGGTTTTTCACCTGGCTTGCGGACTGGCCGCTCGGGTATATGCTTCATACCGTATTCAGTCCACAACCAATACATTGCACGGTTGGCACTTTGCCATTGATCTTCATCAATAGTCCTTGGCAAAAATCTGGCAATATTCATTCCCTCAGGAGTGACTCCACCGCCGATCATTTCTGCAATAGAACCTGTCACAACTACCGAGGGCAACTCTGGATCTAAAGTCTTATGAGCACGCTTCATCGACTCTTCAGTACCTTCGCGCCCTAACTGCTCTTCTGCAAGACCAGTCACCACAATCGGTAATTCATGTGGCGGCAAGGCATCGGTATAGTGCAAAACAGACGTAACTGGTAGGTTTTCACAACCAACCGGGCCGTCAATGACCACCTGTAAACCCTTAATTGCGGTAAACACATACACAGCGCCCCAATAGCCGCCTGCTCGGTCATGGTCAATGACAAACATCAGCCAATCTCCTCTGCTTTGCGCTTTTTCTGCGCCTTATCTAAGCGACGTTTAACGTCTGCTTTAAAGTCAGGCCGATCCTGCGGAATCTCATCCCAAACGCCACTGGCGTATCCACTACCAACACCTTCAAAGAAATCGCGCATGGTGGAAAAGCGCTCTTGATTTGCAATCGCGCCATTAATTACTTGAGCTAAAGAGCCAGCACCAGCAGCTCCCATGAGCGGTCTAGCTGAAATTAAATTGGTAAAATATAGGGCTGGAATCCCTAGCTGTTTAGCTTTTTGCACAACCGGCGTGGTACCAATTGCCAAATCAGGTTTGAACTCAGCTACAGCCGCTAGGTCTTGCTCAAGGGATGCCCGGTACTGGACATGAACGCCTTTTGACTCTAACCACTCGCGATCAGGTTGACTCCAAATGGTTTTCGGACAAGCCGTCCCCACATAGTGAACTTGCGCTCCACTTTCAATCAATAAACGCGCTACTAACAACTCCGAACCCTCATAACCACTGAGCGTCACTCGACCCTTAATCGGCTTAGCAGCCAAAGCACTTCGTATCATTGGTAAAAACTTATTTTGCGCAGCTGCAATTAAATCACTATTGACATTACACGCAGCACCAATCTGTGCAAGCCAAGCCGCTGTTCCTTCGTATCCAATTGGTGCAGAACCTATTACCTGGCGTCCAGCAGCTTCGAACTCTCGAATACTCGCCGTATAAAAAGGATGTATTGCTGCTACCGCAGCACAGTCTAGAGCTTGATACAATTCGCGCCACTCACGGGTAGGAACTACTGGCCCGGCTGCTAGCCCCATGGGTTCAAGGAGCATCCCGATGCCAACTGGATCAACCGGAAACATCTCACCTAAAAGGGTAATGGTTGGCTTATCGGACACACCTTGTCGAGGCGCTGTTACAGGACCAGCCGAGGCTTCACTTCTAGCATACTTGAGCATTGCCCCAGCCAAAACATCTTTTGCCTCAGCGTGTGTTGGCACACCAAATCCAGGCACGTCAATACCAATAATTCTGACGCCATTAATTTCTTTTGGCAATAACTGTAGGGGTACGCCACTCGCTGTTGGTACACATAAATTAATAATGACAATAGCATCGTACTTTTCTGGATTCGCTTCTTGATGAACGGCCTCACGAATATCTTCAAATAATTTACCAGTGACTAATGACTCTGAATTAAAAGGGACATAACCAACGCTGCGTCTAGCACCATAAAAATGCGATGTAAAGGTAAGTCCATAGACGCAACAAGCTGACCCTGACAAAATGGTCGATGTGCGGCGCATTCTTAAACCAACACGCAAGGAGCCAAATGCTGGGCACATACTTTGCGGTTGATCGTGCGGTCCTTTAGGATAATCTAAGGCATATTGATGTAGGACCTCAGATTTGTTGGCCGCCTTCGCTGCCGCAATCATGGTCTGCGCACCGGCATGACATCCAAGTCCATCACCAGCCTCTACCTGGGATTGATTGACGATCGGGATGATCTGATGGGTCATTACTTTATACCTTGTCGTAAACTACTTCTAAAGACTCTCTAATAACCTGGTCTTTACCAACCATATCGAATAAAGTTGCTGGTTCAAGAACCACATGACGTCCAACCTGATCACCTGAAAATAATCCTAATAGTTCGTCCTGCGTTAAAGGCTTCGGTCGAACTGGTGGAGCTAGAGCAACATTACTTGCTAACTCTTCAAATAAACTTGCCCACTCGGTACCGGGCCTGCCGATAATTTCGTAATTAGCACTCTTGCGACGAATATCATCATTGGCAGGTATCGCTGCTAGAGTCGGAATACCCGCTCTTTGTGCAAACGCAGCAGCTTCACCAGTGCCGTCATCCTTATTAATTACCATGCCGGCGACACCAACATTGCCGCCCAGTTTTCTAAAATACTCAACCGCCGAACAAACGTTATTGGCAACATACAAAGATTGCAAATCGTTACTCGCCACGACGATGACTTTTTGGCACATATCTCTAGCAATCGGCAAACCAAACCCACCGCAAACCACGTCCCCTAAAAAATCTAACAACACATAATCAAATCCCCAATCATGAAAACCTAACTTTTCAAGGGTTTCAAAACCATGAATAATTCCTCGTCCACCACAACCACGCCCAACCTCTGGACCACCTAATTCCATCGCAAATACACCATCCCTCTTAAAGCAAACATCGCCAATCTCAACTGACTCACCAGCGAGTTTTTTCTTGGAAGAAGTCTCAATAATCGTTGGGCATGCTTTTCCTCCAAAAAGCAACGAAGTCGTATCGCTTTTGGGATCACAACCAATCAGTAAAACTTTTTTACCTTGCTGCGCCATCATGTAAGAAAGATTTGCCAGGGTAAAACTTTTACCAATGCCGCCCTTGCCGTAAATCGCAATAATTTGCGTCTCTTTGGTTACTGGCGCAGTCGAAACCGGAGCTGGCTCAATAGCTGCTTCCTTTTTTAAGTGCATAAATTGCACTGTAGCTTGTGCTGGTATAGGACTATTCATTTCAGTTTTTCCAATTCAGAACCATTTTTAAACATTGCTTATCGGTAAAGGCAGTTTGATAGGCTTCTTGAGCATTACTTGGGTTACTCTGGTGGGTAATTAATCCACTCAAATTCAATTGCTGATTAGCAATTAATTCTTGAACTGCCACTAAATCACTTGGCTGCCACTGGGCGGCAATGCGCATTTTCATTTCTTTCATAAACGCCGGCGCAAACATAAAGGAGATGGACTCTTCATAAAATCCAGCTAAGACGATTTCGCCTTGAAAGTTCATGCGACCAATTAAGGTATTGATTAATTTCGCATCACCGCTCGCATCACAAATAATTTTGTACTGCTTACAGTCATCTTTTTCTGGGTGGGTAACGTGATACCCGAAGGCGCCTCCCATGCGTTCTGGGTGCGTCTCCCAAACCGTTACTTTCTGGCCCTTTAAAGCCGCAATACGCGCCAGCAACCGACCGACAACACCGTGGCCAATGATTAAATCTGGTTGTTTTTCTACATCCCCGCCAGTAACGTGATAAGCCGTTGCGGCCAATGCCAACAAGACGCCCTCTTCGCCTAAACTCTCGTCGAGTTGCGTGACCCGCGATTCTGGCAAAACAACATGTGAAGCTGAGCCACCAAATAAACCACGAACATCACCAAAACATTTTGCGCCTGGCACAAAGACCCGAGTACCCAGTTCTAAATGCGTTTTTTTCCCTGCATGTATAACCCGTCCAACTGATTCATATCCTGGCACAAGCGGGTAACCCATACCTGGAAAATTTGGCATCCGGCCAGACCATAATAATTTTTCTGTCCCAGTACTAATCCCACTCCACTCCATTTCAACGGCTACGTCTGTATCACCAAGCCCATCAATCCTGACTTGCTCAAGGGCAATCACTTTAGGCTCTTTGATAATCACAGCAGTAGATTGCACTCAAT
>CAIQHU010000177.1 GCA_903871735.1 uncultured beta proteobacterium | reverse complement strand
AAAGTTCCATTTGACAGCGGTACTCCCTAGTAAGCCTGGAGCAGCCTTGGTCAGCCATTGAAAAAGAGGGTCTGCCTTCGGGCCATTGACTTCGACCTTTGCCATCATTGGAAAAGTCACCTGATAATTCAGGGTGCAGAACTGAGTAATTTCTTGATTGGAGCCAGGATCTTGGCTCCCAAACTGATTACACGGAAACCCCAAAACCACGAAACCTTTTGATTGGTAACTTTGGTAAAGTTCTTCAAGGCCTTTGAATTGTGGGGTGAAGCCACATTTACTGGCTGTATTAACTATTAATAAGGGTTTGTTTTTGAAGTCTGAAAACTGGACTAGTTGGCCAGTGATGTCTTTAGCGCTAAATTCATAAATAGTTGACATTAGTTTTCCCTCTAAATTATTGAATAAATTGTAGTTTAGCTAAGCGGGAGTAGAGGCCTGACTGTGCAAGCAATTCTTGATGGGTGCCTTGGGCTTCGATTTTTCCTTCATTGAAAACCACGATCCGGTCGGCTCGCAGAATAGTAGCCAAGCGATGCGAGATGATGATTGCAGTTTTCCCTGGCAATAGGGCCGATAGCGCATTTTGAACTTCCCGTTCTGATTGGGCATCTAGAGCAGAGGTTGCTTCATCAAGTAATAAAATTGCCGGGTTTTTAAGAATCACCCGAGCGATAGAGATACGTTGCTTTTGCCCGCCCGATAGGCGCACTCCTCGTTCACCTAAAAAACTTTGATAGCCTTCTGGAAGGGCGCTAATGAAATCATGCGCGTAGGCCATTTTAGCTGCTTCGATCACTTCTTGATCAGTAGCATTTAATCTGCCATAGCGAATATTTTCCATCGCTGAACTAGCGAAGATGAGTGGCTCTTGCGAAACGATGCCAATCTGTTCTCGTAACTGGTCGACTGGCCATGCGCTTATTTCTTTTCCAAGAATACGAATATCACCGGAATTTGATTGATAAAACCGCAGTAGTAGGGAGAATAAAGTGGTTTTTCCAGCACCAGAGGGGCCCACCAATGCATAACTTTTTCCATTTGGAATCGTCAAGCTTAATTGGTTGATCGTGTAAAAGTCTGGCCTTGTTGGGTATGAAAATAGTACGTTATTTAGTTCGATGGCGTTAATTGGTGCATTTTTATCTAGGGAAAGACTATTCAAAGATGCATGATTTTTTTCTTGTTCTGTTGGCTGGTTAAATGGAGCATAAATGGTTGGCGACGAAATAGCAGGCGGAGCTTGGATTAACTCTACTAGTCTTTCGGTAGCGCCAGCGGCTCTTTGTAAATCCCCCCAAACCTCGGAAAGGGAGCCGATGGATCCTGACACCAACGCCGCATATAAAACAAATTGGGTTAGTTGGCCGGTGGTTATATGACCTGCGCCAACTTGAAGTGCTCCGACCCATAAGACAAGAACAATCACACCAAAGGCTAGAGCGATTGCTAGGGCTGTTAATAAGGAACGAGTTTTAATCCGGTTTTTGGCGACTTCGAAAGCCATTTCAACAGAATATTGATAACGATTAAACTCAAATTTCTCTCTAACAAAGGCTTGGACAGTTTGCATTGCTCCAAGAATTTCGCCAGCGATTGCGCTTGAATTGGCTATCTCATCTTGGCTTGCGCGCGACATTTTACGTACTTTTCGGCCATAAGCCCACAGAGGTAAAACTGTTGCAAATAATAGCAGTACCATTGTTCCAGCTAGCCATGCACTAGTGGCTAGCATCATCGCAATTCCGCCGAGTGCCATGACCGAGCTTCTTAATGCTAGAGAAATACTTGTGCCGACTAGTGTTTGGATGAGTGTTGTATCACTTGTCAGGCGAGACAGCACTTCACCACTTTGAAGTGTTTCAAAATAGGTAGGACTTTGCTTCAGAACATTTTGAAAGACATTTTCTCGAATATCTGCGACCACACGCTCCCCTAGCCATGACATTAAATAAAAACGCGTCGCGGTACTTAAAGCTAGCACGATTGCAATGATTAGAAGATAGATAAATGGTTCATGAACTTGATCACTAGTCAGTCCAACGTCGATCAGGTATCGAAAGGCAAGAGGCACCGATAAAGTTGCACCAGCTGCAATAAAGACAAAGAGAATTGCAAGCGCCCATTGCCACCGATAAGTTCTAAAAATATGGGATGTATTGAACCAAGCTTGAATACTCCCAACAGCAGTCTTTTTTTTCATATGCGAATTACAAAGATCATTTAGATGAATAGATTTAAAACTTGCATAAATACCATCCGAAGTTGCAATTCTGCTTGATGATCTCTTAAATCCTTACTAGTAAAGGGTGTTTCGATATGCCACAATCATTCACAGGTTCAATCTGGTGCATAAAAATTAGTTACAGTGATTAAGGATATCGCAAGGAGTCGTTGTATTTTACTGCATATGATTTAAATCATGGAATCACTTCATCCATTTCATCTAAATGAGGCTAAAGACGTTGTTAATCAATGAGCTATTTTGGGAGCTGAGCCTGGTGGTGGAACTCCCCCAAGTTTTTCAGGAAATTGTATGAAAGGATTGGGCTTAGCGGAGTCGAATTAATCAGAGTCAAAAAATGACAGGTGATATGTCGTCATAGAGGACCTTTT
>CAIQHU010000176.1 GCA_903871735.1 uncultured beta proteobacterium | reverse complement strand
TTTGTAAAAAGACTGCGCCGGAAGCCTACAATTGTGGGTTTTTGGAATTATTCCTGGATGATGGGAAAAAATATAACTGAGAAATTTGATGAGTCAATATCAGTTTTGATAGTCTAATCGAAGAGGTTAGATAGACTTTTCAAAATATCTGGGAGAAACTTCATCAATGAACATTTGAAAAACAAAGAAGTATAAAAATATCAAGTAAATTTCTAACGGTAGAGATATTTGAAATTTAGAAAAAACCATCCTTGAGCGCGTCGCTATAGATATTAAATCTTACAGTTAAAAGTGATTCTTTTATTCAGTTTATTTTCTAGTAGTTATTTAGATAGAATTAAAAAAATAAATTAATAGCTATACGGAGACATGTAATGAAGCAATATGACGTGGTTGTAGTTGGCAAGGGCAATGCTGCTTTATGTGCTGCGCTTGCAGCTAGGGATAAAGGTGCAAGTGTTGTGATGCTGGAGGCCGCACCCATAGATGCTTCAGGCGGCAATAGTCGCTTTGCTGGTGGGGTGATGCGTTTTGCTTACACATCCGGAAAAGATCTACAGCGATTAGCTGACATAACAGACGATGAGGTAGAACAGACTGACTGGGATAACAACTCTCGGGATATCTTTTTTGATGACTTATTGCGTGTCACCAATGAGCGAACAGACCCAGATTTATGTGAGACTTTAGTAAATAATAGCTTTGAAGCAATGGTTTGGTTACGCTCTCAGGGTGTTCGTTTTGTGCCGACTTATCGTGCACAATCAGCCATTATTGATGGTAAACGTAAATTTTTTGGTCGGATGCCGATGGAGGTTTCTGGAGGCGGGCCTGGTTTAGTTCAATATTTGACTGATACTGCAATTAAAAAAGGAATTGAAATTATTTATGAGGCACGGGCTGTTTCATTGATATATGACGGTGTCAAAGTACATGGTTTGACTGCAAAGATTCAGGGCGTACCAACGGATTTTCAGGCCAAAGCTGTTGTATTAGCATGCGGTGGTTTTGAAGCGAATGCTGCTTGGCGTACAAAATATTTAGGTCCAGGTTGGGAATTAGCGAAAGTACGTGGGACGCGTTTTAATATGGGAGACGGCTTACGTATGGCTATGGATATTGGTGCTTGTCCATACGGCAATTGGTCTGGTAGGCATGCCGTTTCATGGGAGCGATATGCGCCAGAGTTTGGTGATTTAACTTTGCCGCATAGTTCATATCGTCATAGTTATCCCTTGTCTCTCATGATTAATTCAGATGGGAAGCGTTTTGTTGACGAAGGAATTGATTTTTATAACTTCACCTATGCTAAATATGGCGGAGAAGTACTCAAGCAGCCTGGACAAGAAGCTTGGCAGGTATTTGATGCCAAAGTGAGGCCATTACTTCGGCCGGAGTATGGTGATCGAATGGTTACTCGGGTTGTGGCAGACACAATCGAGGATTTAGCCGACAAGATGGTGGGGGTTAATAAGGCCCAATTCTTAAAAACTATCCAAGAATTTAATGCCGCTGTTAAAACAGAAATACCTTTTAATCATGCCATTAAGGATGGTCGAGGTACGGTTGGTATTGAACCGCCTAAATCCAATTGGGCACACCCCCTAGATACGGGCCCATTTGAAGCATATCACACGACTTGTGGCATTACATTTACCTTTGGTGGATTAAAGATTGTGCCCCAGACTGGCCAGGTTGTTGATGTCCATCATCATCCAATCCCAGGTTTATTTACCGCTGGCGAGATGGTTGGCGGGATTTTTTACTTTAATTACCCAGCTGGAACAGGCTTAGTTTCTGGTGTTGTATTTGGCCAGATTGCCGGTAATGGAGCCGGGGAAGCTGCTTTACAGTAATTAGATGTTACTCTAAAAAAGATGTTAGCGGTTCTTGATATTTCATCAAAGGGTACTGATGTTTACAACTGCTTTAGCAAATCGAGTCATACAAACTCAGGATACAGATCTGTCACCAGAGTTATTGTTTTTAGCACAAGACGCTGTGATGGATTGTCTTGGGGTCGGAATTGCTGGAGTCGATGAGCCTGTGACAAAAATTGCTCGGGCTTGGGTGAGCAGTCAGGCTGCTACTGGTCAGGCTAGTTTATTTGGGTACAAGGGCGAGACGACGGTTGCTGACGCTGCTTTTATCAACGCAATTAGTGCGCATGCTTTGGACTTTGATGATAGTCATCCAAATCTTCGGGGGCATCCAAGTGTAACACTTGTACCTACTGCTCTAGCGGTCGGCCAGAGTTGCCGCTCATCTGGTCGGGATGTGCTTGTGGCTCATGTAATTGGTTTAGAAGTTGCTGGTAAGCTTGGGCGTGCTTTTGGTGAAGACCACTTTTTAATTGGTTGGCATTCAACGGCGACGATTGGACTTTTTGCGTCGATTGCCGTTGCTGCTCGCTTGATGGGATTGAGCGGGCCTGAATTACAAAGAGCTTGGGGACTTGGCGCCTCACAAATGAGTGGTTTAGTCCGTAATTTTGGAACGATGACCAAACCTTTTCATGCTGGTCACACGGCTCGAAATGCGATTCAAACAACTTGGTTAGTTCAGCATGGTTTGAGTGCTGATGAGAATATTTTTGATGGCCATAATAATGTCATCGACACTTACAGTGGTAGTGATGTTGGTGATTTAGAAGAATTACTCAGTCACTGGGCTAGACCTTGGGAGATAGAAAGTCCTGGGATTTACTTCAAAGGTTGGCCATGCTGTTATTCGAATCATCGAGCGATTGGTGGCCTGAATCGTTTGATTGATCAGCACGGATTTACTTGTAAGGACGTAGAAGAAATTCGGGTGGGATTTTTACCTGGGACAGATACTGCGTTGATTAGTACTAATCCGAAGACTGCTTTGGAAAGTAAATTTAGTATTGAATATGTCTTGTCTGCTCTATTATTGGATGGACAATTAGGACTTGCGACTTTTACGGATGCTATGGTAAGTCGACCGGCCATCAGAGACTTGATGAAAAAAGTCAAACGGGAAAAAATACCAGATACAAAAATCTATTCCGGGATTTCGGGTTATACAGATTTAACGGTAAAAACAACGCGTGGAATATTTCAGTTACGAATTGAGGATGTTCCTGGCTCAATTCAGTGGCCATTATCAGCTGTTGACAAAGAAAATAAATTTATCGATTGTGCACAGCGAATTTTAGGAGAGGATCAAGCGAATACAGTTTTTCAGGTGATTAGTAAATTACAGCATGTTACAGATATTGGTCAATTAATGCAGGCAATTGTTCCTGAACGAGAGCGGGTTGAAGTTATCAACGCGTAACCTACTGATGTGTAAATAAGGAGTTTAAATGAAATATTTCGTTACTTGTTGGATTGGTAGGATTGCTTGTATGATGGCACTTTTTGGCACAACCGCATTGGCTGCTGAAAACCCCTCTGCTTGGCCTAGTCGCCCTGTAAAAATCATTATTCCTTTTAGTCCTGGCGGAGGAACAGATAATTTATCGAGGGTATTAGGGCAGAAGTTAACGGAGATATTTGGGCAACCTTTTATCGTAGAAAACCGTCCTGGTGCGGGTGGAACTTTAGGTTCAGAGCAAGTTGCCAGGGCTGCTCCAGATGGGTACACATTGTGCATTGTTTCTGGTAGTTATTCAGCCAACCCAGCACTCCATAAATTACCTTATGACCCTATTAATGGCATTACTCCCATAGCACTATTGGCAAAGGGACCTTTGATTGTGGTCGCAGGCCCATCTTTAAAAGCGAATACTTTTCCTGAGTTGATTGCGTTAGCAAAAAATTCACCTGATAAAGTAACTTACGGGTCAACAGGGATTGGGAGTAATGCCCATTTAGTTGGAGAGATGGTCGATCAAATTACTGGCACAAAGATGGTACATATTCCTTATAAAGGAGCTGGACCTGGGTTAACTGATTTGTTAGGAGGTAATCTCAATCTAGGGTATTACACTTCAGTCGTTGTAACCCCCCACATTAAAAGTGGAAAATTACGAGCCTTAGCTGTAACAACTGATAAACGCGTTGATAGTTTGCCAGGTGTGCCTACCATTAGTGAGTTTATTCCGAATTTTGGCTCTGCCGAACATTGGTATGGATTTTGGGGGCCAGGAGGAATCGATGCGAGTATTGTGAAGCGTTTAAACGTTGCAGTTGCCAAAGTAATTGAAACACCTGAGATGCGTGAAAAGATTCTTGCAGAAGGATTTACCCCAGCACATTCGAGCCCTGAAGAATTCCGTCAACGATTAGCGATTGAGGTTCCAAGGTGGATTAGGGTAGCTAAAACTGCCAATATTAAACCGGCTGGTGAATAGTACTGAAAAATTTTTTTTAAAAATTGTATCAAGTAAACTCAATCAATAGAGTTTATAAATTTTTCAGTAGGTCTGTGACTAGGGGCGAACACCTGGAGTTTCCCAACGCATCCCATTAGCACGGTGCATTAAAAACAACTCGAGCTGAACAAGCTCGCTAGATCCATAATCAAAGGGCTCAGCCCGTACCCCTGTCATACAATTACGTAGACGTCTTTGTAATGATCCAACGTTTTGCCATTCAAGCCGATAAATTGGATACGCGGTTGGATGTGCTTGGGGGATTTTTGTGCCCCCTAAAATTAGTCCAGCACGTTGCTCGTGACATTGGGCACACGACAAGTTTAACTGGCCCATACGTTGATTAAATAACACTTCCCCTTTTTGAAAAGCATTTTTCAGAAAGCTACTATTTTGATGAGTTGTAATTGGCAGATCACGAGATTGGGTAGCCACAAAGGTCGTTATCGCTAAGAGTGCTTTACTCTCGAAGGTGAAGGGTTTAGATGATAAGCGTTCACTTTGACAATAATTAATCTGTTGTTCGAGATTAATTAACTTGCCAGCCCGTTCAAGAGGAAACTTCGTTGCTACACCGCGCATCGAACTTTTAGGATCTTGATGGCAAGATGCACACGACTGCTCTTTGGGATTGTTTTTAGAATTCCAGATATCTTGCCCATCTAAGATCCAAAAATAAGCTGGATTTAAATTCAAATCATTTTGCATACGTTGATTTTCAGGCGACATGAGTTCATAGCCAGACTGGCGCTGCGCATAGGATTGATTACAAAGATTAATACTAAGAAAAGCAATCACACCCATTACAAAACCCAATCTTCGTGATGGGTATTTAGTTAGTTGCATCTGCCGGGTAATTGAATTGTGAACAATCAGTTCACGATTAAGAAACTTTGATTAGTACTGATGTAGTTATTATCACCCACCCATTTAAATTGAAACTCGCCACTTTCGGTGGCGACTACAGTGAATGTCATTTGAGGATTAGCCGCTTGGCCTGGGTGAAGGTCTGCTCGAAATACTTCAATATTGTTATATGTACAGGTAAAGATACGAATAATATCACGAGGTATTAATTCACCAGTTTCGGTTCTACGAAAACCTGTTTCCATATCATGCTGAGCAATAACACTAATTTCGATAAGTGCTCCTTTGCGCGCTGTTTTTGGCATAGTAACAAGGGTTCGAGAAGTTTTACTCATCTCATCCCTCAAAACAGGCTGCTAGAGTGACATTTGTATCGGCAAAGGTTCTTGCATAATAGCCTTGACTCATTTCTGCTAATACCCAAACTCGTTGGGTGTTCGCTAAACGAACTCGTGTAGCAATTTTAGCCTTTCCGGATTGGGGGGTTAGATAGGCCGAAAAAATATTTGGAAGTGGATTATCTTCCGAGATCACATGTATCGCTTTAACATAATTTTGAGAGGTCATTGGGCTTTCAACTTCAATTTTAATGGGGACAGAGTTCCCATTTTCAATGAGTGGCGAGAGTTCGAAGTAAATACCGCCATCTTTTACTGGCGTTCCGCCAATAATTTTTTGCATAGCATCCATAGCATCATTTTTGCTTGCAAAAGTTGGAGCGCAAGGCAAGATGAGCAAGATTGGTAATGCTTGCAGAAGTGCGCGTCGATTATATTGAAGCTGTTTTTTCATTCTTTTTTTAAAGTCATTAAATAGGCTACTACATCATCAATTTCTTTGAGACTAAGAATTGATTGTCCTTGATATGGCTTACTTACACGGGTTAAATGTTCAGGTTGGTAATAAGATGGCATGATTGTTTGTGGATTTGTAATCGCCGGATTCATGATTCTTGCTCGTAACTGAGTAGCACTTAAATTGGCGACCAAATCGGACAGATTGGGAGCTATGTTACCTTGAAATGGTTCTTCAGGAAATGGCCCGCTATGACACAATAAGCACAACCCCTTTTGCCTACTGGCTACAAGCGACCGGCCGGCTTGGGAGTCGCCTGTCAGTTCATTTGAGAGGGCTGGGAGTGCGCCTATAAAAACTACAAGGACAATTAATCCTTGTAGTAGCCTAGGTCCTCCTAAAAATTTCATGCATCGAATACCAATTCAAAACAATTGACCGTTCATTAGACGAGGGTAATACCGCTATTTTTTAATGGTAGGGTTCGGATACGTTTGCCAGTTGCTTTAAAAAATGCATTTAATACAGCCGGAGCTGCAACACAAATTGTAGGCTCACCAACTCCACCCCAAACTTTGCCACCACCCTGAATAATGATCGTTTCTACAGGAGGCATTTGAGCAAGTCGAATTGAGCCAAACGTGTCAAAGTTTTTCTGTATAACCGCACCGTTTTTAATCGTAATTTCTTCTTCAAATAAAGCCGATAGTCCGTATACAAATGACCCAGAAACTTGTCGTTTGATTTGGGCTGGATTAACTACATATCCTGGATCAGTTGCAGCAACAATTCGGTGGATTTTGATTTTATTACCATCTTTGACAGATATTTCGCAAGCTGCTGCTACATAACTACCAAATGATTTCATTTGGGCGACACCTCGGAAGACACCTTTTTTAGGGGCTTTTGACCAGCCAATACCATCAACTACAGCATTAAGTACTGCTAGGCTTCTGGGTTGATCTGCCATAAATTGTCTTCTAAAGTCTACAGGGTCTTTACCAGCCGTATGGGCAAGTTCATCCATGAAGCATTCTAAAAAAACAGCATTTTGATTGATATTCACACCACGCCAAAACCCAGGGGGAACATGCGTATTACGCATTGCATGGTCAATAACTAGATTTGGAAAGGTATAGTCTAGAGTTGCCTCTTCACCGACAATCGGTAAATCTTTTTTCGCTAATCCTTGGAAAACGACTGGGTCCATCCCCTTGTTTTGTTCGACAATAGCTGGGCGAACAGAGGCCAGAATAGATTGGCCCGCAAGACGCATGTGCAGACCTGTAAAGTTTTTCTGGGCATCAAAAGTACCCGTTAATTTACACATCATAATCGGATGGTAGCGTCCCTGAGTCATATCTTCTTCCCGAGTCCAGATCAATTTTACTGGCGTGCCGGGCATTTCTTTAGCAATTCGAACTGCTTGCGTTGTGTAATCTTGAAAAGCACCACGACGACCAAAGCCTCCACCAAGATTAATCTTAATGACGTCACATTTGTCAGCGCTTAGGCCAGATGCTGCAACGACAGCAGCCATTGAGGCTTCGCCATCTTGGGTAGGAACCCAAGCAGTACATTGTTCTGGTGTCCATTTGGCTGTTGCATTCATTGGCTCTAGCGGCGCATGGTTTAAAAAAGGATAAAAGTATGTTCCTTCGACTTTTTGGGCACTTTCGGCAAGGACTTTACTATAGTCACCATTCGAGTTACCAACAAATGCCTGAGAAGCCGTTAAACCTTCTTCTAGTTTTTTAAGGATATCTGCTTGTTGGATTGACGCATTAGGGCCCTCGTCCCATTCGATAGGTAATTGATCAAGTGCCACTTTAGCTTGCCAAAAGGTATCTGCAATAACAGCAACAGCAGTATCACCAACTTGTAGTACTTTTCTAACTCCTTGAAGGTTACTAATCTTGGCAGCATCAAAGCTTTTTACTTTTCCACCAAAAACAGGTGACTCCTTAATTGTTGCAGTCAGCATACCTGGTAATTTCAGGTCAATTGCATAGACTTGCTTACCGTTTGTTTTACTTGATAGATTATCGATACGATCTAATGGTTTACCGATAATGTTCCAGTCTTTTGGATCTTTTAGGCTAATTTGAGTTGGGACTGGTAATTTCGATGCGGCGACGGCTACTTTACCGAAGGTCGTTTTACGGCCAGTTGGTTTATGGGTTATTACACCTTTTTGGACTTCACACTCAGAGGGGGAGACACCCCACTGTTCAGCAGCCGCTTGGACGAGCATCATACGAGCCGCTGCGCCGCCTTTACGAACATACTGTTCTGATGTACGAATCCCTCTGCTGCCTCCTGTAGAGAATGAACCCCAAACAGCTTTTCGTTTAATACTTTCGGCCGGAGTTGGGTATGAGTAGCTGACATTTTTCCAGTCACACTGGAGTTCCTCTGCGACCATTTGCGCAAGTCCTGTGATGGTTCCTTGTCCCATTTCAGAGCGCACAACGCGAACAATGACTTTTTCATCGGGTTGGATCACTACCCAAGCACCGATCTCTGGTGCATCACTAGCGGTATTTGCAAAAGCGGGTGCTAGGGACAAGTCGAACCCAATTGCAAGACCTGAACCGATGGTTGCTGAAGAAATAATAAAACGACGACGAGCGATATTAGTTATAGCATTCATTGATAGCTCCTTACGACTTAGCAACAGAATGAATCGCAGCACGAACTTCTTGGAACGTGCCACAACGACAGATATTAGTTATAGCAGCATCAATGTCTGCGTTTGTAGGCTTAGGTTTTTTTCTTAATAGTGCCGTAGTAGCCATGAGCATGCCAGATTGACAATAGCCGCATTGTGGAACTTGATGTTTTACCCAGGCTTGCTGGAGTTGCGAAAGTTGCCCATTTTTCTCTAGGCTTTCAATAGTTTCAATTTTTTTACCTTCAGCTGCGCTAACTGGAATGGCACAACTCTTGAGTGGTTCGCCATTAAATAAGATAGTACAAGCGCCACATACGCCAACACCGCAGCCATATTTAGTGCCTGTTAGGCCAACATGATCTCGTATTGCCCAGAGTAGTGGCGTATTTGGATCGACATCTACTGAAATTTTTTTCCCATTAATATTTAAATTGGCCACTATTATCTCCTTTTAAGATCTATTACTAACCGTATCATAACAAAAATGACACCTATTTACTCAATAGGCAATTGAATAATTTTCAAATAACGGGATATGAATTAGACATTACTAAAAATATTTAAGAAGACATTTAATGAGGCATTATTAATAATCCCTGTTCGTATAGCTAGTCAGTATGTAGTTATACCGCCATCCAGGATAAGCACTTGCCCAGTCATAATTGACGCTA
Organism: uncultured beta proteobacterium; assembly: GCA_903871735.1. GTDB lineage: Bacteria > Pseudomonadota > Gammaproteobacteria > Burkholderiales > Burkholderiaceae > Polynucleobacter. Next base: position 15,880 of record CAIQHU010000176.1, on the reverse strand, counting down.
AATCGCTAGCTAGATAGCAGGCAGCTGCTGCAGCCTGCTCCGGTGTACAAAAGCGCTTTAAAGGAATTTTGTTAAGCATTGCTTCGCGGTATTTTGGGTCTGGAGCAAAAGTTGTTGCCCGTGCCGGAGTCTCTACCCGTCCTGGTGCGATAGCATTGACACGAATGTTGTGCTGGGCCCATTCAAGGGCAAGCATTTTAGTCATCTGTAGGATGCCTGCTTTGGCAATTCCATAACTAGACCTACCGGGCATAGCCACAATTCCATGTAAGGAAGCCATATTGATAATACAGCCTGGGGTATTAAGACTGACCCAAGTATTCGCAACCTCTTGACTTAAAAAGAAGGTTCCTTTGAGATTGGTATCCATAATTATGTCCCATTCTGCAGGGGTAACTTGAAGGGCTTCTTGCCGAAGAGGAATACCAGCATTGTTGATTAGAACGTCTAGACGACCAAAATTGTTAAAAACCTGTTGGGTTATTTCTTTGATATGAAGGTGATCATTGATATTCAATTCGAGGGTTAGTACAGATCCTCCAGCCTTTTGTATTTGATCTGCAATCGGTTGGAGTTGACTTAATTTTCTCGAAGTCAGTGCTAGTTGATATCCAGAATTAGCAAGAGCCTGAGCACATGCAGCGCCGATGCCTTGCGCGGCACCGGTAATGAGGGCCACTGGTTTGGGTATTGACTGGTTAGTTAACATCTACTCATTGTAGTCAAGGAATTACCAACCCTGGGGTTCTTTTGACATAAAGGGTAGGGCATGCAGAGATTGGCTCAGAGTTTGATGCTGGGAAGGACTTAAGGGATCATGCGGAGGCCTTGGACTGCCACAATCTCGCCCCATCGCATGCATAGCACTTTTAAGTCCACCAAAGCCATATTGATTAATTAAAAAAAGGAGAGCTGCGACATTTTCTTGCGCTTGGCGAGCCTGCACATATTTTTCTGTTCGACAAATCGTATAGAGTTCTTTGATCAGTTTAGGAGCGATTGCGCTCAGACCACTCAACATACTAGTGGCACCAATGGCGCCCGCACTCACCATATATTCATTTCCGGAAAGTAGTTGAAATTCAGGCTTTTTCCGCCACACATTCGAAATAATATTAATCATAAACTGCCAGTCTAAGCTGGCATCAATCATGCCAGAAAAATTAGGTCTTTGATCAACGAGTTTTAGGATGAGGTCTGTAGATAAGGTAATCCCACCCATTTCATCGGGCGAGTAAAAAACAAAGAAAGGTAATTTGACAGCCTGACTTACTTGTAAAAAATGCTCCAAAATCATTGGCGCAGGCGGTGTCCAGTAATAGGGCGTGGTGCAGATTACAGCTTGCATGCCAATTGACTCAGCATATTGAGCGCGTTCTAGTGCAATCGTAGTTCCAGAGTCGCTAACATGTGCTAAAAGAGGTACTCTGCCATTGACTTGTTTCGTGGCAAAAGCAAATTGTGCCCGCTGTTCCTGATCGGTTAGACTCACTGATTCTCCAGCATGCATCGTAATTGCTAGCGACTGCGCACCCTGAGCAAGGTGAAATTCAAGCAATTGTTCATAGCGGCTATAGTCAATTTTGAGATCTGTTGTAAAAGGCGTAACGGGGGTATGGACTAACCCAGGCGTAAATACTGACATATGATGGATCCTTATTTTGAGATAGTTACCAGCCGTGTGGCTCGGTATCTAATATGCCGAGCTCCTCAAGTTGCTTAGCAATAAATGCTTGACGCTCTTTAGTGGCTGTTGGTAGAGGTGGTCTTGTAGGCCCAACGGGACGGCCCATGACAACCATGCCTCCTTTGAGAGAGGATGGATATTGGTCACGGAACAAATCCCATAACTGCGCTAGTTTGAACTGTAACTCGCGCGCTTTGACACTATCGCCGGCGATGCAAGCATCATAGAGTTGGGTGCATAAATTAGGGCAGATAGCCCCGGCTGAAGAGTAGGAACCAACGCAGCCAAGTGGTACTGAGGGCGCTAGAAATTCGACACCTGCTACGATAGAAAAATTAGGGCGGACTTGTAATGCCGCCCTAGAAATTTCTAAAAATTTAGCGCTATTAAAGCTCGCTTCTTTCATGGCAATAAGGCTTGGCACATCATGCATTAGGCGAGTGACTAGTGCGCCTGTAAATTCAACACCCTCCAAGTAGCTTGGTGAGTTATAGGCAATCATCGGTAGACTGGTGGCCTTACCTAAACGGACATAATGTTGGTAGATCGCTTCTTGTGAAGGTGCCCAAAAATAAGGGGTAATAGCAATAATCGCGTCGGCACCGATTTGTTCAGCGTGCTTTGCTAACTCGATCGAATCTTCGACTGATAGTGCACTGACATGAACGGACACTGGCACACGGCCGGCTACCGTTTTGACTGCGACTTCAGCAAAGGCTTTACGTTCTTTAATAGACAAATTCAAAGACTCTCCTTTGTGGTGTGGCCAGGAGATGGCGGTAGCGCCAGTTCGAACATGAAAATCGAGTAACTTTTCAAAGGTTGGTAGATCTGGTGAGAAATCATCTTTGAGTGGAGTTACAGGACTTTGCATTACTCCTCGTAGGATAAGAGGCATGAATATTCCAATCAATAATTCAGGTTGATAAAGATAGACGTATGGATCTGCTATCGATTCTAGTGAATTTTTTGTCCAAGAAGCTTCTTTGCGCCTACAATCACTCTTAACTCCAAAATTAAAAATACCAAGATGGATCGATTACACGGAATAAATGTTTTCTTGAGAATTGTTGAAGTTGGTACTATTAGCGGAACAGCTCGCGATTTAGGTGTATCGACTGCGGCCATTAGCGCTTCTTTAGCCCGATTAGAGACAAATTTAGCAGTCAGGTTACTCGACCGGACTACAAGGCGTTTAAGCGTTACTGCCGAGGGAGCGGAGTTTTATGAGCGTTGTAAAAAGCTCATGTCAGACTTGGATGAGGCAGAGCAATCGATTAGTCGAATTGGTCGAGAACCACGTGGTAAATTGCGAGTGGGGATGCCATCGGGCTTATGCCGAATGTGGGTCGTACCATTGTTACCCCAATTTCTAAAGAAATATCCAGAGGTTCATTTAGAAATCGTCTGTAGTGATTATGTGCCCTATACCATTGATAATGGTTTAGATGCATCTATCCAAGTTGGTGAATTACATTCTTCTCGTTTAGCGATGCGTCAGTTAGCTAGCGTAGCTTATGTGGTGGTTGCGGCACCTAGTTACTTAAAAAAGCGTGGAGTACCCAAGATCCCTAATGATTTATTACAACATCATTGTTTGACTTATCGACGACCACGCAATGGCTTAATTCGGGAGTGGCGGTTTTTGGAGAATGGCCAGGAGCAGCATCTTGCCATTGATGGCTTATTGACTTTTAATAGTGGCGAGGCCTTAGTCTCAGCGGCGGCTAGTGGCTTAGGACTAATCCAGGTGGCAGAGTATTACGCCAGTCAGATGATTGCAACTGGTCAACTTGTGAAAGTTTTAGAGTCCTATCGTGCGAAGGGATATGATATTTCCGTAGTATTTCCACAGCTTAAAAACGTACCCCCAAAACTGCGCGTTTGGATCGATTTTTTAGTGGAGATTTTTTCTAGTATTTCATGGCAGCGAAAGTCATAAATCAAATCGGGAATACTTTATATTCAGCTCTTCTATCTTTAGTCCGAGGGACTATTCCAGATGAACAATCCCAATGGATACATAACAGTATCCTTAGCCCGGTTAACGATGGGCTAATAGTTGTGACTTATGGGCCTTGCAATCTTATTAGCTACGGGAAATTTTCTCGTAGCTAACGTGTGAGCATGAACTTTAAATCTTCGGAAAACGTCTAGCAGCCCAGTAAATGGTACCCTGTGAACCGTATTTTTCTGCGTGGGGGGTCTCAGGCTCCATCGTAAAGGTATCGCCTACTTGGAGGTGCTGTGTATCATCACCGCGAGTGAGCCACATCTCACCTTGGGCAACTACAGCGTGCACAGCAAACTCATGGGTATGGGTCTGACTTACAGAGTTAGGCTCCCAGGTACGAATCGATACACCGTCATAGCCTAGGGCGTTAGTTTTTTCAGTAAATTCTGGTAAGGTAGGTAAGGACATATCTGATCCATTAAGTAAAGGTTAAGTTTAGGTAAGTGAATTTTTAATCCGAGTTGGGCTTAAAGGTAAATCATAAACTCTTTTCCCGGTTGCTGCAGCCACGGCGTTAGCGATTGCTGCACCACCTGGCCCTTGCGAACCTTCACCAACCCCAACCGACTTTTCGGATGGGCGGTTAATGAGTTCGACTTCGATTTCAGGAACATCCTCAAATCGTAAGATTGGATAATCTCCCCAGTAGCTATTTTTGATCTGGGTTTTATCAAACTAAACTTCTTCAAAGATAGTCCAACTCAGTGCGTACAGCAAAGGGGTATTCGCATCTGTATCGACGGATTGCGTCGAACCATTGACTTGGATTTGAATCGTCATCTGATCTCCGAGAGATTAATTATTTTTTAGCTGATTTATTAAACCATAGTTCTAAATTGATTAGTAATTTTTTCAGGACTGATACATGGTGCTAGGGCATAGCCAATCCCGATTCATTTTTGGCTAATTAGTTTGGATACTTTTTGCCATATGGGTCTCTCAGGCATTTTTATTTTAAGAATACTTGAACTCCTAGCGTTACCATGGCACCGACACCCGCGGCAACAATTAACCACCACGCTGGCACCATTGTGCCGGTAGTCGAGCTAGACGACTCTGTTAAGTTTTTAGTAAGCGTATTTTCAGAGGATTCTTCCTGGCTTTGTCGGTCAACTAGCGTCGGTTGAATACCTGTTCCACCAAGCTCTTGATTAAATGCCTTAAAAAAATCATCAGACATTTTCTTAGCAACGCTATCGATTAGACGGGAGCCAATTTGAGCTAATTTACCCCCCACATGCGCTTTTGCAGAGTAACTTAATTCTGTCCCGTCAGGAACAGTTTTAAGGGTCACGGAAGAAGATCCTTTACCAAAGCCAACTGCACCACCTTGACCTTCAAAGATGAGGACGCAAGACTCAGGCGGTTTTGCTTCTGTTACTTGTAGGGTGCCACTAAATTTGGCTTTCAATGGACCAATGGCTGTCGTAATTTTGACTTTAAAAAGATCTGGACTTGTTTGTTCGACGGATTCACAACCAGGCAGACATTTTTTGAGCACATCCGGATTATTTAGGGCATCCCAAACTTGTTCTTGGGTTGCAGGAATGGTTTGTGAGCCTAATATTTCCATGTGGTTACTTTCTAGATGAGTTGCCGTTTTTGCGAGATTTTGTAGGTATTTATCCAATTATCCTATTTTTTTGGTATTTTCAAAAAAATAGGATAATTAGTTTAGCGCAGCAATAAAATGACGTGGCAATAGAATCCAAGTTTTGACCATCATAGGGGTATTTCATGAATATTGTAGTGTTAGATGATTTTGAGAAGAATTTAGTATTAGTCAAAGAGCATCCGGTGATTGCTAGTGCGGCATCGATGATTGTGTACCATCAGCCGTTGCAAGGTAAGGCGCTTTTAGAGGCGGTTTTACCAGCCAATATTTTGGTTTTAATGCGTGATCGAACGCCCCTGAAGAAGGAATTAATCGACCAATTACCCAACTTGAAATATGTAATTTTTACAGGCAATCGCAATTTGGCGATTGATTATGTTGCTTTAAAAGAGCGTCATATCCCGGTTAGTTTTACGGAGTTTGGTCCCTCGAAAGAGACAACTGTTGAAATCACATGGACTTTAATTTTAGGGGCTTACAAACGGCTGATTGAGCAAAATCAGTTGGTCAAGGACGGTTTGTGGCGAAATGCGTATTCCGTGATGCCACCTTTGCATGGTGAGCGTTTAGGTGTTTTAGGTTTAGGGGCAATTGGTGGGCGAGTTGCGCAAGTGGGTTTAGCATTTGGCATGGACGTTGTTACTTGGAGTCCGCATATGACACCGGAAAGAGCTGCGGCCAAGGGTGTTAAGGCAGTGAGTTTAGAAGAACTATTAGCAACTTCCCGGATTGTTACCTTGCATTTGGTTCCTGGCGAGGGGACTAGGTATTTAATGGATGCCAAGCGTCTTGCGATGATGCGGCCAGACAGCCTTTTGGTCAACACGTCTCGTTCAGCTTTGATTGTGACGTCAGATTTACTTGCGGCCTTAAAGATGCAGCGTCCTGCGATGGCAGCTTTAGATGTATTTGATGTTGAGCCACTCACTCTTGCTGATCCGATTACGCAAGTCCCTAATTTATTAATTACACCCCATTTAGGCTTTGTATCACAACCTGTTTTTGCAAAGATGCGTGAAGGTCTGGGGATGGCGATTGCGGCATTTTTACAAAATCAAGCAATTGTTAATGAGGTCAAGCCAACCTAATGGGTTAGGTAATTGAGGCTAAAAACAGTTTTGTTCATAGGTGGGATCTCTTGGGTAGATTGAATCAAATCATGATTTCTTCTATGATTTGGTAGTGTGAATGGGGCCCAATTTTTGTGGGGGTGGTGGCTGCCAAATGGCTATATCACATCCTGGCGATTCACTCTTTATTTGAAAGCTAATGCTGAAATTTTTAGGTAAATGAGATGAGAGTTCTTCAATTTTTTTTGACACGCTTCTCTGAATTTTTGCTAATTCAATCTAGATCCCTTTTTCTGCAACGGACTATTTTGTTTGCCTTACTGAGTACTAGTCTGTCTGCGGAGTTATGTATTGCCCAGGGGCAGATGAAAGATATGAAGCAGCAGCGGGTTTTAATTGCAGCAGCGTCTGATGTGCGCTATGCCCTTGACTTGATGATTGCCAATTACTTTAAAGAAACTCGTCAGGTGGTAAAGGTTAGTTACGGGTCGTCAGGAAATTTTTACCAGCAAGTCATGCAAGGTGGAGATTATGATATCTTGATGATGGCTGACGAGCAGTATATTTTTAGGTTGAGTGAGCAACGAAAAACAATTGATCGGGGTGTCGTATATGGTCAAGGGCGATTAGTTTTATTTATTCCAAAGCCTATTTTAGAGAAGTGGCCAAATTTACTAAACCCAAATTTATTGGAATTTGGAAATGCTCTAAAAGATGGTCGGATTCGAAGTTTAGCAATTGCTAATCCAGCTCATGCACCTTATGGTGTGGCGGCAGAGCAAACATTAAAAAGTGCCCAGTTATGGGAAATCGCTGTACCAAAGCTCATTTTGGGCGAGAATGCTAGTCAGGCTACTCAATTTGCAATTTCTGGATCTGTGCAAGGGGGATTGATTCCGTTAGCATTAGCTAAACACGCTACAGTGCAACTAAAAGGAGAATATGTTTTGATTCCCCCTAGTGCGCATCTGCCTCTTGTTCAGCGGATGGCTTTAAGTCCAGGGGCTAGTAGCGGCGCTAAAGAATTTTATGCTTATTTACAGACTGAAAAAAGCCAGAAGATTTTTAGAGAGTTTGGCTTTGAATAAAGTATTTTTGCTGGCAATTACTATGCATGAGTGGAGATATTGATGGATTGGCAGGCCTTTCGCTTATCGCTGTTTTTGGCATGTTTGACGGCGATTATTTTAATTCCTATGGGTATATTGCTAGCGCATTATTTAGTGCGACGCTCTAGTTGGCTCAAGCAATTTCTTGAGGCTAGTTTGACATTACCATTAGTATTACCGCCGACCGTTCTTGGTTATTATTTATTAGTTGGTTTTGGAAATACCGGTTTTTTAGGGAGTTGGTTTTATGAGCTCACAGGTAATTCGATTGTTTTTTCTTTTTTTGGAATTCTCATCGCTAGCTTAATCGTTAACATACCTTTTGCATTTATTCCGATTCAAAGGGCCTTTGAGGCGATCCCGGTTGAGCTTCGCGACGCTGCAGCGACATGTGGTTTAAATCCTCTCAAGCGTTTATGGAAAATTGAGTTACCACTCGCATGGAAGGGTATTTGTAGTGCTACTGTCATGACTGTTGCGCATACTATTGGAGAGTTTGGAGTCGTGTTAATGGTGGGTGGCAATATTCCTGGGCAAACCAGAACGTTATCGATAGCAATATATGATCGAGTACAGGCGCTTGATATGGACGGTGCCGGAGTGATGTCGTTTTGTTTACTGTTGTTTTCATTCGTAACGCTTTTATTGAGTCAAATACTCAATCGAAAAAGTGTTGTTCGTGGGGTGTCGCACTGAGATGTTAAAGGCAGAACTCATTCAGGTAGGTCCTATTTATTTAGACATGCATTTTGAATGTCAGGTAGGCGAGTTATTAGCTTTAGTAGGGCCCTCTGGAAGTGGTAAGACGTCCGCTCTAAGAGCGTTAGCGGGCTTGTTGCCTGTTACGCAAGGGGTGATAGAGTTAGATCAGACTGTTTGGTTTGATTCAGCTAAAAATATTTTTGTACCAGCCCACGATCGTCTAGTAGGAATGGTTTTTCAGAATTACGCTTTATTTCCGCACTTAACAGCTCTGCAAAATATCTGTTTAGCCTTACCGGACAAAGTAGGGCAAGAGTATGCCCACAATCTAATGGAGGATATGCAGTTAGTTGATTTACAAAATCGTTTCCCCAGTGAATTATCCGGTGGTCAGCGGCAACGGGTTGCTCTAGCTAGGGCCTTTGCAAGGCAACCGAAGTTACTTTTGTTAGATGAAGCTTTTTCTGCAGTGGATTATCCTACCCGTAAAACTTTATATGAAGAGTTGATCAAGTTACGCGAACGTATAGCCATTCCGATTGTGATGGTGACACATGACTTAAGGGAGGCGCGTTTATTGAGTGATCGCATGTGCATCTTAGATCAGGGTCGGAGTTTACAGCAGGCCCCTGCCGAGCTCATTGTATCGAGTCCGCGCAATGCTAGGGTAGCAGAGCTAGTTGGTCTAAACGATATTTATGCTGGAACTTTTTTTCAAGGACCAGTTCCAGGTCAAAAGTCAGATCCCAAGCCTGGGAGATTGCTTTGGGGGCAGGGGGTTGATGCTTATCCTTTAGAGATCATTGATAAGGGTCGATTGCCCAATCAAACCGAAGTCAAATGGGTCATTGCGGGTGAGTATGTTGAGCTGATGCGAGAAGATCGAGGTCTTGCAAATACCATTGCGGCGCGGATTTCAAAGATTCGTCAATTAGGAGATATTGCCACGGTGCAATTTATTTTTTCAATTGCGCATCGACCGCGAATGCAGATTGATTTAAGTACGCGCTTAGTGAACGATTTAGATTTTCAATTGCACAGTGACATATATGTTCGGCTTGACCCACGGGGAATTCATATCATGCCGGTATATACCAATCCAATGCAAAAGCAAGCTGAAAAGTTGCGGCGTGAGAAGTCTTTAAACATGGCGGCTATTCTATTGGTTGCTGGCGAGGGCGCGCGTTTAGGAAATATTCCCAAAGTGTTACTGCGGGTATCTGGTAAAACGCTTTTAGAGAGACATTTAGAGTCGATGAGTGCGCTGGGGATTCAAACGTGTGTTGTTGTGACGGGTGCTTATCAGGAAGTGATTACACAGCAGATCCAGACTTTGTCGAAGCAATTACCCAAGGTATATTTGGTGCAAAATGCCGATTCGAAAAAAGGTCAAGCCAGTTCTGTGCGGTTGGGCTTAGAGCACCTCGGTTTGATCGTGCCGGAACCTGACCTAGTCATTATGATGCTGGGCGATCAGCCCTTACTAGACGTGGCTGATTTAAGACAATTAGTAGAGCGTTTCAAAGTCCGTACGCACGGTCAATTTGTGTTTCCACAAGTAGCTGACAAGCGTGGTAATCCGGTTATCATGTCTGGTCAAGTTTTTCGGGAAATATTACAAGGTCCAGAACAGACAGTCCGAGGTTATATGGATATGCATCCCGAAAAAGTTGATATTTGGCAGACGCACAATGAACATTTTATTTTTGACATGGATACCCCAGAAGATTTAATATTGTTCCAGAAAAAAACAGGATTAGTAATTGAGTTACCATAACGTCAGGATGTTTTTTGTTGACTTGATGAAAGTTGGATGAAGTGGCGATGGAAAATATTGACGTAACGGTATTGCGTGAGTTATTTGCTTGGCGAGCACAGGGCAAGGCGGCGTTGTTGGCCACGGTTGTTAGGACTTGGGGTTCATCACCTCGACCAATTGGCTCGATCATGGCATTGTGCGAGGACGGGCGCGTCATGGGCAGTGTCTCGGGTGGCTGTATTGAGGACGACTTAATTAAAAGTTATACCCATGAGCAATTAATAACTGATCAGATCCCACGCTTGATTCAGTATGGGATTACCGCCGATGAGGCCCATCGTTTTGGTTTGCCATGTGGCGGAACCTTAGAGTTACTGCTGGAATACAATCCAGATGCAGTTTTGTTAGAGGACTTGCTGGCACGATTAGATGAGGGCCAACTCGTCAGTAGATCGGTATATTTAAGTAATGGACAAGTTACTTTAAAACTAGCGCCAAGTCCAGCTGAATTAGTGATCGAGACTGACACGTTAACGAACACTTTTGGACCGGAGTATCGGATGTTAATCATTGGTGCGGGCCAGTTAAGCGAATATCTTGCATTGATGGCTTTATTTAATGGTTTTGCAGTGACTGTTTGTGACCCACGCGACGCTTACCGGAGTAACTGGGCAGTGCGTGGTGCACAAGTTGTTAGTATGTCTCCGGATGATATGGTTACGCAGATGCGCCTTGATAGCAGAAGTTGTGTCGTTGCTTTGACGCATGATCCAAAGTTAGATGATTTGGCACTCATTGAGGCCTTAGATACCAACGCTTTTTATGTCGGGGCCATTGGCTCTAGAAAAAATAACCAAGCGCGTAAGGAGCGTTTGATCGAGCACTTTGATCATACGTATAGTTCGTTAGAAAAACTCCGTGGGCCAATTGGAATTTATATTGGCAGCAAGACTCCTTCCGAGATTGCTGTGAGTGTGATGGCAGAGATTTTAGCCGTAAAGAATGGTGTAATATTACCGCGTGAGATGGCTGTTGCAATTGCGAAAGATGAATTAGCGGCTCCATAGAATATGACATAGGATACGGCTGATTAGACAAGACAATCCGCCGATATGAAGGGGGTGAGATGAGTCAAGTTTGCAGAAATCCTCTAGGGATCTTTTCCATTGGTTTGATATTTTTATTCTCGGGATGTACGAGTTTTGTTGATGTGCGGACAAGTCGGTTTCATGAACTTCCAACGCCAGTGCACAAATTATCTGTACCGACGATTAAACAGGAATTTATCGTTCGCGTTCCTTCGGAATATGTTGGTAAGCGATTTTCTCTTTTAACGAGTGCTGATCAGTCGGAAGATTTGGAACGAAAACAGTACGGTTATGTGATTGCCCGAGAATTAACTTTAGCAGGTTTTGAAGAGTCAAAAAATGCTGATTATTTAGTGGATTTTAAATATGCCAGTACAAATCAAATTGGCCAGCGTGTTGAGCCAAGTATGATTCCTACAACCCGGGTATTTTGTACTGGGGGTAGTTCTGTCACACCGCCAAGATGTGCCCCGTTTAGCACCTTTCAAACAATGTATCAGACGGTGAATTATCCTTTTGTTAAAAATAGCTTGGATTTGTGGGTAGTAGATGCGAAGACGAAAACTCGGGTGTGGCAAGGTAGCGCTCAGTCAAGTAGTGATCAAATTTCTGATTTACACCAGTGGATGCCCTATTTAATTAGAGCTTTAATGGTGGATTTTCCGGGTGATACTGGTAAATCGAGCTCGGTACGGTTTGAAATACCTTCAACAAAACCTTTAGAAAAATAAAATACACGGCAGTTTTGAGGTTTGATTGATTAACTGGGTATTATTTCTGAGATAGCAATAAGGAGGCATCACATCTTTAGCGAAAACATTCTGGTTGGTGTTGTCAACGTTCGTTTTGTATCCATAGCTGCTATTACTTCCGAGATGGTCATCAAAGTTTAATTAATTGATGCCCCAACGCTTCTCTACTCTTTAGTCAGATGACCGCATCAATAATCTATTTGAGGCCTTAGACATTTGATACAGTAATATACGTTATTAGAGCCAATAGCTTACTTTAGGGAATGTCATGGGTGATTACAGCAATATGTCGGCATATTACGATGCCATCATGACTTCAGGCTATTATGACTATCAGCGCATTGTGGATCAATTATTACAACCCTGCTTCCCCGAAGATCTTTTAGAAATTGGTTGTGGTACAGGCTTGATATTAGAGGAAATTGCTAAACGTAATACGGATATTCCAATTACTGGCATTGATTTAACCCAGTCGATGTTAGATATTGCTCATGACAGACTCCAGTCGTATCCAAACATTGCGTTAAGTCTGCAAAATATAACAACTTTACAATTGAACCGACAGTTTCAGATGGCATTTTCTTATGGCGGGGTTTGGTATTTTGTGATTGATCAAGACAAGGAGCCGATGTTAGTCAGTCATTTATATTCTGAGTCAGATAATCACGCAGGATTAAGATGTTTAGCCGACCATATTAGTCCACAGGGACATTTGCTCTTGGGTACGCAGGGCCCACACTTTAATTATGAAACCACGATTACGAATGGTATGCAATACTCTCAAGTCATTGAGCCTAGTGAATTTGGTTTTACTAAACACTATTATTTAAAGGATTGTACTCAAAGAGTGATGGCTCAAACGGTGCAATACCGGATTTATGGATTTCAGGATGCCCTCGAATTATTGGCTAGCTACGGATTACATTATGAAGCCAGTGATTTAAGTGCAGAGCAATTATTTATTAGATTTAAGAAATGTTAAGCGTTGTTTCAACTAGTAGTTATTCAAAGGGATTATGAAGAGGATGTTGGAAGAGCAGTTACCTTGCTTACCAAATAGTCGTTTTTTAAAATGTATTGAAAAGATCATATGTCTGTAGATCCACCTTTGATATCGCATATTTACTTTGTGGGTTTAGGTAATATGGGCAATCCCATGGCTGCGAATTTAATTCAGGCAGGCTATCAGTTGACGGTTTATGATTTATACGCAGAAAAAGCTTCCAATTTAGTTGCTTTGGGCGCAACACTTGCCCCGAGCCTGGCACTTGGTATAGCAGATAACCAAATTATTTTTGTATCATTGCCAGGCCCAAAGGAAGTGCGAGAAGTGATGCTTGGGGAGTCTGGACTTTTAAAATTAGCAAAGCCTGGCACAATTATTATTGATAGTTCGACAAGTTCTGTTGATTTAGTTAGAGAATTAGTTGCTTTTGCGGCCACGCGCAGCATTGACTTTTTAGAAGCGCCGGTTACGAATGCGGTCGATTTTGCTGCTTTGGGGAGGTTGTCCATATTTGTGGGTGGTGATGCGCAAATTTTCGCTCAATGCCAGCCGGTGTTTGATGTTTTAGGTGAGAAGATTTTTTATGTTGGGCAGCCGGGTAATGGTGCGACGATTAAATTACTCACGAATTTGTTATGGTTTGTCAGTGCGGCTGCAATTGGTGAGGGGCTCATGCTAGGAGCAAAAGCTGGTATACCGGTTGAGACTGTTTGGGCAGCGATTAAGTCAAGTGCCGGAAATAGCTGGGTTGCTGAGCATGACGTGCCATCTATTTTTGCGGGTCATTATGACCCGAGTTTTTCATTGGAATTATGTTGTAAAGATTTAGGGTTAGTCAATGAGATTGCTCGTGCACAGGGTTACGAATTACCGATGGGTCAAAAAGCCCAAGAGCTCTTTGAGCAAGCAAAACTGAAGTATGGTGGGGGTGCTGCGGAATTACATGTAGTAAAGATGCTTGAGGAACGGGTTGGTATGTTTTTAAGACCTCAGAAGGAGTCTTGATGAGCCGAGTCAAACAACAGCAATTATTGAGAGAATCTCAATTACATATGCCGCAGGGCGTTGCCGAAAATTACCGTTATTGGGGAGAGCAGCAAACCGTTTTTATTGAAAGTGCGAAAGGTTGTTATTTAACCGATTGCGATGGACAGCGTTTTGTTGATTTTCGTTTAGGTTATGGTCCGATTATTTTAGGATACCGGGATGATCGCGTGGATCAGGCGGTGATCACACAAATTTCGACGGGTGGCACTTTATCTGGTTTCTCAACTCCATTAGATAGCCAAGTAGTAGAGCAAATTAAGGGTCTTTGTCCACAGATTGATCAAGTTCGGTTTGCTAATTCAGGGACTGAAGCGGTGATGGGGGCGATACGAACTGCCAGAGGTTTCACTCGGCGAGACCGGGTTGCGATTGTTGAGGGATGCTTTCACGGTTTGTTTGATGAAATGATGTGGAAGGTTGATGTTGAAAATTGGGATTCTAGCCAAGGGCAAAATCCACAGATCATTCCCTTTGGTGGGGGGATACCAACTTCGTCTCGCAATTTAGTCGATATGATTGAGTTAAACAATACTGAGTCTCTAGAAACGTTATTCCATGACGGTGGTGATCGCTTAGCTTGTGTGGTTCTAGAACCGATTATCGGTAACTGTGGCAGTATTTCTGCGCAGCCAATGTGGCTCAAACGATTACGAGAATTATGTACTCAATATGGAGTTCTTTTATTGATTGATGAGGTTAAATCCGGGTTTCGGGTAGCGCGTGGCGGTGCTCAGGAGTTGTATGGTTTGTATGGAGACTTAACGACTTTTGCAAAGGCAATGGGCAATGGCTATCCGGTAGCCGCATTTGGTGGTCGCCAAGAGGTGATGTCTGCTGTTGGCTCGTTTGCAGGTGGGGTTGTTCATGGAGGCACCTACACCGCTAATATGATTGCTCTTAGCGCTGCCAATCGTACTTTAGATATTCTGACGAATACCAAAGCACAAGAGACAATTGATCAAATCGGCAGTGCAGTGCAAGCAGTCTTAGCTAGGGTTTTTACTGCAGCGGGTATTGAGCATGTTTTTGCTGGGCCAGCGGCCATGTTTGGTATTCATTTTACGGCGCAAATACCGAGTAACTACCGGGACTGGCGCCAGACAGATGCGCAGTTATATAACCGTTTTGCTTGGCAGTTAATTGCCCATGGGGTAATGTTAGAACCTGACTCCAGAGAGCCTTGGTTTATTTGTGAGGCGCATCAAGAATTAGACTTGGCATGGCTAGAGGAGGTTGCTACAAAAGCGTTGCGTATCGCGCTGGGATAGTTCATATTCAATGAAAGAATGCTCTAGGTGGCTAGAGCATTCTTTGGAATGAGCAGTTTTTTTACCGAGTGGGATCCAGGGGATCAAACCCGCAGTCTAATTCTCCAAGTAATATGGTACAGCTTTAAGGGCCTTTAGAAGCCTTTGGTTGCTCGATATGAAGAATTGCAGCAGGTGAACTCGGTTTTAAATCTTCACTAGATATTTTTTGAGGTGTCGGTATGGCTGGTCCAATCGACTCAGAAAATGCTCTAGCGGTTGACATTTGGTCAAACACAGTATTTACATCATTGACGGAAATATCGTTATCTTCCATGATTCCTCTCCATTTTGCAGATAAAAATTAGTTAACTCCTTATTCTTCTTAACGGCATTTTTGTAATAGATGTTTAAGGCATAAATATAAAGTTATTTAGACTGTAAGCCTATGAATAATATAGATTTAATATTTATTTACTGGCTTTGCGGGTGATTATTTTTTTAGCAACCTAGCTAGAAGATTGTATTTACTGAATTTTTATTTAAAAGATACCAAGTTATTCACAAATTTTGTGGATAACTTGCTTAAAGTGATTCGGTTTAGGCATATGGAGTTGCCCCTATAAAACCGGTCATAGTGCCTTTGCTACTTCCCGAATAAATTCTCTGGGTAATTTCAGTCTTAATCCCTTGTGGGGATGATTGTTATTGTAGTCATTAAACCAACCGTTGAGCTGCGCCATGACCATTTTTGCGTCGGGACGATCGTGGATATAGACATAAT
>CAIQHU010000175.1 GCA_903871735.1 uncultured beta proteobacterium | reverse complement strand
ATTTCTACTAAAGTAGTCGTTTGAGAGTGTCAAATTAGCGACTATTGTATACCAAAATAACAATAAGTCGCGACTTTTTGTTATTTTGGTATACAATAGTCGTATGAAACGGTATATTACTAATCAAGTTCGCCAAGACCTCCAAAAGAAAATGGTGTTTTTGACTGGCCCCCGTCAGGTTGGTAAAACCACTTTAAGTAAGCAACTTCTTTCCGAATATGCAGGGGGGCAATATCTCAACTATGATGCCGCAACGCACCGAGCGGTGATAGTGGAGCAAAGTTGGCGTCAAAGTGCGCCATTACTGGTTTTTGATGAGGTTCACAAAATGCCCAACTGGAAAGCTTGGCTCAAAGGAGTTTTCGACGGTAGAGCGCAGGGGCAATTGATACTCATTACTGGTAGTGCGCGCATGGAAACATTGCGCCAAGCGGGAGAGTCGCTAGCGGGTCGTTTTTTTAGATTACGTTTGCATCCGTTGTCCTTAAGAGAGTGGTGTGATACCCATCAGGTCGAACCGCAGTTGGCACTCAGTCATTTATTGGAAAGAGGTGGTTTTCCGGAGCCCGCTTTGGTTGATACCGACTCTGAAGCACAACGGTGGCGGATAGATTATTTTAGTAGCCTAGTTCGAGAGGACGTATTGGAGTTTTCTCGTCTTAAAGAGGTTAACGCCATGCGCGTATTTGCTGAGATGTTACGTTCGCGTGTTGGTTTGCCATTGTCGATTGCTTCGTTGGCGCGAGATTTACATTTGTCACCGGTAACTCTTAACAAATATCTAGACATTTTAGAGGCCTTATTTATCGTATTTGTGATTCGTCCATGGCATCGCAACATAGCTCGCGCCACGATGCAAGCACCTAAAGTATATTTTTATGATACTGGTTTAGTAATCGGTGATGAAGGTTTGAAGTTTGAAAACTTAGTGGCTTGTCACTTACTCAAACAGGTACAGTGGCAACAAGATACGATGGGGTCTGCGACAAATCTGCATTACATTCGTACTAAAGATAATGCGGAGGTTAATTTTTGTTTAAGTGAAGGCACAGTACTAACGCATTTAGTGGAATGTAAGTTATCTGATGTAAAACCGCATCGAGCATTAGTGCGTTTTGCGCAGGAGTATACATCTGTTGATGCGATTCAACTAGTGCGTGAGTGTAAGGCAGAGGCAGATATTGGGCGCATTCGTATTCGAGATGCTGCAACGTGGCTTAAAGCTTTAAAAATTTAAGCTTGGCGAACCATTAACTGTTCTCATTGAACAGCCTGGGATTAGCATTTTTTTGGGTAATCGTAAGAGAGTCGTATTTACTGAAATTAAGTTACTGCGGTAGCAAAATTTGCATATAAATTACCTGGTAGTGGCGGGTTTAATTGCCAAGTAATTGCCATTGGTGTTTCAAGTTCATGCTTGAGATAAGTTGCTCTACGAAGAAAATAAAAAGCTCGTTCATTCGTATTAATACGAGCTAATAGCATGGTGTAGAATCCTTCCTTCATCTGATTTTGGTAGCGAACACAATTATTTCTATTCGATTTAGTATTTACTTGGCTTTCCCAATGATTTAATCTGGTGGATGTTAGTAAATCTGACTTTGACTTCTTTGCCGAATAAACACCGCTTTGCCATGGTGGAGTCGTCATATTTTTACCAACGTTAAAATCGGCTTAAAGTTTAATACGAGGATAGCGAGCGTATATTGATAGGGGAATAATTTCAAGGGGATCGCCCATATGCGGCAAGTGAGAAATATTAGACATCAACAAGTCAAAAATTTCACAATGTTCAAGAAATTAATTTTTATAATTTAATTTGAGTTACTCAATCAAATTTTAATTGCGCAGTATTTTTTACCCGCAACCATTTTTCATAATCGGTTTTTAGAAACATCGTAAATTCCTGCATATTTAGGTTAACGGGATCTATGCCTGCTTTAGCAAAGCGTTGTTTTGTATCGCTAGATTTAGTGATTTTGACAATTTCCTGATGGAGTTTTTCGATAATCTCAGGTTTAGTTCCAACTGGCGCTAGCACACCATACCAAGTATCTACAACAAGTTCTGGATAACCCAATTCTGCAATTGTTGGAACATCGGGTAATAGTGGACTTCGTTGCTGAGTCAGAATCGCAATTGGCCTTAACTGTCCACTTTTTATTAATGGTACGGAGGCGGGTAATCCTCCAATAATCAAATCAATTTGCCCTCCAATGACATTAGTTAGTGCGGCAGTTGTGGATTGATAGGGTATGTGTAATAAATCAATACCAGTTGTGATTTTTAATAATTCAACTGCAAAATGATTTGAAGAACCAATTCCACCCGTGCCATAGGTTAGTTGACCTGGGCGTAATTTTGCAAACTCTAAGAATTCTTTGAAGTTTTTTACTGGACTTGAAGGGCTCACCACAAATATATTTGGAATAGAGCCAACGATGGCGATAGGGATCAGATCTTTTAATGGGTTAATTTTAAATTTGCTATTAATGATTGGGCTGATGGTTAGAGTTGGTGATGTCACCAATAAAGTGTAGCCATCGGGAACTGACTTGGCGACCATTTCTATAGCTACGCTGCCACCGCCACCTGCCTTGCTTTCGATAATGGTTGGTTGACCGAGTGCCTCGGTCAATTTCTCAGCTAAAAACTGACCGATTAAATAATTATTACCTGCAGGAAACGGCAAGATCAGTCGGATTGTCTTAGATGGATAATTTTGTGCTGTTGATATACCACTCGTCAAGAGGAGGGTAGCTACGCATATTCCATAAATAGAACGCAACATCACTTTTAGCATATTTGGTATGGGTTAGTTCAACATTTGGAGTTATTCATTCGGTACCAGTACTATCTTGCCGATCAGTTCGCCAGACTCCATCAGTTCATGCGCTAAAGACGCCTCAGATAATTTGAAAATAGTGGGGGCTGGAGGCTGTATTTGCCCACTTGCTAGTAGATTCATGGCTCTTGTGATTAATCCACGACGTAATTCTCGATCATGATCGAGGGTGTGTATTGAATAGGCCCTAACTCCAAGACTTTTACCAAGCCGTTTGCGAAGCTCCGTAAAGAGATTGTCGTTCGGTATTCCGCCTAAAATTCCAAAAGAAAGGAGGGTGCCAAGGGGTGCTAGTAGATCTAAATTCGCAGCAAAGTCAACCCCGCCCATCGCACAAACTAGATCCACCCCCTGATTCTGGGTAATTTTCATGACCTCTTGTATTAAATGATCTTGGTTACGAATGAAGACATGTTCAATGCCTGCTTCTTTGACAAAAGATCTCTTTTCTGTAGAGCTCACTACGGAAATCGTTTGGATACCATCGGCTTGTGCTAATTGAGAGATTGCTAAGCCGACCCCTCCTGCTGCACCAAAGACAAGAACACTGCTGGGTAATCGAACACCAGAGTGATAGAGGATTGCCCCAGCCAATTGGTAATTTGGAAGGCAAACTGCATCGACTGGTTTGACGGTTTTAGGTAAGGTAAACACTGACTGGGCGGGCACACAGATAGCTTGAGCATAACAACCCCCTCGAAAATCTAACTCACGAGAGCTTACTAGGACAACTTGGCCGAGTAAATCAGGAAGAACTTTTGAGCCAATAGCATCAATTTCACCAACCATTTCATTGCCGGGGATTGCTGGTAGTGGCGGCATCC
The DNA here is from genome assembly GCA_903871735.1 of uncultured beta proteobacterium. Classification (GTDB taxonomy): domain Bacteria; phylum Pseudomonadota; class Gammaproteobacteria; order Burkholderiales; family Burkholderiaceae; genus Polynucleobacter. Next base: position 439 of record CAIQHU010000175.1, on the reverse strand, counting down.
AGCCGTAAGTTCCCTTCCGGATGAGCATATCAGCACTGCTAATCCCAATAAAATGGGCCTTGACTCGAACCTCATATTCAGCTGGGGCAGGTAAGGGAATTGCAACTAATTCAAGGGCTTGGGGACCACCTGGAATTTTTACTTGGATAGCTTGCATCCTACTTAATCGACTCCAATGGCTAATTGGCGAACTAACTTACCAAAACGAAGTAGATCCTCATCAAATAAAACTTTGAAGTCTTCAGCACTCTGAGGCGTTGGCGTTGCTCCTAAATTACCGATTCGTTTTTTACCATCTTCTGTTCTGAGGAAGTTATTGATTTCTTGATTGAGTAATTTCACTATCTCAGGTGGTGTACCCGTTGGAGCAAATACACCGTACCAAGAATCAATATGAAAACCTTTGATCCCAAACTCTGCAAAGGTTGGAATTTGGGGT
>CAIQHU010000174.1 GCA_903871735.1 uncultured beta proteobacterium | reverse complement strand
CTAGGGCTTAGCCAATACTACTCCACTGCCTTGACCATATCCTCAATCACTTTCTTTGCATCACCAAAGACCATCATCGTTTTATCCATATAGAAAAGGTCATTATCTAGGCCAGCAAAATCAGTGACTTAGAACAACATGTAAAAAGAACAAGAAAAACTAAATCTGTATAGTTAAAAATAAAATTGCTAAGAAGTACAACAATTAGGCCAGAATTAGGCCAGAAAAAAGAATAACACAAGAATCGTATAAGACCGAATCCATTCGGATACTAGTTAAGCGCAACCGGATGTTCATCGTAGCTAAGTAGGACGCATTTCATCCGCATACTGGATAAAGAGGGGGGGTACCCCCTTGTGAATTCTACATATTCTGACCCCACCATACCCCACCCCCCCAAAGTGGTTTGATGGTACCTAATCTGACTTGTACACTGTTTTGCACAGCCGACTAGAAAGTTTTTAAATTAATGTCAAAACATCACCTGCTTTTTTACAAAACCCAGTTGCTTTCATTACTTGTTTTATTGCGTAGTAGTTGTGAAAACAATTTTTCGAATATTGTTTTGAAATCCAAAATTGAATTCTGATACATACAAATTATTACTAGAGTCGATAGCTATACCACATGGTTGGGCGAATCTCGCAGCTGTAAGAGTACCATTTACATCTATGCCACCTTCGTCATTCTTTAATCCAGCAAATGTAGTTACTTCACCAGTAGACGTTATTTTTCGTATTGTCTGTCCACCAGTTACTTCAGTTACATAAAGATTTCCACTAGAGTCAACAGTTATGCCGCCTATGCCTTGAAAGCTTGCAGCAGTTCCCGTGCCGTCTACATATGCACTCGTGCCACTTCCAGCTAAGGTGGTGACAACACCAGCAGACGTTATTTTCCGTATTGTCTGTGCCGTACCTTCTACGACATATAGATTTCCACTAGAGTCAACGGTAATTACCTCTGGATTGCTAAAACTTGCAACTGTTCCAGTACCATTTACAGTACCATTGACGCCACTTCCAGCAAATGTGGTAACCACGCCCGCAGAAGTTATTTTTCGTATTTTAAAGTTTCCTGCATCAGATACATAAAGATTATTACTAGAATCAATAGCTATACCTTGGATACTTCCAAAACGCGCAGCTGTTCCTGTGCCGTCTGTTGAACCCGTGACCCCTACCTGCCCAGCAAATGAGGTAACCACACCAGCAGGAGTTATTTTTCGAATTTGTGTAGCAGCAAACGCGTCTACTACATACAGATTTCCACTGGAATCAATGGTTATTTGCGATGGGTTGTTGAACGTTGCAGCTGTTCCTGTGCCGTTTGCAGTTCCGGCTGTACCACTGCCAGCAAATGTTGTAACCACTCCAGCAGACGTTATTTTTCGAATTCTATGATTTCCTCGGTCCGCTACATAAATATTGCCACTAGAATCCGCCACTAGAGCTTGAGGAGCACTAAACTTTGCAGCAGCTCCTGTACCGTCTGCGAAACCTGCAAAAGCACTTGCTCCAGCCAATATAGAGACCACACCAGAAACAACAGTAGTTGTTGAGGTGGTACAGGCGACCACCACGTTGGTCACATTCGTACTAGCAACCGTTCCAGTGCCATTGGTAACTAAACAAGTAAATCCCGTGGGTTGAGTACCTACAGTAACTGCGTAAGTAGCGCCACTAGCCAAAGCAGTAGTAAAGACAAAGGTAGAACTATTAGCGCTGACTGTTAGTGCATTTCCACTATTGTTTTGAAGAACTAGCGAACTGCCAGTTAATCCTGAAATAGTTCCGCCAATTGTATAAGTTGTTGTAGTTGTAGAGGATGTGCTGGTTGAGGCTGCACTATCACTACAGCCGTTGTGACCAACACAGTTGTTGCCGGCACCGCAAGCGGTTAGAAGTACACAAGCAATTAAAGCCAATATCTGTGGAAATGCTATTTTCATACCTATTCTTTGCAGTGATTGATTGTCCCCCCGTTGAGGGACATGGTTAATAATAAATTCTTGGGGGATAAAACTTAATCCTTAAATTTTTATCGAGAAATCAAATTTTTAAGGATGACTGTTCGAGAATTAAGAAATAAAACTTTTAAAATTTTAAAGCAAACTAAAAGTTCATGTGTCGACACGCTCAAACTTGCACCAAGTTGGCGCTTTATTTAAAATCACATAAATCGATATTTTTCTGTACAAGATTGAAAATATTTAGTAAGTGTGATTATTCCTGCCTTAGCTGCTTGAGGTGAACTTGAACTTGGGGTCATTTGCTCGTTACTGGTATTGCCTTATATTTTCCTAGTATGCGCATCTGATGCGGCATAGTTGAATTTATTTATTTACTTGATTGTGTTTTGGATATCGCAAGAGCTAATTGTTCGGGGTCTGTTAGGTCTAGTTTTTCAAACCCGTTTGGCTTTCGGCCTCTGAACTTCGTGCTGCCCTTGGCGAACATCCCAATATACCAGCCTAGCATTTCAAGTATCAAGAGGTGTAGGCTTTTTGCGCTGCGCTCTGCTCTAGCTTCTTTGGTTTCGTTCCCATGCTTCCAGTGTGCGTTTTGTAGGCGCTTAATGCCTTCAGGTGTGCGTGGGCCAGTCGACAGTCCACCATGAGTATCGCAAACATTTTTGAGTCGCATGGCAGGTTTGCCACACTGCTGCTTCTTTCTAGATGACCTTGCCTGGCAGCGCTTACATTTAATTCTATTGCCTGCCGTGATTAAGTATTGTTCTGGTTTATACATCGCTCAGCACCGTATTTAGGGGGTCTTTTGACCGCATTAAATTTAATTAACGTAAAACCCATCAGCCGAGATTTTGATTGGGCGAGCGACTGCCATGATTGCCACCATTTTTTCAACTTATTATTTATTTCTATACTTTTCTTAATTAAATTAAAAATATCATGGCAATAGTGGCAATGGCCCGCAAGCTCAATAGATACAAGGGAGAGCTCTACCACCTTATGTTGGCAACGTGCAGGCAATCTTGGCATTAAACGTCTGGCCATGAAATACCACCACCTAAATAGGCTGCAAACTCAGTGCGTGCAGTAGCAAGGTCAGGTAGGTCATAACCATTAGCCCTATCGCCATTCTCCATTCTTCTGCTTAGCTTGGCAGTTGGGCATATCGTGCGCAGGGCTTCGGCAACATCTCGCCCATTTAATTTGGTGTGATAACGCTCAGCTCGACTTTTATGTTCATACACCTCAAGAATATCCTTTGATTTCCAAAAGTAATCTGCCTGCCACTCGCTATGCGAACATGAATTTGAATAAGCTCTTAGCTCATATGTTTCTCCATCCCACAATGCGCCAAACCAAAATCGCTCAAAAGAAGGTAGAGATTGAATTTTTTGATGAAGCAATTCTTTAGATGCTGGCCTGTTTCCTGGCACAAAATCAGTTAAATCTAAGGCTAAGAGGTCATGCACCATAGCTTCAACTTCGCCCTCCCGTATGGCTTTGTGTAGCGCATTCCAGTACTCGTGATTACCTTTAAATTGCTCTGATACTTTCAAGTAAAACATTCGCCTATCGTCATACTCGGTGTTGGCAAAGTGTTGGCTATTGCTGGCTGCAAAAAAGCGATGGAAGCTCTCAATTGAGCGCTCAGGCTGGTGCTTGGCTTCAATCTGTATATGTTTGGCTGTAACAAAGTTTTTAAGACGGTCCGTTGATTTTTTATCCCCCTTAAACAAAGCTTCATCCATGAAGACAACGTAGGCACGTTCTAAACATGAATTAAACCGACCAACAACAGAGTCTACATCGCTGACCATGAGCGTAGTAGCTGCAAATATTTTTCTTAAAATGATTTCAAGAGTGCCTTTGCCAACACCTTGGCCGCCAAGCATAACTATCATTACGCCAGGCTTTTCTTCTGGCTTTTGAAACATATGTGCCAAATAATGAATGAAGTACTGGTAGGCGTCTTTGTCAGATGAGCATAAAACATTTTCTATGTACTGACGGAGTGTTGTCCATGTTCCTTTCTGTGGTAAGGCAGTCATACCATGCCATAGATTTAAAGTGTCTGCGGCTACAGCGACTGGTGAGAAAGCTAAGTTTCGATAAACCGAGGTATTTGGACTTTGAAAGAAATCCTTTATTACAACCCCAGGTTCCATAGTGGATGCAATTGTTTGAAGCCGACGTACAAATAATGTTCTAGATTCTGTGCCATAAAACACTCGCAAGGTTGGGGCAGATGACATGCCTGGGTGCCATAACAAATCAGATTTTTGAATTACCCCATATTTGCCACTAATCTCGAGTAAGGCATACTCAGACTGTAATATTTGCAAGGAGTTTAAAGCAATCCCGAGTGGCATATTAATAACTGCGCTCATACAACACCTCGATAACTACTGTAGGACGCTCAGGTGGTCTCTGATACCCACCAAGTCGTGCATAGTGAACCAAACTTCCAAATGTGATACCGCCATCTCTATGGTCGAATGATGCTTTGATGACCGTTAGAGCATCTTCATTAAATCTGTTTGGCGCACCTAAACTCCATTTGCGTTGAATGTCATCGATACAGTTCCAGCCAGTAGCCTCTAATGCCCAAATGACATTGCGGTAGTCATCATAGCCACAGTCAGGGTCAATAAATGAAAGTAGCTCGATTACCCACGCTTTGTTCCTTGGAGTATCTTCTGGAGGGTAAGTATTTAAGGTTTTTGATTTGGCTTTGCTAATCGGTGAGGTCAGCCTAACAGGGAACCAAGATTTAATTAGCAGCTCAAGCGTGTCAGTGCAATCGATAAGATTTCCTTTAGCGTCCCAGCCCGTTACTGTTAAAAATCTTTTTGATGAGTACACCTCATATCCGTTTTTGTTTCTGTTTGGAATTTGTCGCTTAGTCAAGCAAAAAATACGTACGCCACGACCACTTGGTGAAGTTTCAATATACGGGCAGCTCAAGCTTAGCCAAATCTTGTGAACATCGGCAGGACTTAGATTTGCGTTGAAATCAATGTCAACCCCAGCTAAATAGTATGGCAATCCATCCCTATCAGTTGTAATTGGACTGCCATCCAGTACAAACCCAATCCCATTAATGTGAAGTTGACTAGCATTTAGCATTGCCTCTTTAAAGCTGATTTGATTAGCCTTGTTGTGAGCATCAATCTTGTAGCCATTCATTGGGCATATTGGGTATTTTGGGAATTTTCCACGGGCATCAAGCATTCCAGCTTTCCAATTAATCCACGCGTCTTTTGATTGCATGGCTTGAGGGATGCGCTGCGGTTTAACCGGCGGTATTATAGGAGTAGTCATTAGTACCGCCTATTTGAAGATGGTATTTGTTTATTTTGTTCAAGCCATATGCGAAGGTCAGCGAGTTGATAAATGACTCGTCTACCCGCTTTGATAAAAGGAATTTGAAGGTGCCCTTCTCGCCTATCTTTTTCAAGCGATGATGGTTGAATATCTATTATTTGGGCAGCTGATTGAGAATCTACAGCTAAAGGCTCAGTAGGGCTTTGCTTCTTTTTGTAAGGCATGATATGGCTCCGTAGTTAACATGACCTATCGTCCCATCTGTGAATTCGGTTAACTCCCCCCGAAAAGTCGCCTTTTTTTATTTAACCATTCATATTTTCTAATTGACCAATATTCTTCAAGATGCTGGTGGGGTTTACCAATACCCTCATAACCTAGGATTGGGATAGCGAAAATTGCAAAAGGGGAGTCAGTATCCCTTTGGTGATTCAAAGTTGGGTTTTCATTAAATCCAAGTTGCCAAGCTCTTGCCAAAGCTGAAATCAGAATAGTTCTAGCATCTTTCTGGTTATACCTACCACGACTTGGCTTGTGAAAAATAGAGGGCTTTTTAATGGCTTTCCCTGTATGGCTATAGTACTTGGGAGATTGATACTCCCTAAAGTTTTTGACACCCTCCCAAGCAATGTCAAAGGCTAGCTGTCTTTTTCCAAAGGGAAATTTTGCTAGACGAATTCTATCTTTAAGTTTTATATCTCTGATGCCCATCGGGTTAGATTATCAGAATTAACCTAGTTTTTCAGCTAATAATTCAGGATTAGGGTGATAGTACCGCTTCAACATCGCCAAACTTTTATGACCAGACACTGCTGAAAGTTCAATTAGATTTGGTAACTTCTCCGCCATTCGTGAAATTGCCATATGCCTTAAATCATGAAAATGAAAGTCCTCTAATTTAGCCTTTGTTCTTGCACGGTGAAAGCTTGCTGATAGAGTAGGACCTTCAATAGGATAAACATACCCGCTCATGCTGCGTGGTAGCTGCTGAAGTAATTCAATCGCTTTGCTGGAGAAAGGTACAGTTCGTGGCATCCCATTTTTAGTCATTGGTATAAATGCAGTTCGTTTTTCAAAGTTGATATCTGACCATCGTAAACCAAGGATTTCTCCTCGCCTCATAGCCGTAGCTAAGGCAAATTGCACTAAAGGATATACCCATATATTCCCGTTCTTAACCCTCGGCTTACAGGCCTCTAATAGGCGGTTCAGTTCAGCCTCGTTGAGTATGCGATTTCTTCCCGCTGGAGTTGATGGTTTTTTGACGAGTGGGACAGGATTCGTCATATTGATTCCCCACTCACGTCTTGCCTGATTAATGATGCTTGAGATAAAGGCTAGTTCTCGTATCACGGCACCGTTAGAAACAATTTTAAGCCGTTCATCACGGTATTTGCCCACTTGTGTAGGGGTAAGGGCTGACATACTTAATTGTGCAATCCAATGCCTTGCCAAAGCTTTTAGTCGGTATTGATTAACATTGTGATGTCTTAATGTTGGCAAAACCTCATCTAGGTAGCGAAAGATAACGTCTTTAAATGGAGTACGTTCTGCGAGATTTATATTTGTGTATGCGCCCTTATCTATATCGGTCTCTAGACTCCTTGCCCAGCGCTCTGCATCTTGTTTAGTATGAATTGACTTACTGATGGGCTTTTGCCCTTTCCGTTGGACACGGCCTTGCCATTTGCCGTACCTATTTCTAAATGTTGCCATGTTCTATCCTTCAATAAGGACAGATTTAGGCCTTTCACATTCTTTTCTGCTTGAAAGCCCTATAACTAGGGCTTAGCCAATACTACTCCACTGCCTTGACCATATCCTCAATCACTTTCTTTGCATCACCAAAGACCATCATCGTTTTATCCATATAGAAAAGGTCATTATCTAGGCCAGCATAACCAGAAGCCATAGAACGTTTATTGACAATCACGGTTTTAGCTTTATATGCTTCCAAAATAGGCATACCAAAGATTGGGCTGCCAGGCGTTCTTGCCGCAGGATTAACTACGTCATTAGCACCTAGAATTAAGACCACATCAGCTTGAGCAAATTCACCATTAATATCTTCCATTTCAAAAACCTGATCATAAGGCACTTCGGCCTCTGCTAGGAGAACGTTCATATGGCCTGGCATTCTTCCCGCGACTGGATGAATCGCATATTTCACAATAACACCTTTATGAATTAGTTTTTCAGTTAATTCTTTTAAAGCATGTTGGGCTCTAGCGACTGCTAAGCCGTAGCCAGGAATAATAATCAGTGTTTCGGCATTCCCCATTAAAAAGGCTGCATCATCAGATGAGCCACTCTTGACTGGCCGTTGCGCTTGGGATCCTGCTCCCTGGTCAGTTACCGCGTCACCCCCAAAGCCACCAAGAATGACATTAAAAAATGAGCGATTCATCGCCTTACACATGATGTAAGAAAGGATCGCTCCGGAAGATCCAACCAGTGAGCCGGCTACGATCAACATCGAGTTATTCAGTGAGAACCCAATACCAGCAGCCGCCCAGCCCGAATAGGAGTTGAGCATAGAAACAACTACCGGCATATCTGCACCACCGATTGGAATGATGATGAGAACACCAAGAACAAAGGCAATGGCCAACATGATTAAAAAGGGTGTCCAAGCTGCGCTTGCTCCGGAGTCAAAGGCAAATATAATTCCACAGCCAATCATGACCAGAGCCAAAATCAAATTCAGGGGATGCTGACCAGAAAACGTGACAGGAGCTCCTTGGAAAAGCCGGAATTTATACTTACCCGAGAGCTTACCAAAGGCAATGACTGAACCTGAGAAGGTAATTGCACCAATAAATGTGCCAATGAATAACTCAATACGATTCCCAATCGGCAGTGGAACTGGAATATTGAATGCTTCTGGTTCAGAGACGGCGGCAATTGCAATACATACTGCAGCAAGGCCGATCATGCTATGCATAAATGCTACAAGCTCAGGCATCTTCGTCATTTCTACACGCTTAGCCATCACTGCGCCGATACCGCCACCTACAACTAGGCCGCCTAAAACATACATTAAGCCACTAGTTAGAGAGGTGTTCGCTAGTTTACTGATGAGTCCGACCGTGGTTAAAACTGCAATTGCCATACCGATCATCCCAAATAAATTACCTCGAATCGAAGTAGTCGGATGCGATAAGCCTTTAAGTGCCTGAATAAAACAAATCGAGGCGACTAGATATAAAAGAGTAATCAAATCCATACTCATGCTGATTCTCCCTTAGTTACTTTTTTTTCTTTCTTCTTAAACATTTCGAGCATACGTTTCGTTACTAAGAAGCCACCAAATATATTTACTGCTGCCAAAGCCACAGCCAGAGTGCCCATTACTTTGCCAACTGGGCCGACTGTTAAAGCTGCTGCAAGCATCGCGCCCACCACAATAATTGCAGAGATTGCATTAGTAACCGCCATTAATGGCGTATGCAGTGCTGGGGTGACTGTCCAAACAACGTGATAGCCTACATAGATGGCTAGGACAAAGATAATGAGGTTATAAACTCCGGAGCTAATTTCCATAATGATCCTAATTAATTGTTAATTCGAATGACTTGGCCGTTTTGGCACATTAAGCATGCTGTGACAATATCATCATCACTTGGGATGGCTAAGGTAGCCTCTTTTGTTACGATTAATTTCAAGAAATCCAGAACATTTCTAGCGTAAAGTGCAGATGCGTCGGCAGCAACTTCTGCTGGCAGATTACTCAGACCAATTAGAGTAACGCCATGTTTAATGACAATTTGATCAGCTTCAGTTAAAGGACAGTTTCCAGAACCATTTTCACCTTTTCCAGCTGCCAGGTCGACAATGACTGAACCTGGTTTCATGGCTTGTACCGTTTCTGCGGCTAAAAGCATGGGAGCTTTTCTGCCGGGGATAAGGGCAGTTGTAATAACGATATCTGCTTGTTTTGCTCGTTCAGCCACCAAAATCGCTTGTCTTTGCATCCAGGACGCTGGCATTGGACGGGCATAACCGCCAACACCTTTTGCAATTTCTTTTTCCTCTTCTGTTTCAAAAGGCACATCCACAAACTTGGCCCCAAGGGATTCAATTTGTTCTTTTGCGGCGGGCCTCACATCAGAGGCTTCAATTACAGCCCCTAAGCGCTTCGCTGTAGCAATCGCTTGTAACCCAGCAACCCCAGCACCTAAAATTAAAACCCGAGCTGCTTTTACAGTACCGGCAGCGGTCATGAGCATGGGCATAAATCGCTGATAGGTATTAGCAGCGAGCATAACGGCTTTATAACCAGCGATATTAGCTTGTGAGGAGAGCACATCCATGCTCTGAGCCCGCGTTGTTCGAGGCGCTGCTTCAAGTGCAAAGGCAGTAATTTGTTTTCCTGCCATAGCGTTAATAGTTGCCGAATCGAATGGATCAAGCATACCGATGAGGACTGTTCCTGGTCGCATTTGGTTTAATTCATCATCTGACGGAGCGCGAACCTTTAAGACGATGTCACAGCTAAATACCTCAGTAGCAGAGCCAATAGTGGCTCCAGCGGCAGTAAATGCCTCATCAATAATGCTGGCCTTAACTCCCGCATGGCTTTGGATGATCAAGCTATGACCGGCCGTGATGAGCTTTTTGACAGTCTCAGGAGTCGCTGCTACACGAGACTCTCCTGATTTGGTTTCGAGTGGAATACCAATACGCATGCTTTTCCCCACAATTTTTAAATGTAATTACCCTATATTTTATGGGTAAATTGATTTTAGTAATAAAAATGCAACGTTAAACCTTCAATCATACAATATTAGAATACAAAGACATAGGAAGTCCTATAAATATAAGGCCAAATGAGCTTGGTAAAACTGGTTACTAACTATTTGCGTAGATTTGATTTTAATTGCTGAATTCTAGTTGGTAATACGGTTTTTGCGGACCCAGTGGTAGATATAAAGTAGTCGACACTTTTTTATAAATACTCTTTAGAAAGCTAATTTCGGCATGCTTGTAGACTAAGCTAAAGGTTTATAAATCAGCATAAGTAATTAAATAAGTAATTGATATTGATGTATATTTATATCTAAATTATAATAACCAAATGAACATCAAATACCGTATTTTGCAATCTCTTCGCCCGCGTCGAGATGGGCTTTTGTTGCGTCTAGACGTCAAGTCTTTTGGAAGTCCTAGTCAGGTTTCTGCTGCCTTACGTTCCCTTGTGGATGGTGGTCTTATCGAAAAACTTGATCGGGGTATTTACGCTAAGCCAGCTAAAGTGGCGCAATTCGGGAGGGAAACTTTATTGGAAAGCGCCGCTTTAAGGATAAAGAACCTACGAAATCAATTCGTACGTCATATAAGAAGGCGAACTTGTTTGACGCCAACTGCTCGGTACGTTAGAGATTTGGCGAAAAATGTGGGTGTTGGCTTCAATCCAATCTACGCAGATCGCTGGGCAAGTTCCGTTACGAAATTAGCCGGCGATGAAGTGCAGAGTGACTCTACGGATGATTTATTAGTTGCCCTTACGCGCTCAGGCAAATTGACTCCTGAAGACATGGTTGCTTTAGTTATCAGACACCACAGAGACCTCAAACGTGTTTGATCCGTTTGGTGACTTCACCTCGCGTGGTTATCTGCGCAATACTGCTCGCGAGAAAGATTTAGAAATTATCAAAATTACGGAACACGAGCTATTTCGCGCCCAGTTGCCAACTGCTTTAGATTTTTTAGCGCATTGTAAAAGAATTGCGTATTGTGACTTTCTGGAGGTTCACCGCATTCTTTTCTCGGCCCTTTATCCTTGGGCGGGTAAAGATCGAAATACCTTGCTACCAGATAGGTCAATTAGCAAAGGTAAAGTCTATTTTTGCCATCCAAAAGATTGTCAGCGCGCGATTGAGGAGGGGCTTTCATATGCTCAAAACAAAAAACAAATGGTAGAAAGACCTGGATTTATTATGGGGATGTTTGCTTATAGCCATCCCTTTTTAGATGGTAATGGACGCACCATGCTTCTTGTTCATGCTGAGTTATGTTTTCGCGCGAATATCTCAATTGATTGGATTAGCACGGACAAGACAGCTTATTTGGAAGCATTGACTCGTGAGATTGAGGACCCTAATGCCGGCTTATTGGATAAGTATTTGCACCCATTTATTGGGGAAAAACTTCAAAGAAAGCAGTGGTTTAAGTGCATATCGCTATTACCTGGTCTTGATGGGGTCAATACAGGCCTAGATTCATCGGCGCAGTATGCCGATCCGAACGTTGCCGATAATTATCTGGCTTTCGAGCGCCGCCGCGACTACAAGCTTGCAGTGGAAAACGCAATTAAATTAACGAAAGATTCGAAAGACTGAGTTGTTTGAGTTTAAGCAACATCAAGCAGCAATTTTTGCACTTCAACTTGAAACCACTATGTTAAAAGATATCGCAAGCGCCCTAAGTCTTAATGAGCATCAGTTGGTAAAGCCCCCACAAAGGGTTGTAATAGGGATGTCTGGAGGGGTTGACTCCTCTGTTGCCGCTTGGCTCTTAAAAGAGCAAGGCTTTGAGGTAGTTGGTCTTTTTATGAAAAACTGGGAGGATGATGACGATTCCGAGTATTGCTCCACCAGGCAGGATTGGATTGATGTAGTTGCAGTAGCAGATATTTTAGGTATTGAGGTAGAGATAGTCAATTTTGCTAAAGAGTATAAAGATCGTGTGTTTGAGGATTTTTTAAGAGAGTACTCTGCCGGACGCACACCCAATCCAGATGTTCTATGTAATGCTGAGATTAAGTTTAAGGCTTTTTTAGACCATGCAATGCGTTTGGGCGCGAGTGCAATTGCAACTGGGCACTATGCACGCGTTCAATATGGGGTCAGTGGTTACGAGTTATTAAAGGCGACTGATTTAACCAAAGATCAAAGTTATTTTTTGCATCGTTTAAATCAACAGCAATTGAGTCGGGTTCTTTTTCCTTTAGGCAATTTACCCAAAACCAAAGTCCGGGAGATTGCCGAAAATTTACATTTACCGAATGCTAAAAAGAAGGATTCAACGGGTATTTGTTTTATTGGTGAGAGACCTTTTAGGGAGTTTTTGCAAAAATATTTACCGAGCCAACCAGGCCCGATTAAGACCGCTAATGGTCAGGTGCTTGGACAGCATATTGGTCTAGCGTTTTACACGTTGGGGCAGCGCAAGGGGATCGGGATTGGGGGAAGACAGACCGGTTCTGGAGATCCTTGGTTTGTTGCCGCTAAAGATCTAGTCGCCAACAGCTTATTGGTAGTGCAGGGTCATGAGCATCCTCTTTTAGAGTCGGCAACTTTGCATGCACAGGATGCTAGTTGGGTTTCAGGAAAGTCACCAGTAGTGAGTGACCACTATTGCGCTAAGACCCGCTACCGTCAGGGTGACGCACTATGCTCTCTAAAGTTCCCAGAAGACCCGTCAAATCAAAACAGTTTTGACCTGGTTTTTTCAAAGAAGCAGTGGGCGGTAACGCCTGGCCAGTCTGCGGTCTTATACGATGGGGATATCTGTTTGGGGGGCGGGATTATTTATTCGAGTGCACATAATTAGCGGTTTTCCTGTGGATTTTGAGGATGCAACCTAGACCCACTGGAAAGTTGATTAAGCTGGAAATGCGGTCTCGATAAAAGAAGACCTTGTTTGGAGTTTATTCACCAAATCAGCTAAATTCGGGTAGTCTTGGCCCCAAGTGATTTCTGGGAATCGAAACCTGAGGTACTCTAAAGCTGTACCGACGGCGATATCTGACAGGCCGAAGTGATTATCAAAGCACCAAGGATTTTTACCAAGACCATCGGACATGGCTTGCAAGCCTGCAGAGACTTTTTGCATTTGTCGATCTACCCAAGCTTGACAAACTTGCCCGTTACGGGGCGCCCACGTTTTTTCAAGGCGCACCAAGATTGCCGCATCCAAAACTCCATCTGCAAGGGCCTCCCAAGTCTTGACAGCCGCTTTTTCTTTACCAGTAGAGGGAATTAATCGACCCACTGGACTCAGGGTATCGGCATATTCCACGATACCGCGCGAATCAAACATAGCTCCGCCATCTTCCATAATCAGTGCGGGCACTTTACTGAGTGGGTTAACACCGGATAATTGGCTATCAGCAGACCACACGGGATCAATAATTAGCTCAACATCAATTTTCTTTTCTAAAAAAGCAATCCGAGCTTTACGAACATAGGGACTAGTAAGGGAACCAATTAATTTCATGAAGCAATCCTTGAATAAATAATGTGTTTGTATCGATTACGAATAAAATAGCATAGTCTAAAACAATAAATTAAAACTGTGCCCACAATATTATCCACCCTTAATGCACTTTCACCAATAGATGGTAGATATGCTTCTAAAACAGATGACTTGAGGCCATGGCTATCTGAAGCGGCGTTTATGCGCCAACGGGTCAAAGTCGAAGTCCATTGGCTGATTGCATTAGCCCATTCGAAATTGCCGCAAATGCCAAGTTTTGATCAAACCTCTGAAACGTATTTATTGCAGTTAGTAGAGCAGTTTTCTGAGCAAGATGCCAAGCGCATTAAAGAGATAGAGGCGGTAACTAATCACGATGTAAAGGCTGTAGAGTATTGGTTAAAAGAGCAGGTAAAAGGGCAAGATCAGTTAGAGAAAGCGAGTGAATTTATTCACTTTGCCTGTACTTCAGAGGATATCAATAATACTTCCCATGGCATGATGTTAAATGGGTCTGTACATCAAGTAATGCTTCCAAAATTAGAAGCTTTGTTGGACTGTTTAGTCAATCTTGCGATTGACAATGCCGCTATCCCGATGATGTCTCGTACCCATGGTCAACCAGCATCTCCGACCACACTTGGTAAAGAAATGGCAAATATTGCTAAACGCCTAGAGCGTAGCATTGAGCAAATACGTGCGGTCCAGATGTTTGGGAAGATGAATGGTGCGGTCGGTAATTACAATGCCCACGTTGCTGCATATCCGGATTTTGATTGGGAGTCATTTTGTCGTGCAGTTGTAGAAGATCGCTTAGGTTTGGTTTTTAACCCTTACACAATACAAATCGAGCCACATGATGCGATGGCAGAATTATTTGATGCCTTCGTACGAGCCAATACGATTTTACTCGATATGAACAGAGATATTTGGGGTTATATTTCTTTAGGATACTTTAAGCAGAAAACGAAAGATGGTGAAATTGGTTCATCGACTATGCCACATAAAGTTAATCCGATTGATTTTGAGAACTCAGAGGGCAATCTAGGTTTAGCCAATGCCTTACTGAGGCATTTATCGGACAAATTGCCAATTTCTCGCTGGCAGCGCGATTTAACAGACTCAACAGTTCTCAGAAATCTCGGCACAGCTTTTGGTCATACGCTGATTGCTTATGATAGTGCGATCCGTGGCTTGCTTAAGTTAGAAACAAACCCAAGTTGTTTAGCTGAAGATTTAGATCAAAGCTGGGAGGTATTGGCCGAGCCGATTCAGACTGTGATGAGAAGATTTGGAGAACCCAATCCTTATGAGCAGTTAAAGACCTTAACGCGCGGGAAAAATATTACTAAAGAAGACTTACACACTTTCATTCATCAGTTAGATATTCCCCAAGATGCTAGGGAGCGATTACTGGTAATGACACCGAGTAATTACTTAGGTAAGGCAATTGAATTGTCACTTCGACTAAAAAATCAGACTCGGAAGTAGTCGGTCATATTGATTACTTGGCAAACGTAAATAATGCCATACATGCAATCTTTACCACGGATGTTGATGATGATTATTTATCAGTGCGCGTGGCATCTGATTGCGCCTTTCGCCTTAATTCGGTTATGGTTAAAGGGTAGAAAAGAGCCAAACTACCGCCAAAATATCTCTGAGCGTTTTGGTTTTTATCCTAAAGTCATTGCATTCCAAGACCCTATTTGGTTGCACGCCGTATCTGTTGGAGAGACGCGCGCCGCGACTCCTTTTATTCTAAAGTTATTAGAACAAGGTCAGAGAGTTTTATTGACGCATATGACACCGACTGGTCGAAAACTCGGAAGTGAAATCTTTCAAGATGCAATTGCCGCAAAGCAACTCATACAGGTTTATTTACCTTATGATTTTTGTTGGCCGGTGGGTCGCTTCTATCGATATTTTAGGCCGCGACTTGGCTTATTGATGGAAACAGAAGTTTGGCCCTATTTGATTTTATTTGCTAAACAACAAAAAATGCCGATTTATTTAATTAACGGACGACTCTCCGAGCGAAGTGCGCGTCGATTTGCACACTTGGAGCGATTCAGCCGAGAAGTATTTCAATCTTTTACTGAAATCCTGGCACAAACCCCAGGCGATGCGAAAAGATATCAAGCTTTTACAAAAAAACCAGTTCGAATTACTGGTAACTTGAAGTTTGATGCGCATTTGGACAAGAATTTAGTGGAATTAGGGGCTGTCTGGAAAAGGAGCTACTGGCCAAACCGCGTAACTATTTGTGCTGCTAGCACGAGAGATGGTGAGGAAAGCCTGATTTTAAAAGCTTGGCAACAAGTAGATAAAACTCAAAATCCCTTATTAATGATTGTTCCAAGGCATATGTATCGTCTTGATGAGGTCGTTGCCAATTTGCAATCCCAGCAGTTGCGCTATGAACTACGCACACAACTTCATCGGGCTAGACTCATCGATGTGGATGTACTCATTGGCGACACAATGGGCGAGATGGCTGCTTATTTAGAATCTAGTGATGTGGTAGTTATGGGCGGAACGCTGCAAGGTACTGGAGGACAAAACTTAATAGAGCCATGCTCCTTAGGTAAGCCAGTAATACTAGGACCATCCACATACAATTTTGCCCAAGTAAGTCATGACGCTTTGCAACTTGGAGCTGCGCTTAGTTTAGGATTAGATCCAGATTTAGCTGAAAATATATTGACAGATCAATTAGCGCAATATTTAAATCAACTCATTTCAGAGCCTGAAAAAAGGTTGAGTATGTCTATTCAAGGGCTTCAATTTTCTAAAGATCATCAAGGTGCGACTCGGCAAACTTTAGAAATTTTAGGACTCTAAAAAAAAGTGCGTATTTCATTTGCCAGAATATCTGGAATTTCCTCGGGGATATAGTGTCCTGAGGGGAGATGGTGACCTGTAACCTCTTGAAAAACTTCTTGCCAGTCACTAATTGGGTTAAAGCAGCGATGTACGACGCCCTTTTCTCCCCAAAGAGCGCAAATTGGCATCGCTAATTTTTTGCCTAGGTCTCGAAACTCTTGATCATGGATCAAATCAATCGTGCTAGCTGCTCTGTAATCCTCGCACATAGCATGCAAGCATGCTGGGTCTTTCATCCAGAAGACATATTCTTTAAAAGCTTCTGGACTAAAGGGATTTTGAATA
Source organism: uncultured beta proteobacterium (assembly GCA_903871735.1). Lineage (GTDB taxonomy): Bacteria > Pseudomonadota > Gammaproteobacteria > Burkholderiales > Burkholderiaceae > Polynucleobacter. Next base: position 26,492 of record CAIQHU010000174.1, on the reverse strand, counting down.
CCCGCTTTTGCCCCCATCATTTTGGGCAATAAAAAGTCGACCTGATTGCCAATTAATGTCTCTGGTATGGGTGTCGGTTGTATTAAAAAAAACCAGTGCCAATAGGCCGTGGCAAACTGCTTAGTCGTGTTGGCATACATTTTCCAGGTTGGGGAGATATCTAGTACCATTATTTTTCGAATGGCACTGGGATAATCAGTAGCGAGGCGGTGAGCAACTCTACCGCCTCGGTCATGACCTACTAGATCGAACGTGCGATGACCTAGCGAGTGCATTAATTCAAGCATATCGCGCGCCATTTCGCGTTTGGAGTAATTCGCATGATCGGGTAGGCCTTGTGGTTTGGAAGAGTAGCCATAACCGCGTAAATCGGGGGTAATACAGGTAAATTGATTTTTAAGTAGTTGCACAATTGGCTCCCAGATTTTTTTGGTTTGGGGAAAGCCATGTAAGAGTAGCAGTGGGGGTCCAACACCTTCTTGAAGGTAGGCTATTTCAATTGGTCCATGAGTTGCATGATATTTAAAAATGGCATGGCGCATGATGGGGCACTTTCAGTAAAATAGACTATTGAATTGTTTTTACACACATGTTTTCGAAAAAGTAGGTGCCGCTTGATGTCTGATAACTGGATTCACGAAATCGCGTTCTTATCCCCAAGTGATTTATCACGCGTCATTGAAATGGCTTGGGAGGATCGTACGCCATTTGAAGCCATTTCTCAACAGTTTGGATTGTCTGAGGCAAACGTCATTACATTGATGCGAAAAAATCTGCAAGAAAGTTCATTCAAGATGTGGCGTAAACGAGTATCTGGTCGAGTTACAAAACACCGTAAATTAAGAGATCCAACAATTGATCGTGCTTACTGTTCTAGTCAATACAAATTCAAGTCTTAAACTTTAGCTCCAAAATTAGGATCTTCATCACGGGATGAAGCATCTTCTTTTTTCGGCTCTACTTTGATTAAATCCTCTCGCTTGACCCCAAGCCACATTGCTATAGCAGCAGCCACGAAAACTGAAGAGTAAATTCCAAATAAAATACCAATAGTCAGGGCAATGGCGAAATAATGGAGTGAGGCGCCACCAAAGATAAGCATCGCAAGGACCATCATTTCGGTACTACCGTGCGTAATAATTGTTCGGCTGATCGTACCGGTAATGGCACTATCAATAATATCAGGGGTATCTAATTTTCTATATCTACGAAAGTTCTCTCGGATTCGATCAAAAATAACGACCGACTCGTTGACCGAGTAGCCCAAGACGGCCAGAACTGCAGCTAGTACTGAGAGAGAGAACTCCCATTCAAAAAAGGCAAAAAATCCCAGAATAATAATTACATCATGTAAATTGGCAATGATCCCTGCGAGCGCAAATTTCCATTCAAACCGCATGGAAAGATAGATCATAATTCCAATAATTACAAAAATGAGTGCTTTAATGCCGCCATAAAGAAGTTCTTCACCGACTTGGGGCCCTACAAATTCAACACGCTGCAAGCTTGCACTGGGATCAAGTTTAGATAATTCTTGCATAAGTGACTCGCTCTGCTGTGCCGAACTCATCAAGGAGCCATCGGGATTTTTAATCAGTGGCAGTCGAACCATCACATCTTTTGAACTACCAAAGTTTTGCACATTAACATCGGTATAGCCTAGTTTAGAAATAGCGCTCCGAATTGGTTCTAATTCAGTTGTTTGGGAATATTTCACTTCCAGGACCGTACCGCCAGTAAATTCAATAGAAAGATGTAGTCCCTTATAAGCAAGAAAAAAGACTGCTGCTAAAAAGGTGATTAGCGAAATCGCATTCAATACGAGTGCATAACGCATGAAGGGAATATCTTGACGAATTCGGAAAAATTCCATGTTCTAACCTATAGAAATTGATTGCAATTTTTTCTGACGGCCGTACCACAAATTAACTAGGCCGCGAGAGAAGAAGACTGCTGAAAACATGGAGGTCAAGATACCTAGACAGTGAACGATTGCAAAACCTTTGATTGGGCCTGAGCCAAAAGCAAGCAGAGCTAGTCCAGCAATCAAGGTCGTAACGTTAGAGTCTAAAATGGTTGCCCAAGCCTTATCAAAGCCAATTGAAATTGCCGTTTGCGGTGACGCCCCAGCACGTAACTCTTCCCGGATACGTTCATTGATTAAGACGTTGGAGTCAATCGCCATTCCTAAAGCAAGGGCCATCGCTGCAATACCAGGAAGGCTAAGCGTTGCTTGCAGCATTGACAGAACAGAAATCAGAAGAAGAAGATTGACGGCTAGTGCAACGACCGAGAATAAGCCAAAAATCATGTAGTACACCAACATAAAGATGGCAATACCAAGAAAACCATAAACAAGAGATTTAAAACCTTTTTCGATATTTTCAGCCCCAAGGCTTGGCCCAATGGTTCTTTCCTCGATAATTTCCATGGGTGCGGCTAGGGAGCCAGCACGCAGTAAAAGTGCGAGATCATTAGCACTTTGCGTTGTTGGTTGTCCGGTAATCTGGAATTTTGTTCCAAACTCACCTTGGATTGTTGCAATAGTTAATACCTCACCACGACCTTTTTCAAAGAGGATCATCCCCATGGGTTTTTGAAGATTTTCTCTGGTCATTTCTTGCATTGCTCGGCCGCCTGCCGCATCTAAAGTTAGGTTGACAGAGGGGCGCTGGTTTTGGTCAAAGCCAGCGCTGGCATCGATAATGCGGTCACCCGTAATAATGACGGATTTTTTAAAAACACCTTGGCGATCGCCAAAGCGAAAGGCATCCATACCTAGAGGAGGGGTTTCATTTAGTCCAATACTGGATTGCACTGGGTTGGCTAAGCGGGCCTCAAGAGTTGCAGTTCTTCCAATAATATCTTTTGCTCGCGCTGTATCTTGGACGCCGGGTAATTGAACAACGATTCGGTCATTCCCCTGTTTTTGGATGACTGGCTCTTTCACTGCCAACTCGTTGACTCGCTTGTTCAGAGTCAGGATGTTTTGCTTCAGGGCGTTATCTTGAATGGCTTTACTTGCTTCAGGTTTTAATGTGCCGGTAATTAAAAAGTGATCTAATTTTTTCTCGGATTTGAGATTCATTTCACTCAAAGCATCTTTTAATGATTCGATTGCTTTATCAACATTGGTATCAGTACTCACCTTGATATTGAGCGTTTCGTTTAAACGTTCGATACTTTGATAACGAATGGATTTCTCTCTCAGTTTTGATCTGGCATCAGAAGCTAGGGCAGTAACTTTTTTCTCAACTGCACCCTTCATATCAACTTTGAGTAAGAAATAAACCCCACCACGAAGATCTAGGCCTAAAGGCATGGACAAGGCATTGATGTTGAGCAGCCACTTGGGGGTATTCGTTAATAAATTGAGGGCAATGATGTAGTCTGGATTACTTAAGTCCGCATTGAGTTCTTTTTCCAGTAGGTCTTTAGCTTTTAATTGGGTATCTGTATCTTTAAATCGAATCTTGATAGTTCCACTAAAACCTTGCGCCTCATAGAAACTTCCGTTGCTGCTGATTTTGGCATTGGCTAGAACGAGATCAGCCTTTTGTTGCGTATTTAAATCAACTTTTGAACTTGTTTTAGATCCAGCTATTTGAATGGCTGGAACTTCACCAAATAGATTTGGAATAGAGTAAACAACTCCAATTAAGAGAGCAACAGCAATAACGAGATATTTCCAGAGAGGGTAGCGGTTCATGCAAACTCTTAAATAGATTTCAAGGTGTCTTTAGGCAGCACAGCTGCAATCGCAGATTTTTGCATTTTGACTTGGAGGTTTGGAGCTAATTCGAGAGTTACATACTGGTCTTTTAACTCGACAACGCGTCCAAGCATACCGCTGACAGTTGAAACCTCATCGCCTTTCGCGACTGACTCAAGCATTGCTTTCAATTCTTTTTGACGTTTCATTTGTGGGCGAATCATGACGAACCATAAGACACCAAACATACCAACCATCATGATGATAGAAGATAGTCCACTATCTGCGCCACTACCACCAAATTGTGCGTAAGCATTATTAATCCACATATTTTTTCCTCTATTAAATGAAGTTAATCGATAACCGACTATTTTGACGCAAATTACAAATTCTGTTGATTTTAACGGACTTATGCAAACTTACCTAAGAACTCTGTCTTTAGGGTTCTTGAACACCAACTGCCCGGTCATGATGAAACTGTTTTACAAAAGGTCCAAATGCTTGTTTCTCTAAGGATTCTCGGATTTCAGTCATTAAATTGAGATAGTAATGGATGTTGTGAATTGTGTTCAGTTGTGCGCCTAAAATTTCATTGACTTTTTGTAAATGGTGAAGATATGCACGACTAAAATTTTTACAGGTATAGCAAGAGCATGTCCTATCGAGGGGTTTTAGATCGTTTTTAAAAGTAGCATTACGAAGTTTTAAATCGCCAAAACGCGTAAATAACCAACCATTTCTTGCGTTGCGAGTTGGCATTACGCAATCAAACATATCGATGCCTTGTGACACACTGAATACGAGATCTTCCGGAGTGCCAACGCCCATTAAGTAGCGTGGCTGATGGTTTGGTAGTTGATGGCCAATATGACGAAGGATTCGTTCAAAATCCGGTTTTGGCTCTCCGACAGATAGTCCACCAATCGCAACACCATCAAAACCTTGCGCAATGATCCCAGCTAGTGAATGCTCACGTAAATGTTCAAACATACCTCCTTGAACGATTCCAAATAGTGCGTTACCGGTATTAAGTTCACGAAAGCGCTTTACGCTTCGCTCTCCCCATCGAAGGGATAATTCTAAAGAAACCCTCGCCGATTTTTCATCAGTGGGAATCTGATTGATTTCATAGGGCGTACATTCGTCAAACTGCATTGCTACATCGCTATTGAGTACTGCTTGAATTTCCATGGAGACTTCGGGCGACATAAATAGTCGGTCACCATTGATCGGAGAGGCGAAGGTCACACCTTCTTCGGAAATCTTTCTTAGAGCGCCTAAGCTAAACACCTGAAAACCTCCCGAGTCCGTCAAAATTGGGCCTGACCAACCCATGAATTGATGTAGACCTTGGAATTGTTGAATGACTTCAGTGCCAGGGCGAAGCCACAAATGAAAGGTATTACCTAAAATCATTTGTGCATGAGACTCTTTGAGATCTCTAGGAGTTAAAGCTTTGACGGTCCCATATGTTCCTACTGGCATAAACATCGGAGTTTGGAGTGTGCCGTGGGGTAATTGAAAAGAAGCCCGGCGGGCATGCGACTCTGGGTCTTGATGAGAGACTTTAAACTGTAGGTCGAGATTTGGTGATGCTCTCATGATTTCCTTAGAAACATGGCATCGCCATAGCTAAAAAAGCGATATTGCTGGGCAATTGCATGTTGATATACTTTTTGAATTGTAGAGGTGCCAGCAAAAGCGCTGACTAGCATTAAAAGGGTTGATTTGGGTAAGTGGAAATTTGTGATCAAGGCATCAACTACTTGAAACGCATACCCTGGCGTTATAAATAAATTGGTGTCGGCTTGGTCACCCATTGTAAAAGCGGACTCTAAAGCGCGTAGAGAAGTGGTTCCAACTGCCACGATACGGCGCTTTTGTGCCACAGCCAGATCAATTGCAGCACGTGTTTTGGGCGAAATAAAATACTGTTCGAAGTGCATTTGATGTTTGGATAGATCCTCATGTCGCACTGGACTAAAAGTGCCAGCACCAATGTGCAAAGTGATATAGGCTATTTGGATACCCAAAGACTGAAGTTTCTCCAGTAGTGGTTCATCAAAATGTAAGCCGGCAGTCGGCGCTGCCACCGCTCCTGGTTGATTAGCAATGACAGTTTGATAGCGATTGGCATCGTGTTGATTCGCATCATGATGAATATAGGGCGGCAGTGGAAGTACCCCATATTGATTAAGAAAATCGAGTACGCTAGATGGGAACTGCACATCATAGAATGGTGAAATTTCCGAGTGTACTAATTCGGATTGGTTCGCATTTTGATGCCGACTAAGGACTTGAAGGCAGACTTGATGATCGGGTGATCCGACATAAATAAGTGATCCAGGTTTTGGGGGTTTAGACGCTTTAATTTGAGCTAAAACACAATTTTGGGGTAGGACACGCTCAATCAGTAATTCAACTTTGCCACCCGTGTCTTTAGTACCAAAAACACGCGCCGGGATGACTTTTGTATCATTAAAGATTAATAAATCCCCCTTTTGTAATAATTGGACAATATCGGTGAAAATAAGATCTTTACAAAAAACTTTTTGACTTGGAACTTGCACCATTACATCTAATAGGCGGCTGGCACTTCGCTGCTCTAGCGGGTGTTGAGCGATCAGATCTTTGGGGAGTTGGTAATCGAAATCAGTAAGTTGCATTTTTAAACGTAAATAACCCTATTTTAAACCTCTCTAACACATGGTAAAGCCCTCTTCAACAGCGCAAATTAAAGCAGTACAGACCCCATTATCGCGCCTGGGCCTAGATACACCTGCTGCTTTAGCATTACATTTGCCAATTCGTTATGAAGATGAAACAAAGATAGTAAATATTGCCCAAGCAATTGTAGCTTTAGCAACCACAGCAGTACAGACTCAAGGACACGTGATTCGTTGTGAAGTACAGTTTCGACCAAGAAGACAATTAGTCGTTCTAATCGCTGACGAGACGGATGAGTTGACCTTACGCTTTTTAAATTTCTACCCTAGTCAACAAAAACAAATGGCAGTAGGTATGCACTTACGGGTTCGTGGTGATTTACGGCAGGGGTATTTTGGACCAGAGATGGTCCATCCTACTGTAAAAGTTTGTTTACCGGATGCACCTTTATCAAAAGAATTAACGCCAATTTATTCCACGATTGCAGGATTGGGGCAGGCAACTCTTAGAAAAGCCATCGAAAAAGGTTTAAAGGAGCCCGAATTAAAGAAATTTTTAGAGGAAATATTTACGCCCGGAGTTATTTGTCAGATTAAATATCCATTTTTTAGCGAGTTACCTAGTTTAGAGGAAGCGATTCGTCTTTTGCACCATCCGGACTCTCATACAAACTCAGCTAGTCTATTAGAAAGGACGCATCCAGCGTGGCGACGGGTTCAGTTCGAAGAATTATTAGCTCAGCAAATTTCATTACAGCAGGCGCATATGGAGAGGAAGAAAAGGCAAGCACCAGCTTTTTGTAGGCAGATAAACTCCCGTAAGGATGCCTTTTTGCAAATCTTACCCTTTCAACTCACTCAGGCACAGCATAGGGTGTGGGGTGAGATTACTGCAGATTTAGAGCAGGCTTATCCGATGAATCGTTTATTACAAGGCGATGTTGGTAGTGGTAAGACTGCGATAGCAGCCTTAGCAGCTTGCTACGCGATTGAAAATGGTTATCAAGTTGCCTTAATGGCACCGACAGAAATTTTGGCAGAGCAGCATTATCAAAAGTTTTTACCATGGTTCACTAGCTTAGGAATTTCAATTGTCTGGCTTACGGGAAGCCTAAAAGTAAAAGAGAAAAGATTAGCCCAAGAACAAATTATGCGTGGCGAGGCTCAATTAGCGATCGGCACACATGCCTTGATTCAAGAAGGCATTACCTTTGCTAATCTAGGCTTAGCAATCATTGATGAGCAACATCGCTTTGGAGTCCGTCAACGATTACAACTCCACGCCAAAAAGGGTACAGAGCCGGTTTATGCACATCAATTAATGATGTCAGCCACACCCATTCCAAGGACCTTGGCGATGACGTATTACGCAGACTTAGAAGTATCGGTGATCGATGAATTACCGCCAGGACGAAAACCTGTTGTGACTAAATTAATTAAGGAAAATAGAAGGTCTGAAGTGGTTGTTGGTGTTCAGCAGGAATTAGCTAAGGGGCGACAGTGTTATTGGGTTTGTCCTTTAATAGAAGAGTCTGAAGTGCTGCAGTTAAAGACAGCACTGGAAACTTTCGAGACCTTATCGAACACTCTTGCGGAATATTCTGTCGGATTGATTCATGGAAAATTAAAAGCTGAAGAAAAGTCTAGCATTATGGCGCGCTTTAAAGATGGCCAAATTCAGTTACTCGTTAGTACAACTGTCATTGAAGTTGGCGTGGATGTCCCCAATGCAACTTTAATGGTCATAGAACATGCGCAGCGATTTGGATATGCTCAGATTCATCAATTACGAGGACGGGTCGGTCGGGGAGCTGAGCAATCCGTTTGTATTTTACTTTACAGTGATGCCTTATCGACTGCTGCTAAGGAGAGGCTTCAAACTCTACGTAATTCTAGTGACGGGTTTGAGATTGCAGAAAAAGATTTAGCCTTGCGAGGGCCAGGAGAGTTATTAGGTGCAAGACAATCGGGGGATACGATGTTACGGTTCGTTGACTTACAACGCGATGCTTGGTTAATTGCAGCAGTCAAAGATCTGGCTCATGATTTATTACAAAATGAACCGCAGTTAGCCAGGAAGCATTTAGTGAGATGGCTAGGATCAAGAACGGAGTTATTAAAAGCTTGATAATCAGATTATGACGCTCACCGAATTAAAATACATTATTGCTTTAGCCAAAGAAAAGCACTTTGGAAGAGCTGCTATTGCCTGCCACGTATCTCAACCAACCTTATCTGTTGCAGTCAAAAAGTTGGAGGATGAGTTAGGCGTTCAAATTTTTCAGCGCCATACTGCAGATGTTAGCTTAACGCCTACCGGAAATTTATTAATCGAGCAGGCACAACGCGTTATCCAAGAAGTGAAGCGATTTACGGAGATGGCTAAAATTGGTATCGATCCCATGCGCGGACCTTTACGATTAGGAACGATTTATACCATTGCACCCTATCTTCTGCCTAGGGTGATTCGTCGTGCTCGGGAGTCTTTACCTGAGATGCCTTTATTTTTACATGAGACCTTTACAACGGTTTTATTAGAGATGCTCAAGCATGGAGATTTAGATTGCGCTGTTTTAGCAACACCTTTTAATCCGCAGGGACTTGAATCAATTCCATTATATGAAGAGCCCTATCTAGTAACAGTACCAAAGAATCACGAGTGGGCAGATCGTCAGGCAATACAGCCGCATGAATTAAGTACTCAAAACATGTTACTGCTTGGCGCAGGACATTGTTTTCGGGATCATGTTTTAGAAGTTTGTCCTGAATTAAATCGTTCGAAAGTACATTTTGAAGATGGGCCTCAAAATTTTGAAGGATCGTCCTTAGAAACCATTCGGCAGATGGTTGCTGGTGGTATTGGAATTTCTGTCTTACCTAGAACGGCGGTTACTGATTTGAGTGTTCAGGATGGGTTAGTGCGCTATATTCCATTTACCGAACCTGAGCCTTGTAGAAGTATCGTATTAGTTTATCGAAAAGGAATTAGTCGGGTACAGGCTGTAGAGGCTTTAGGTCGAGTCATTCGAAGTTGTGATATCCCAGCAGTAAAGTGGGCAAGTATGGCGGACAAATAAAATTGATTCTACGTAAAGAGCACTTGCGACAATATGTCTATTTGATTCGGTTACACAAACCGATTGGAACTTTACTGCTGCTGTGGCCAACTCTTTGGGCCTTATGGTTTGCGAGCGATGGTCGACCTGACTGGTCACATGTATTGATTTTTTGTATTGGCACTCTTTTGATGCGCAGTGCCGGTTGTGCTGTGAATGATTATGCCGATCGGAATTTTGATCGGCATGTAAAAAGAACGCAGTATCGGCCATTAACAGCGGGTGAGATTGAGCCAAAAGAGGCCTTAGCTATTGCTGCAGTATTGGCTATGATGGCATTTGCGTGCGTATTATTTCTCAATCAGTTGACTATATTTTTATCTTTTATGGCATTAGCCATCGCGGTATTTTATCCATTTACCAAACGATTTTTTTCTATTCCACAGGCGATTTTAGGAGTTGCATTTGGTTTTGGGATACCCATGGCATATGCTGCAGAACTTGGACAAGTTCCGCTACAGGCTTATATTTTGTTAAGTGCAAATATCTTTTGGGCAATTGCATATGACACGGCTTATGCGATGGTTGATCGAGAAGATGATTTACGGATTGGGATTCGAACTTCTGCCATCACCTTTGGCTCATATGACGTGTTGATTATTTCTTTATGCTACGTTGCATTTTTAAGTTTACTAGGTTACCTAGCGGTTGCTGCACAACTCAATCATTGGTTTTGGGTGGGTTGGTTGTGTGCATCGGGTTGCGCTGTCTATCATTTTTTATTAGTCAGAACTAGAAATCCTGAGCAATGTTTTCAGGCGTTTAACCATAATAATTACTTAGGCGCTTGTATGTTTATGGGTATTTTTTGCGCTTATTGGTGAGTTACCACCGGTTTTACGAGATTTGTTGGATATTCATGCTCTGGAGAAAACGCCAGTTTATTTTTCACTAAACTCTTGACCCATAGCAACGCTTCTAGCATGGGCAGCGCGCACTGCCTCTTGCAAAATCTCACCCCAATGCTTTTCCTTTAGGACCTCTAGGGCGGCAAAAGTTGTGCCACCTTTAGAGGTAACTTTTTCCCGAAGCGTTGCTGGGGTTTCGGGTGATGCACTCGCTAGGAGTCCTGCACCAATAACAGTTTGGATGGCAAGTTGATTCGCTTGATCAGAATTTAAACCAAGTTTTTGCCCGGCAAGTTGTAAGTGTTCTATGAAAGAAAAAACGTACGCAGGCCCGCTACCTGAAAGGGCTGTCACACTATCGAGCAGATGCTCTTGGGAAACCCAAATAGACTGCCCAATTGAATCACATACCCAGGTAATTAGTGCTTGATCATTTTGGGAAATCTCTGAAGATGCGTATAGCCCAGTCACACCTTTGCCGATAAGGGCTGGCGTATTTGGCATGGCACGGACAAGTTGGGAGTGATTGAGGTGGATTGAAATATCTGCGAGTTGGACGCCTGCCACAATACTTAAAAACAAATGCGTGCACTGCAAAGTTTTTTGCGACTCGAGAGTCTGCCGTAATTGCGCCAATGCCTCTTGCAATTGCTGGGGTTTAACTGCCAAAATGATGAGGCAGTTCTTACTAAAAAAATCCTTGCCTTGGCTAATATCGCTCGCCACATTGATTTCGAAAGATTTGATTAAGTTATCGCGTGCTAATTGCAGGGGATCGATTGCCAGCATATTTGATGCTTGGACATTTTTATTTAAAAGACCCCCAATCATTGCATTAGCCATATTTCCGCCACCAATAAAGGCAATACGAAGATTTTGTGGAACATGTGGGTTGGAAGTTTGCATTATTCTAATTTTACTTCCTTAGCAGTTCTTGAACCAAAGATGGCAGTGCCAACACGCACCATTGTGCTTCCTGCTGCAATAGCTTGCTCTAAATCTTCGGACATGCCCATGGAAATCGTGTCAAAATGCAGCGCATCATCTTGTGGGAGAAGACTTTGAATCGCGTTGAATAGCTCACGGAGTTTTTGATGAGCTGTCGCTACGTTTCCAGCCTCTGGAATCGACATAAGTCCACGCAGTTTGACATGGGGTAGTTTCGTAATAGCCTTACATAGTGCTTCTGTCTCAGAAGGATGAGTACCACTTTTACTATTTTCGCCACTCATATTCACTTGCACCAGTACTTGTAAGTCTGGCAAATTACTAGGGCGCTGTTGCGAAAGACGTTGGGCAATTTTGAGTCGATCAACACTTTGGACCCAGTCGAAACTTTCTGCAACAGCAAGGGTTTTATTACTCTGTAGGGGGCCTATAAAGTGCCACTGAATGTGTGATTTGATATCTTGAAGCGCAATAATTTTTTCAATAGCTTCTTGTACATAATTTTCACCAAAGTGTCGCTGACCTGCATCAAAAGCAAGTTTGACATACGTTGCTGGTTGGGTTTTTGAGACCGCTATTAACTCCACAGAGTTGGGAGTTCTTTGGGAAACTTGGCTGGCTTGTGCAATACGATCTTGGACTAGTTGGAGTTGGGTAGAAATACTATTCATCAAAAAATCACGCTAGTAGAAGATCATCAATTATTTCGATCCAGTGACGCACTGGGAGAGAATCATTTTGGAGATGGCTAATACAGCCAACATTACCAGAAACGATTTCGGTTGCTTGATAGGTAGAACCTGCCTGAACTAACTGAGACACTTTCTGATCTCGCAGTTGATTTGATAGGTTAGCCTGAAGAATAGAATATGTTCCTGCTGACCCACAACACAAGTGGCTGTCTGCGCACAAGTTGACTTGAATACCAATCTTACCGAGAAGTTCTTCGACATTGCCTCGAATTTTCTGGCCATGTTGCAGCGTGCAGGGAGGATGATAAATCACACTTGCAGACTTATTTGGTGTAATTTGTGCGGTTAATTGCTCGGCGTATTTGGGGAGTATTTCGCTGATATCTTTCGTCATGGCACTAATTATGTGCGCTTTCTTGGCATAGGCTAAATCATTGTGTAATAAATGCCCATAATCTTTAACCGTCACCCCGCAGCCTGCAGCATTCATCACAATCGTTTGGATTTGTTCTTGTTGGATCAGTGGCCACCAAGCATCAATGTTTCGCCGCATATCTTGTAGAGCGCCAGGTTCATCGCTCAGGTGTAAACGGATTGCTCCGCAACAACCTGCAGAAGGCGGAGCAATTAATTGAATATGTAGTTTTGCAAAAACGCGTTGAGTAGCATGGTTAATATTTGGCAGCATACCAGGCTGCACACAACCCTCCAAAAAAAGCATGGTTTCTTGAAACGACGATGAGTTAGGAATTTTTTTTGATGAGGATGAATTACTCAGAGGAATTTTTTTTTGAAGTACTGTTGGTAAAAAGGGTCTCAAGATTCTGCCAATTTGTATTGCAGGATTAAAGATATAGGATCTTGTAAGGCCCTCTTTTAAAGCCCAGCGAAGCACTCTTTGCGCAAGGGGTCTTGCAGGATTTTGGATTTGTACCCACTGTCGACCAATTTCTAGGAGGCGGCCATATTGCACTCCACTTGGGCAAGTAGTTTCACAATTTTTACAGGTCAGGCAACGGTCCAAGTGATCGCGTGTTTTAGCGGTAGCTTGTTGGCCCTCTGCCATTTGTTTAATCAAATAAATTCGGCCTCGCGGACCATCTAACTCATCCCCTAACAGTTGATAGGTTGGACATGTAGCATTGCAAAATCCACAATGAACGCAATTAGAAAGTAGTTGTTGAGCAAGCAGCCCAACAGGCTGAGCGGCTAGTTCTGGTGATAAGTTGGTTTGCATAATTATTAGGGCATTCTGCCTGTTTGAAAGATGCTATCTGGGTCAAAAGTACTTCTTAGTCGTTGCACAATTGGCGCAAGAGGAGCCGTTAGAGCTTGATCTTGCAGTTGGGTAAAAACACCTCTATCGGGCTTATTTAAACTCTTAAATAGAGTGGCATGTCCACCATGAGCGAGCCCTATTTGCTTGGCTTGCTCGACCTCCAGTTGACCTAAAAACCAGCGTTGCCCCCCCAGCCATTCTATACATTGATTGCCCGGGAGTGGTAAAGGAGGGGATAGTGGATTGACAGCAAATCGCCAAAGATCTGTTTGCTCATGATTGATAAAAAAATCTTGCGTTTGTTCACGCATCATTAGCCAAAACTGATTCGCCATTTCAGGGTCGAGCATCTTTGCATCTGGGGTAATTAGTAGTTTTGCTTGTGCAGAGCGAACAGCTGCTTGCGCACCTGATAAGCGAATTGTCAAAGTACCAGTTGTTTCGTTACCTTGCCAAGTACTAGCAGACAAGGGCAGTGGTTGACTAGCCCAGGTATTCATTAGCGTAATGGCTTTTGCTTGGTTAATTGGAACTTGGATGGTTGCGCTTGCGACCGGTTTAGGAAGGACTTTGAGGGACACTTCTAGTAAGAGTGCAAGGGTCCCAAGAGAACTTGGAAGAAGCCTAGAGACATCATATCCGGCAACATTTTTCATGACTTTACCACCAAAGGAAAGAATGTCTCCTCGACCATCCATAATTTTGCAACCTAAGACAAAGTCTCGTATGCCACCATAGTGACCTCTACCTGGACCCGCAATACCGGCAGCAATCATACCGCCAATCGTTGTGAGAGAGCCAAAATGTGGGGGCTCAAAAGCAAGCATTTGGTGATGATGATTCAGGGCTAATTCCACCTCTTCTAGAGGGGTGCCAGCACAAACGGTAATGACTAATTCTTCTGGCTCGTAATCTAAAATACCCTGGTAGGATTTTGTTAATAAAGGGGAGCCTTGCAAGGCATTCCCATACCAATTTTTGGTTTGACCGCCAGCAATCCGGAGGATCGTTTGCTGTTGCTTTGCCTGCAGGATTTGCTCTTTAAAATCAGCTAGTGCGGTTTGACTTGCGGTTGACATTAAAAACGCTCTAGCTCTGGATGAGGCAGGATTCCCCGATTGATGCGCATTCTGCCATATTCAGCGCAGCGGTTGAGTGTCGGGATTAATTTATTGGGATTTAGTAATTTTGGTGGATCGAATGATTCTTTAACACCAAAAAAAATAGCCCGCTCCAGATCGCTAAATTGTACGCACATAGAATTAATTTCTTCCATACCCACTCCATGTTCACCAGTAATTGTTCCACCGAGTTCAACACAAGTTTCAAGGATATCTGAGCCGAACTCTTCGGCCCTTAGCCATTCGGCATGATTGGCCCCATTAAATAAAATAAGGGGGTGCATATTGCCATCACCAGCATGAAAAACATTCATACAGCCGAGTTGATACTTTATTTCCATCGCTTTAATACGTTTGAGTAGTTCGGCAATTTGTCGCCGGGGTATTGTACCGTCCATACAATAATAGTCGGCAGACAACCTACCAGCAGCCGGAAAGGCATTTTTACGACCACTCCAAAAACGTAGACGCTCGGCTTCATTGGCTGAGATTTGTAGTCGGGTTGCGCCACTAGCTGTTAATACCCGGCTCATTTTTTCAATTTCTTCATCCACTTCTTCAATGGTTCCATCGGACTCGCACAATAAAATAGTTACTGCATCCAGGTCGTATCCAGCATGCACAAATTCTTCGACGGCTTTTGTCGCTGGTTGATCCATCATTTCAAGGCCAGCTGGAATAATGCCAGCAGCGATCACAGCCGCGACTGCATTACCGCCTTTCTCTATATCATCAAAACTAGCCATAATGACTTTGGCGATTTGTGGTTTTGGAATCAGCCGCACGGTCACTTCTGTAATCAGGGCGAGCATGCCCTCGCTACCAATAAAGACGGATAAGAGATCTAGGCTAGGACAGTCAGGGGCAAGGCTACCAAATTCAACCACCTCTCCAGTAATCAGAACCGCCCGAACACGCAAAACATTGTGTAGGGTAAGACCATATTTTAAACAATGAACGCCACCCGAGTTTTCGCTAACATTGCCGCCAATAGAGCAGGCAATTTGGGATGACGGGTCTGGAGCATAGTAAAGGCCAAGGTGCGCCACCGCTTCAGAAATAGCCAAATTACGAACCCCCGGCTGCACGGTTGCAATCCGAGCTATGGGATCAATATGAACGATCTTTTTTAGTTTTGCCAAGGAAAGAACTAGGCTATTTTCTAGTGGCATTGCACCACCTGACAGTCCAGTACCAGCCCCCCGAGGTACTACAGGTATTTGAAGTTCATAGCAGACTTTGAGAATACCCACAACCTGGTCTTCGGTTTGGGGCAGGGCAACAGCTAGGGGCATTTGTTTAAATGCGGCTAAACCATCACACTCATAAGGAATGGTATCTTCCGGATCCCACAGAATTGCATCTTCTGGTAAGACGGCTAAAAGACGGTCGACAAGTCGCTGTTGCAGCGCGAGTAGGGGGGGTGGAGTAATCATGTTCATCATTTATTATCCCTTTATAATACATTTTATGGGAAATCGTTTAACACAAATTGCTACGCGTACTGGAGATGCTGGAACAACTGGCCTAGGGGATGGCTCACGGGTCATTAAAGATCATGCCAGAATCTCTGCCATGGGAGATGTTGATGAGCTGAATTCGCAGATTGGAGTCTTGTTGACCGAGGAGTTTCCAGCCCATGTTGAGCATGAATTAAGGCAATTATTAAGTCAAATACAACATGATTTGTTTGATTTGGGAGGGGAATTATGTATTCCCAATTACACCCTTTTAAAAGAAGAGCAAGTTCTTCGATTAGACGAAATGTTACAAAAGTATAACGAGCAACTGCCTAAACTTGCTGAATTTATTCTTCCGGGTGGGACTCGCGCTGCTGCTCAGATGCATATTTGTCGGACTATTTGTCGAAGGGCGGAGCGGTCGATCGTTAGTTTAGGTATTTTGGAGGCAATCAATGATGCCCCTAGGCAATATGTTAATCGACTATCGGATTTGTTTTTTGTTTTAGCAAGGTATTTAAATTTGCAGGCTGGCGGAAGTGACATATTGTGGAATCATGTCAAATCACCGGCCAACTAAATACGAATCTAATTTGAACTAAACAAAACCAAACATGAATTGAACGACAACTTCGTTCAATTGTTGCCATTGATTCATCCGACTCACACGATGAATCAATGGGCTGCAATGTGTACAGCCCTCATGCCGCAGTTCTAGGATCGTCGTTTTCTGACGCCAGTTGCTAGAATGTCTAAAGTCTTTAACGAGTCAGACCAGCCAATACATGCATCCGTAATACTCTGACCAAAGAGTAATTTCTTCGGATCATCTTTACCCGGTGTGAATTTCTGAGCCCCACCCTCTAGGTGACTTTCGATCATGACACCAAAGATAGATTGAGAGTGATTTGCCAGTTGGGCTGCCACATCTTTGGCCACTTCGATTTGAAGTTCATGTTGCTTACTTGAATTTGCATGTGACAAGTCAATCATGATAGACGGATGTAGCTTGGCAGTTTGTAGATCATGACAGGCCTGAGCAACACTTTTTGCATCATAGTTTGGTGTTTTACCACCGCGCAAAATGACATGACAATCTTTATTACCGCTTGTTTCTACAATGGCAACTTGCCCATTTTTATGGACTGATAAAAAATGGTGTCCGCGTGCTGCCGCTTGAATTGCATCTGTGGCAATTTTGATATTGCCATCGGTCCCATTTTTAAAGCCAATTGGTGCGGATAATCCTGAGGCCAATTCGCGATGAATTTGACTTTCTGTCGTTCTTGCACCTATGGCTCCCCAAGATATTAAATCCCCGATATATTGTGGGGAGATTACATCGAGAAATTCACTGCCAGCAGGCATTCCTAAACGGTTAATTTCCATCAGGAGTTGCCGAGCAATGCGAAGACCCTCATCAATCTTACAACTCTCATCTAAGTAGGGATCGTTGATTAATCCTTTCCAGCCAACAGTAGTCCTAGGTTTTTCAAAATAAACACGCATGACGATCTCAAGATCTTTTTTATGATGCTCACGCTGCTCTAAAAGTAACTTCGCATATGCGATTGCCGCACTCGGATCATGAATTGAGCAGGGTCCCATAATCACGAGGAGTCGATCATCACTACCTTGAAGGATGGCGCGAATTCTTTTACGAGTCTGGCTGATAAGTTTTTCCATAGGAGTGTTTGCAATTGGAAAAAACCGAATGAGATGTTCAGGCGGTGGGAGTATGTTGATACTTTGAATCCGCCTATCATCTGTGGCAGACGTTTTATCAATACTTGCGTACCAATTTTCTTGGTTATTGGGGGTTTTATCGGTCATCTTTGTCCTTGATAAATGATAAAAATTGCATAAAAAAAACCGCCATCTATTTTGGCGGTTATTGCGAGGAAATAGTTAGAACCTTACCCCTTAACCACCAAGTGGGGGATCGAAAAGTAAAAGTGAATAAATTTCCAGTTCATATTCAATAATTTAACACAAGTTAGCACGACAACCTTGTTTATCGTTAAACACTCCCCCCGACCACCATGCTATCCAGGCGAAGCGTCGGTTGACCAACACCAACAGGAACGCTTTGACCTTCTTTACCACAAACACCGACGCCCTCGTCGAGCATGAGGTCATTGCCAATCATGCTGATTTGCTTGAGGGATTCAGGACCGTTACCGATAATCGTAGCACCTTTAACAGGGTATTGAATTTTGCCATTCTCAACCCAATAGGCTTCTGTAGCTGCAAAAACAAACTTTCCACTTGTAATATCGACTTGCCCTCCACCAAAATTAAGAGCATAAAGACCTTTTTTTAAGCTGGCTAGGATTTCAGCTGGGTCGCAATGGCCACCTAACATATATGTATTAGTCATTCTTGGTAAGGGCAAGGACGCATAACTCTCTCTTCGACCGTTTCCAGTTAAGGGCATTTTCATCAGACGTGCATTGAGTGAATCTTGCATAAATCCCGTCAGAATTCCGTCTTCTATTAAGGTGTTGCACTGTGTTGGATTGCCTTCATCATCCATGTTGAGAGAGCCTCTGCGACCATTTAAAGTGCCATCATCTACAATAGTGACTCCCTTCGAAGCGACTTTTTGTCCGAGCTTACCTGCAAATGCTGAGGATCCTTTCCGATTAAAGTCTCCTTCGAGGCCATGTCCAATTGCTTCATGCAGCAGGACGCCAGGCCATCCCGGCCCCATTACGACTGTCATTGGGCCGGCTGGGGCAGGTTTGGATTCTAAATTAATTAATGCTGAATGAACGGCTTTATCAACCCAACTTTGTAGCAGATGACTAGTAAAAAGGCTATAGTCTGTTCTGCCACCACCACCCGCGCTGCCCATTTCCCGGCGACCTGCTTGCTCCGCGATGACTGTAATAGAAACGCGTACTAATGGTCGGATGTCTGCAGCAATATGACCATTTGCTTTGGCAACATAGACTACATCAAATTCACCGGTAAGACTTGCCATGACTTGAACAACCCGCGGATCTTTGGCACGAGCTAATTGTTCAATTTTCTCCAATAAGGCTATTTTCTGCTCAGTTGGAAGACTATGAATCGGATCTTTCGTATGGTAGAGGATTGGCCTTGGATTTTGGGGCCCAGGATTTAAGATAATCTTTTTTTTCCCGCCTTGCAGACCAATTACTCGGGTTGATTTAGCAGCCTCCATGAGCGTATCGACATTGATTTCATCGGCATATGCAAAGGCAGTTTTTTCACCAGAAATCGCCCTTACGCCAACGCCTTGATCAATACTAAAGTTACCAGATTTAACAATGCCTTCTTCCAAACTCCATGACTCATGTCGCGTATGTTGGAAATATAAATCAGCATCATCTAAACGATACTGAAACATCGTATTGAGTGCTCGTTGCAAGTCTGTCGTGTCTATACCCCCAGGCTCTAATAACAAATTTTGGGCGGTAAGAATAGCTTCAGACGGGGTATTAGACATAGATTACTTAAATAAAAAACTTAACGATGAAGAAGAGCTGGTAGTTTAGTACGGATATCAATAATTTGTTTTTTCTGCAGCTCGCTATAGACCACACCTTCACCCTGAGCTAATTCGCTGATGATTTTCCCCCAGGGATCGATAACCATCGAATGTCCCCAAGTTTTTCGACCATTCTCATGCGTACCTCCTTGTGCCGAGGCCACAACATACGATTGGTTTTCAATTGACCGAGCTCTGAGTAATATTTCCCAATGATCTTGACCCGTGGTGTATGTAAAAGCGGCTGGTATGATGTGACAATCGATTGCACCCATGGATCGATATTGCTCTGGAAAGCGAATGTCATAGCAAATACTTAAGCCAAATTTCCAAGAGTCATTACCATGTTGTATATCCCAAGTTGTACAGGTACTGCCCTTTTGCAAAGTGACCGATTCATCATAACTCTCAGCCCCCGCAGAAAATGAGAACAAATGAATCTTATCGTAGCGAGCAATGACTTGACCTTGCGGGGAATAAACCAAAGTTGTATTCCAAACCCGATTCGGGTTATCTGAGGATATTGGGACCGTCCCGGCTACGAGAAAAACGTGATTTTGGAGCGCGAGCTTAGACAAATGATCTTGAATAGGTCCAGAACCAAAACTTTCTTGGATCTTTAGTTTATCTGCATCCGCTTTACCCAAAAGACAGAAGTATTCAGGCAAAACGACTAAGACGCTTCCAGCTTGAGCTGCTTGTTGGACAAATTTGGTAGCTACTGCCAAATTTTGCTCCAAAGAGCAACCAGAAACCATTTGAATACTAGCAATTTTCATAGTAATAAGCTTAGCATCTTTTTTGTTGCTACGGAAATTAGTCAGCGAAGGGCTTGCTTTGGGGGGCTACTTTTTTTCTGGCGAATTGATTAACGCCTTAGAACGAATCGATTTAATAATTTCCGGATCAATTGGCTGACCTTTTTGATCAAGAGGGATTACTTCTGGATCAGTCCAATTACCTTGGATTAAATAATCTGCTTCCAGAGCTCGGTTCAGTCCACTGGTAAAAAGATATTGACCTACTAACACGCTAAAGCCAATGACTGGTGTCATCAAAAAATAGGCTGCAACTGATGTAGATGCCATATTCAGTCTGGGGTAGAGAGTTATTCTTAAATCCTGAGTCTCCTCAAGCAGGTTGATTTGACCTCGCATAGCGATACGGGCGAGGGTACTTAATAATTCAAAATCATCCGTTAAAAGCAGGCCATTTTTAAGTTGTCCTTTGGCAGAGATCAGATCAAAGGGAGTGCCTGGCGTGACTAACTCACCGATGCTTCCTTTGAGATTAAGGGTGGCAAATTTAAATAAGCTTTGAAAACTCAGAATACCTAATAATTTTGCCACTCCGGGATCAACTTGTAAGATTTCCCCTTTTTTCATTTCAAAATTGAGATTACCGTTCAGGGTTTTTTTATTAAAGTCCTGGGGTGGCCCTTGCCAAAGGAGATTTCCTTTGAGGGAGCCTTCCCCATTTGACATGACCTTAGCATAGCCAAGTTCTTTGAGTAAAGCACCTCCATCTGGGGTGGTTATTTCAACTTGTAAGCTTGTTTGACCACTACCAATTGAGGTTTTTTGCCATTGTCCGGAGCCGTTTAAGTTTGCAAAACGGTTTTTAATCGTGAACGATTCGATATTCCAATTTTGGGGTTTGCCAAGGGCTTTTAACTTCAACTCACCGAGTTTTGTATTACCGACCGTGAGCTGATCAATTTTTAAATCGAGACTTGGCAAGGGCGAGGCGGTGGAATTATTACCAATTGCCGTCACTTGAGCGCCTGCTTTGGCGATGGGTATTTCTGGATTAGGTATTTGTAATTTGATGAAGTTTGCTTCTATGGCACCTGTGGGCGAATCCGCGTTTTTGTCATGAAAACGAACAGTACCCTCCACAGATGGGGATATGAGATTCGCAAGCCATTGCCCATTGACCCGCTCAGCCTTTAGGCCAATATTTTCAAATTTATGGTTCGCAAGTAATAATGTCTTGACTTGGCCTTCAATTTTCCCTGTTGCCTCATCTGTTGCAACAGCGGTGATTTCAGAAGATTTTTGAGTGGTTTTTATTAACTCTGCCCAAGCATCTAAATTAATACTTGGGGTATCAAATTGAATCGAAAGTCCCTTACTAGGTAAAACAGGCGTCAGGTTGCCAATAGTTAAGCCATGTTTTTCAACACGACGATCTTTATATGTGCCAATTGAGTGGATTAAATCGCCGAGTTTAATTTGCCAATCGATACCTGTTGAAGCGTTTGTTTGGTTGGGGGAGGTTGACGAGCTTGGAATATTTACTTGGATAAAACCAAGACTTGAATTGCCACTTTTTTTATAAATTGGATCTGGTAGATACACGCCTAGTTGTTTGAGATCTAAATTGAAATTAACGAAGGTTCGATTCACATTTTTATTAATACTACCCTGATAATTAACTGGTCCTTGCCACTTCTTACGGAGGGAATCTGGAGTTAAGAGACCATCCTTGGGGAGTAGTTCTATGAGCCGACTTGATTCGATTTCACCAAAAATATCGAGGACTCCTTTAGTGGAGAGGTTATTTTTAATATTGATAGGACCGCCCAGCCAATTCCCCTGCAAGTCAATATTTCTAAAGTTCGTCTCATCAATGACTAGTCGACCTTTATTGACTAGACCTGATGGAATTTCTTTCCATGTAATTAGATTATTGGCAAGACTTAGATCAGCAACAACTTTCGTAGGAGTTTTCAAAGCAAAAGATTCAGTGATATCAACTTGTAAGCTCGCATCTCCACCAAAAGTAAAAGTTTGGAGTTCGTCTTTAAAGCCAGTGGCTACAGGGGATGTTGCAAGATAGTTAGCCATATCATTGAGTTTGCCTTGCGCGGTGCCAGAAACGTTTAAAACCGATGGCGATTGAGATAAATTCATGGTGGCTATAAAGTCTTTAGCAAGAATACTTTTGAATAAGCCGTTTGGAACTGTGACTTTGAGTGCGTCGTTACGAATCGATACAAGAGCATTTACTTGAGTAAAGGGTAACCACTCCCCGTTGACCTTATTCGTTAGTGGTACTGGTGTAAAAGTAATATTTGAAAGATTAGCATCTAGCTCAAAAGTACCAGGATGCTTTTTTGAAAATGGTAAATAATTGGGGTCGCCTCGGATAGTGAGCTTACTATTTTTGAGGGTTCCGGAGTTGATACTTTTGCTCAGATAGTCAAGCGTATTTGTTGGTATAACTTTTGGTAAATAGGACACAAAACTAATTGCATCCGCTTCTTTAATTTGCAAGTCTAAATTTAATTTGGGAGGTATTGATTTTGTCGCAGTGGTTAGCTGAAAGTTCGTCTGTAAATCGATATTTGCATTGTTAGCAGTTAATTTTTCACTTTGAATTTCCCAAACATCATTTTTCTTCAGCCAAGATATTTTTCCTAAAATGCTATTGAGGGTAAGATTTTTTTCAGAAATAAACTGACCAGCTTGCAGTTTGACATTCGAACTATTCAAATCCAAAGAGCCTGTCGTATCATTAGCCAGAAGATCTCCCGTAATTCCCTGAACTCCAGGAAAACTTTTAGAGGCTTCTTGCCAACCGATATTCGACACTTTGGCGCTAACTTCATAATGCGCATGTGGTTTACTAATTGGATTAAATTGGGAGAATTGTGTTTTTTGTTTTTCCCACCGAACTTGGAGGTTATCAATTGCGCCACTAGGCTCAAATTTTTGAAATGTTTTTAGCCAGGCAAAGTTCAATGGCAAACTTTGGGCAATTCTAGAAATTTGACTTAAGGGGATATGCGGTGCACTTGCAATAATCTGTTCTATTTCGTGATTATCTTTTTGAAGTCCTAGGGTTACTTGTAGATCTTTTAATGAGTTTAGCGGCAGATTTGCCTGTCCAAAAAATTGCCAGTCAAATTGTTTAGCTGTGATTGTTTCTTGTTTTCCTTGGGATTGGATAAGCAATTCAGTATTGAGTAGACTTAGTTCAAGGGGGCTACTTTTTCTATCCCAATCAATTCGCAGATTCTTAGCAAGAAGCGTTGCTTGGCCATTAATTAAGCCACCTTCACCGATATCGATTGAACCAGTCCCGTTAATAAAACCATCCCCGCGATGATTCGGATTTTTTGCAAGGTAGAGTAAACGGCGCACGCTCACCTGATCTAGTTGCCACTCAAACCGCCCAATCCAATTACGCCAATTACTTGGGTTACTTGTAAATTGATGGGTGAACTGACCATTTAATTGAATCGCGTTTTGGGATTGACCGGAGTCAGCAATTAGGCGTATTTGATGGTGGAGATCCTCATTAGCGATGAATAAATCACGAATAAAAAAATCCAGAGTAGTTGTTGATTCGAACTCATCTAAAACATGTATTTGAATATTTTGCGCTTGCAAGAGATTCTCACTCATAAACCACGGCAAAGTGGTTGAGTCAGAGGATTGATTGATTGGTATTCCAGCGATACTCCAATTACCCTGGGGGTTACGATGCGCGTGAATCTTGATACCATAGGTACTTAACTCATAAAATCGTGGTGCGCCAGACCAAAGCGTATCCCAGCGGAAAATAGCAGAAAGATGAGGTACTAAAAGAAGTTCTTGTTCTACGGTAAATTGCGCTGACTGGCTTTTTTTGAATCGAAGTTGTCTTATTTCTAAGCTTGGCCGCCAATTTTTCCAGCCAGTTTGGATTTGTTCTAGTTCGATATCAACCCCCAATTTATTTCCCATATACTGAGCAATTGTGGCTTGCTGAGACGCTAACTGAGGCCAGATGAGGTATCGAAATACTACTTGTGTTAGAACCAAATAAAGAAGGACCGAGCCACAGATGAAATAACCAATTCGACGCAACAAAACGGCCCATTTAGGGACTAAAGTATTGTCATGAGTAGGTGTGTTCACGTGAGATTTTTTTTGAGCTTTTATTGTTCAAATTATGTAACTATTATCCATTAATCAGATGAAAGACAGAAAGTTTTTGAAGATAAGCATAAAAGTTGTCACAATAGAGTAATGATAAGTAATATCGATCAAGCGAAGCAGTATTCAGAATTTCTGAGTCGTTGGCTAATAGCTAATCCAGAATGGGAAAATTGGCTTCTTCATAGAATCGCTCAGCCGATCGACCGGAAAGTTTTAGAAGCTGTTTTTCAGGAGAATTTCGGTACTTTGCCGACTAGTCAAATGGCTGAGCAACAGTTTTGTTCGGCTTTACGGATTGCTCGTCAAAAAACGATGATGTATCTGGGTGTGCGCGATTTGACCGACCAGGCCAGTCTTAACGAGGTGATGCAAGCCATGTCGGATATGGCTGAGATTGCATTAGCTTACGCTAGTGATTATGCCAAAAAGCAGATGCAAAATGATTATGGCTTGCCGCATTATCCGGATGGTAGTGAGATGAATATTTGGATCATCGGTATGGGTAAGTTAGGAGCTTGCGAGTTAAATGTGAGTTCCGATATCGATTTGATTTTTATGTATGATGCTGACGGCCAGACTATTGGTGGCGAAAAATCTCTGTCGCATCATGAGTGGTTTAGTCGCTTAGGGAAGCGAATCATTAAATATTTAAGTGAAATTACTGCCCAAGGCTTTGTTTTTCGGGTGGATATGCGTTTACGGCCGAATGGAGACTCCGGGCCTTTGGTGTGTAGTCTAGACATGTTGGAGGAGTATTTTTTAGTACAGGGGCGAGAATGGGAGCGTTATGCCTGGATTAAAGCCCGTTTAGTTTATCCCTTAGGGATTCATCTGCAAAATAGCTTCCCACCAAGTTTAAATAGTTTGGTCCGATCTTTTGTCTATCGTCGTTATTTAGATTACGGAATTATTGATTCGATTCGAAAATTACATAGTCAGATAAGACATGAGGCTAATTTAAGGTCACACCAGTTTCCCGATCGATCGGCGGATGTCAAATTAGGCAAGGGTGGAATTCGGGAGATTGAATTTTTAGCGCAAATGTTTCAGTTAATTCGCGGTGGGCAGGAGCCTATTTTACGATCCAGGTCTACCGTAGAAGTCTTAAACAATTTAGTTACATTGAAATTGATGGATGATGCCAGCGTGTTATCTCTCCAAGAAGCCTATTATTTTTTTAGAAAATTAGAGCATCGCTTGCAGTGGCGAAGTGACGCTCAAATTCACTATCTACCAACTGATCCTGCAGCGATCTTAAGGGTTTCAAATAGTATGGGATTTGAACATGCCAGCGAATTTCACCACCATTTATTGGCGCATCAGGAATTTGTGGCGAACGCCTTTGCACAGGCTTTTGTTTTGGATGGGCAAAGCCACGGATCGAGCTTGAAGGCAGAGCTAGGCCATTTATCAATGTATCCCGAATTTTCCAAGCGCTTGGAGGCGATGCAGCAGACCAAGCGTTATGTTTTGGCAACAGAGGTAACGAAGGAAAATATTGAATGCATTCTTATATATATCTTAGATCGGCAACCGCCGGTTGCGGAAAAAACTTTACTTAAAGTGATCAATTTTTTAGAAAGTATTTTCCGCAGAAGCTCATATATATCTTTATTAAAAGAATACCCTAAGGCTTTGGATCGGGTTATACATCTTCTAGAGTCCTCGGCTTGGGGAGCTGATTATGTCATTGCCCATCCACACTTACTGGATGAATTGATCCAAAATCAAACAGAGTTCACGCCAGAGCAAGATCCTAATCAATATTGGTCGGAATGGGCGAAGCATTTACGCTTAAAACTTGATGAAGTATCTCAAGAAGATGGCGGCCAAGAGTTGATTTGGAATTTGCTACGGGATATGCATCACGCCGAAATTTTCAGAACTTTATTGGCAGATTTGGGGATCGGCGCTCAAGGGCGCTTGGCGGTGGAGTTAATTAGTGATCGTTTATCGTGTATGGCAGACATTCTTATTCAAGAAACCCTTACCCGTATTTGGCAATCGATGATGCAGTCTAAGCATTTAGAGATAGACTTTACGCAATCGGGTTTTGGTGTTATAGCTTATGGGAAGTTGGGTGGTAAAGAGCTTGGTTATGGTTCTGATTTAGATTTGGTATTTATTTTTGATGACACCCAAGTTCAAAAACCATCCCATGAGATGGTGGAGTTATACATGAACTTAGCGCGACGTCTCATTTCT
>CAIQHU010000173.1 GCA_903871735.1 uncultured beta proteobacterium | reverse complement strand
GGGCAGGTCCAGTTCAAGGTTTTTGCCTTACTAGCAAGAGACCCAAGGACATCAAGTTGAGCAAGTGCTTGGCCGATACTTTGTATTACGGGGACATCTTTTTGGATTTGTTCTACCAGTTCCTCAAAGAGTTGTTTTTCAAGTGCAAAGCTTCTCTCTTTTGCAGATAGAGCTTGGTCCTCGAAGGCCTTCAGTTCTGGGGTGATGTATCGTTCTGCATTTTTCAGTGTTTGTCGACGCTGATAATCTAGAGGAACTTTATCGGTTTGTCCGTGGGTTACCTCAATAAAAAAACCATGTACTTTATTAAATTCGACCCGTAATGTAGAGATACCGGTTCGAAGACGCTCCCTGCTTTCTAGATCCAGTAAAAATTGGCCGGTATCCGCACTCAAGGCGCGCAGCTCATCTAATTGCGGGTGATATTGATTGGCAATCACGCCACCCTCGCGCAGAATAGCCGCCGGTTCGGGCATGATGGCTTGGGTTAGGAGTTGTAATAATTCTGTAGGAATTTCCAGTTGGATATATACATTGGACAGAAGGGGTGATGACTCACCAAGCTTGTGAAGAATGCGCTGAGCCTGGGGCAGGATATTGAGGGTGTCGCGCAGACTCGCTAAATCTTTTGGACGAACACTTTTTAGGGCGATACGAGTAGCGATCCGTTCAATATCAGAAATCTCTCGCCAGATTGTTTGCAGTTCACTAAGTCCAAAGGGATGCGCGGTTAGGGCAGTAATGGCTTGGTGTCGTTCTTGCACAATTTTTTGGGAGCGCAGTGGGTGGTGTACCCAATGACGTAATAGGCGACTCCCCATCGGATTTTGGCAGTCATCTAATAATGACAATAGCGTTGGCTCGGACTCTCCTCGCAGAGTTTGGCTTAATTCTAAATTACGCCGAGTAGCTGCGTCCATGCCAACAAAAGATTGATTATTTTCAAGATGGCAAGTTTGGATATGGGGTAAAACCCCTGTCCAATCGAGCCCTTGGGTATGTGCAGCAAATGCTAAAACTGCCCCAACGGCGCAAAGTGCTGGGCCGTATTCAGATGGTGACTCAATACCAATAATACTGAGATCTTGTATCTTTAAAACTTGTTGTAAGCGATTTTTCCCCTCCAACGCTTGCCAAATCCAGGTGGGAAGTTGTTGCGTGTTTGGGGTAGTCAGGCCCGTCATATCCTGGACGAGCAAAGCGAGTTGATCCCACTGCTCTGGCAAGCATAGCCATTCTGCAGGCGAAATACGGGCAAGGTGCTGACTTAAATCATTTAATGGAAATTGCGCCATCCGTAAGTCACCACTTGCTAGAGTGAGCCAAGCAATGCCGACTGTTGCCTGGTCAACAAAGCAGGCCAGTAGGGTCGCATTTTGACGCTCCTCTAAAAGACCTTTATCGATTAATGTACCGGGTGTGAGGATGCGCACGACTTGTCGCTCAACGGGCCCCTTACTCGTTGCTGGATCACCAATCTGCTCGCACACAGCAACACTTTGTCCAGCCTGAATCAGTTTGTTGAGATACTGCTCTGCTGAGTGGTATGGCACTCCGGCCATCTTAATAGGTGCCCCATTGGAATTGCCACGCTGAGTTAGGGTGATATCTAGGATTTTTGCAGCGACGACTGCATCATCAAAAAACAGTTCATAGAAATCACCCATTCGGAAAAATAATAGAGCATGGGGATTTTGTGACTTAATTCGTAAAAACTGCTGCATGGCTGGCGAGTGGCCGGCGATATCATCGATGAGAACCATGAACTATTAATCCTTTAGCCAGTTCCGTAGACGATCAATTTCTTTATTCATGAGAGCGTCTTGGTCGGTCGAAACATTTTTATTCGTAGCTTGTTCAAGTTGTTGTATTTTAATTTCAAGTTGCAAGGTGAGATCAATCAAGCTTTTCATGGCTAGCGACATGGGATCATCTGCATCCGGGGTAATGCCATAGGCGGTAAACTGTTGTTGGCTGATGGGATTGCTTGCTTGCGGGAGATCAGCCCGAATGATGCGAGCGGGAATACCAACAGCAGTGGCCCTTTGAGGGACTTCTTTGAGTACTACAGCATTTGATCCAATCCGAGCGCCATCGCCTACTGAAAAGCCTCCTAAAATTTTTGCGCCCGCACTCACGACCACGGACTTTCCCAGAGTAGGGTGTCTTTTGGCACCTTTGTAAAGAGATGTTCCACCTAATGTGACGCCTTGATAGATGGTGCAATCATCGCCGATTTCGGTAGTTTCTCCAATCACAACCCCTTGCCCGTGGTCGATAAAAACTCTTTTACCAATGACTGCGCCTGGGTGAATTTCAATTCCAGTGATGACCCGACAAAGGTGAGCCAGAAAACGTGCGGGCCACTTGAGACCGATTTTCCAGAGGCGATGATTGATGCGGTGCATACCAATAGCGTGTAGTCCAGGGTAGCACGTGAGGACTTCTAGACGATAGCGTGCGGCAGGATCGCGCGCAATGATTGAGTCGACAGTTTCAAAAAGGGTTTTAAACATAGCACTAGTTTAAATCGATTCATTCACGAGAAGGTTTTCGTAGCATTTGTTTAGCAATTCCTCGCAGAAGATCAACTTCTTCCTCTTGCAGGCCAGCCCTGTCAAAAAGAGCGCGCAGTCTTTCTAACAGTTTTTTAGGATGCTTGGGATCTAAAAACTCGATAGCAATGAGGCCTTCTTGTAAATGTGTCATCGCCGATTCGATAGCCTCTAATTTGGCCCGTTTAGCGAGGGGCTTGAGCGTTTCAGATGGTGTTATATCTGGCAGATTTCGTCGCATTTCATAGGCGGCAATCATTACTGCTTGGGCTAGGTTGATCGATGAATAGGATGGATTTGCATCGATTTTTACCCGGTGGGTACAGTACTGTAATTCTTCATTATCGAG
>CAIQHU010000172.1 GCA_903871735.1 uncultured beta proteobacterium | reverse complement strand
GACGGGACTCAGATTCGTGCTTGGTGCTACATTGATGATATGGTTGCTGGATTAATGCATGCTCTTGAGAATAAAAATGCCATTGGCGAATCATTCAACATTGGCAATGCTCGTGCGATCACAACAATTTTTGGATTGGCTGAAACGATATGTAGGGTTTTAGACTCTAAATCTGAGATTGTTTTCAAACAAGCACTTTCTGCTGATATTGAATTGAGGATTCCAGAAACGCAAAAGGCGCTTGATCTGCTCGGCTTTAAAGCGACTGTTGATTTAGAGGAAGGCATCAAGAGAACTGCAAAATGGTACAAGGAACACAGTCTTTGATTCGCCTTGCCTCGCCAGATCTTCATGACGAAGACCTAGAAAGAGTCCTAAACGTTCTAAAAAGTGGGGAGCTAGTTCAAGGAAAGGCAGTGGAGGAGTTTGAAAACCTTCTTTCTGAGTTTACCCAGATCCCTCATGCCATAGCAGTTTCCTCCTGCACAGCGGCGCTTCATCTTGCGCTGATATCCCTTGAAATAGGCGTTGGCGATCGGGTCTTAGTTCCTGCCTTTACCTATCCTGCGACAGCTAATGCCGTGGAAAGATGTGGTGCCAACATAGAGTTATGCGATGTGGACCCACTTTCATATGTCGTCACGCCTGAATCCATTGAACAGCATCTAAAGTCCAATATACAGAATCAGTTTAAAGCTCTTATCGTTGTCCATGAATTTGGATTTCCAGCAGATATGAAGGCAATTTCAGAAATAGCAAAACGATATGGAGTCCTTCTTATTGAAGATGCTGCTTGCGCTCTTGGCACTTCTGCCAATGGACACCATCCAGGATTCTATTCAGATGTA
This sequence comes from uncultured beta proteobacterium, assembly GCA_903871735.1. Lineage (GTDB taxonomy): Bacteria > Pseudomonadota > Gammaproteobacteria > Burkholderiales > Burkholderiaceae > Polynucleobacter. Next base: position 1,791 of record CAIQHU010000172.1, on the reverse strand, counting down.
GCTTGCCTTTCTTTCCACCCTAGAAAAGCAATTACTACTGGTGAAGGAGGCGCCCTGCTCACTAGTAGCAGCAAGCTTATGGAAAAATTTAAACAGCTTAGAAACCATGGGATTAATAATCATAATGGCGTATTCGACTTTGTTGAAGCAGGCTTAAACTATCGCCTTACAAACTTTCAAGCGGCGCTAGGAATCGGTCAACTCAAAAGATTTCAAGGAGAATTAGATGCAAGAAAAAAGTTGGCAGCTATCTACGTGGAAGAACTTAAATCTTTAACCCAAATTCGCCTACCAAAACTATCCCCTGGACATTCATGGCAAAGCTTTATGATTACAAATCAACCGGGGCAACGTGATGGCATTAAGCGCTCTTTAGCTGATGATAAAATTGAATCAAACTTAGGCGCTCAAGCTCTAAATTGTCTCACTTACTATCAAAATAAATACCAATTTACCCAAGAAACATGCCCCAACGCCTCAATGCTTTTTACTGCGGGACTTGTTTTGCCCTTGTATGGAAAACTAACTCCAAAAAATATTCGCTATATTTGTCAGTGCTTAAAAAAAATCTTGGGTGAGTGCCAATGAAGATTGGTATTAAATAATTACTGTGGGAATCCAAAAATTAATCCTCGTTGGTGGTGGCGGAACCTGCTCAGATGTACTTAGCATAATCGAGTCCATAAATTCCGCAACCCCCACCTATCAATGCATAGGAATATTGGATGATAGTGATGCATTACAAAATGAATCGCTATTCAATCTACCAGTACTAGGAAAATTGGACTGCAACAAGCTATGCTGGGAAGATGCTCGATACGTCGACTGCTTAGGAAGCCCCAATAACTTTTTGAAGCGACAACAGACGCTAATCCAATCAGGGTTTAAGTTAACCTCCTTTGAATCTATCATCTCACCACATGCTTGTATTTCAAATACATCGAGAGTTGGTATTGGTAGCATTATTTATCCTGGCAATGTATTGATGAGCAACGTCCAGATTGGGGATCATGTCACCATATTGCCAAATTGCACGTTTAACCACAATATTCAAATTGGAAATTTTTCTATAGTCACAAGTGGCGTAAATTTGTCTGGGGATGTAATCGTAGGTGATGAATGCTACATTGGTACAGGAAGTGCAATTAAACACGGTGTCAACATTGGTAGCGGCTCTCTGGTTGGCATGGGGAGTGTTGTTATAAGGAATATTCCTCCAAATGAAATAGTAGCCGGCAATCCAGCAAAAGCGCTAAAAAAAATAAACTGATGCGCATCTTAATAGTATCCGGAATGTACCCGCCCATTAGAACAGGCACCTCTTTTTACACCCAAAACTTAGCTAAAGCCCTTAAAGAGGCTGGTCATACAATCAAAGTAATCACACCACAAAACACAGATACTGAAGTTGATAACGATGAATTAGAAGTTCTGCGCATCCCAGCCCTTAGAATACCCTTACCCGGATTTTTCAAACACTTTCGCGTCACCTCATTATTTCCCAGAAATTACTCCCTAATAGATGCCGCTGCTAACAATATGAATGCCGATGTCATATTACTGGTTAATCATTACTTAGACATTGCCTTTCCAGCAATATACACTGCAAAAAAAAGAAAAATTCCACTGTTTTGCTCTATTGGAACTCAGCTTCAATCCTTAAATCCTTATCGCAATAAAATTTTAAGAGTTCTCGATCAAATTATTTGTGGTTGCCTTGTATTTCCAAACTGCAGGAAAATTATTGCTTGGGATAAACAAATTGAGCAGTATTTGAAGGATACTCATGGT
>CAIQHU010000171.1 GCA_903871735.1 uncultured beta proteobacterium | reverse complement strand
TGGAAAAATTAAAGAGTTGATGGTGCGACGAGCAGTATGAGTATTGATTCTGGTACTTTATCTCGTTTGCGATGGAGTGCCAGAAGAGGTTTATTAGAAAACGATCTGATTATTGAGCGGTTTTTTAATCGTTATGCACAAACCTTGAGCATGACTGATGTCTTCGCTCTAGATCAGCTATTTGACTTGAGTGATAATGATTTATTGGATTTGTTCTTAGGGCGAACTCAGCCTTCAGGCAATTTAGATTGTTTAGAGGTAAAGCAAGTACTAAAGCAACTTCAACAAGTGTAAAATTATTTGCGTCGATTACTCAGATATATGGTGTTTTCAATTTGTTACTGTGGAGTTTTAATCAACTGGCATTAGAGTTCAATAAAAAATAAGAAGGAAATTTCAAAATGACACCCTCTGATATTAAAGCAACGATATCCTTTTCCGATGGCTCACCGTCCATCGAGATGCCTATATACAAAGGCACGGTTGGGCCAGATGTAATCGATATTAGTAAGCTTTATGGTAAGACTGGAAAATTTACTTACGACCCAGGATTTATGTCAACAGCTGCTTGTTCATCAAAAATTACTTACATTGATGGCGATAAGGGTGAGCTGCTATATCGCGGATATCCGATTGATGAGTTGGCTGTCAACTGTGATTTTTTAGAGACCTGCTTTTTGTTACTCAATGGCAAGCTACCCAATCAAAAAGAAAAAACTGATTTTGATCATTTAGTCATGCACCATACGATGGTACATGAGCAAATGCAGTTTTTTCTGCGTGGTTTTCGGCGCGACGCTCACCCCATGGCAGTTCTAACGGGACTAGTTGGTGGTATGGCCGCGTTTTACCATGATGGACTAGATTACTCCGATGCCAAAGTGCGTGAGATTGCCCAAATTCGTCTAGTTGCCAAAATGCCGACCTTAGTTGCGATGGCTTACAAATACTCGATCGGGCAGCCGTTTATTTATCCGAAAAATAACTTGTCCTATACGGCTAACTTTATGCGGATGATGTTTGGTAACCCTTGTGAGGAGTATGAAGTAAATCCTGTTTTAGTGCGGGCTCTTGATCGGATCTTTATTTTGCATGCAGATCACGAGCAAAATGCTTCGACTTCAACAGTGCGTTTGGCGGGTTCTTCTGGAACCAATCCATTTGCCGCCATTGCAGCAGGCGTCGCCTGTTTATGGGGTCCGGCGCATGGTGGAGCGAATGAAGCATGTTTACAAATGCTCGAAAATATCCAAAAAATGGGTGGTGTGGAAAAAATTGGTGAATTCATTGCTAAAGTCAAAGATAAAGATTCTGGTGTCCGTTTAATGGGTTTTGGTCATCGCGTTTATAAAAACTTTGATCCACGCGCAAAATTAATGCGTGAGACGTGTTACGAGGTTTTAAATGAGCTTGGGCTGGGTGATGATCCATTATTTAAATTAGCGATGACATTAGAAAAGATTGCTTTAGAGGATGAGTACTTTGTTAGTCGTAAGTTATATCCGAATGTCGATTTTTACTCGGGTATTGTGCAGCGTGCCCTAGGCATACCGACCGACATGTTTACTTGCGTATTTGCATTAGCTAGGACGGTTGGTTGGATATCGCAATGGGAAGAAATGATTACGGATCCAGAGTATAAGATTGGCCGGCCTAGACAGCTGTTTAATGGCAGCCTAACACGCTACGTTCCTGCCATCTCTAAACGATAATTAGGAGATTACATGGCTCGGACCTTGTATGACAAACTTTGGGATGATCATGTAATACATGTTGAGGAAGATGGCACGGCAGTGCTCTATATTGACCGACATCTTTTGCATGAGGTCACTAGCCCGCAAGCTTTTGAAGGCCTTGAGATTGCTGGAAGAAAGCTCTGGCGCAATGCCGCCAACCTAGCTGTATCAGACCATAACGTACCAACTACGGACCGTTCAGAGGGGATTATCGACCCAGTTTCTAAATTACAAGTTGATACGTTGGATAATAATTGTGATCGCTTAGGAATTACACAGTTCAAAATGCACGATCGTCGACAAGGTATTGTGCATGTTATTGGTCCTGAGCAGGGCGCTACATTGCCAGGGATGACGATCGTTTGTGGCGACTCGCATACTAGTACACATGGTGCTTTTGGTGCTTTAGCATTTGGCATTGGTACGTCTGAGGTTGAACACGTATTAGCTACTCAAACTTTACTGATGAAGAAAAGTAAGAATATGTTAGTTCGGGTTGATGGACGTTTATCGCAGGGCTGTTCTGCAAAAGATATTGTTTTAGCAATTATTGGCAGGATAGGAACTGCTGGTGGCACTGGTCATACCATCGAATTTGCAGGAGAGGCTATTGCGCATTTATCGATGGAGGGTCGGATGACACTCTGTAATATGGCAATTGAAGCTGGCGCTAGGGCTGGTCTTGTAGCTGTCGATGAAAAAACAATTGAATATGTTCAAAACCGGCCATACTCCCCTCAAGGACAGGCTTGGTCGCATGCTATCCAATATTGGCGGAACTTACACACGGATCAAGATGCGGTATTTGATCAAGTTGTCACTTTACGCGCTGAAGAAATAAAGCCGCAGGTCAGTTGGGGAACCTCTCCAGAGATGGTTCTTAGTATCGATGATCAAGTGCCTGATCCGGATAAAGAAAAAGATCCTGCGAAACGTTTGGCTATCGAGCGAGCCCTTGAATATATGGGTTTAGAGCCGAATATGCCCATTGACTCCATTCGAATTGATAAAGTATTTATTGGTTCCTGTACAAACAGCCGAATTGAGGATTTGAGAAGTGCTGCTAAAGTCGTTGAGCGCATAGGCAAGCGGGTAGCTGACCATGTTAAATTAGCATTAGTTGTGCCTGGCTCTGGCCTCGTTAAGGCACAAGCAGAAAAAGAAGGACTTGATTTGCTTTTTAAAGCAGCTGGCTTTGAATGGCGAGAGCCGGGCTGTTCGATGTGTTTGGCGATGAATGCGGATCGGCTAGAGCCTGGGGAGCGTTGTGCTTCAACGTCTAATCGAAACTTTGAAGGCCGGCAGGGAGCTGGCGGGAGAACGCATTTAGTGAGTCCTGCGATGGCGGCTGCGGCTGCTATTGAAGGGCATTTTGTCGATGTACGAAAAATTGCTTAAAATTGTTTGGAAGATGAGATCATGACTATTCTGCGAAATTGCCTATTGGCTTGTAGCATTTTATATTTAGGTGCAATCGCTTCGTGTTCTACAGTAGAGGGTCTTGGTCGCGATATGCAAGCGGTTGGCTCCTCAATCCAAAAGTCTTCGCAAGCTGCCTCTAGTAGTCCAGCAAAACCATCCACAAGCCCAGAGCAGTCTGTTGCGCCAGTTTCAGCACCAGATTCCGGCGCGGCTGGAGCGTTGGTTACCCCCATTAAATAAGACTTGATAGAATTTTTGATAACACATTAACCAACGAGTTCATATGCAAGCTTTTACTGTTCACCAAGGTATCGTTGTCCCTCTTAATCGGGAAAATGTCGATACCGACGCAATCATTCCGAAGCAATTTTTAAAATCAATTGCGAGGACAGGTTTCGGTCAAAATCTGTTTGATGAGTGGCGTTATTTGGATCATGGAGAACCTGGTCAAGATTGTCGGGATCGGCCAATTAATCCAGATTTTGTGTTGAACCAGTCCCGCTACCAACATGGCAGCATTTTATTAGCCAAGAAAAATTTTGGGTGCGGTAGTTCCCGTGAACATGCACCTTGGGCCCTTGAACAGTATGGCTTTCGGGCGATCATAGCGCCTAGTTTTGCAGATATTTTTATGAATAACTGCTTTAAAAACGGTATTTTACCGATTGTCTTGAGTAGTCTTGAGGTCGATCATTTGTTCACTGAAACTTTAGCGTTCAATGGATATCAGTTAACGGTTGATTTAGCTGAGCAAGTTGTTCGATCTGGTGATGGTCGAACTTATGCTTTTGAAGTAACGCCATTTCGGAAATACTGCTTAATTAATGGCTTTGATGATATTGGTTTAACGCTGCGACACTCAGACAAAATCAAACGTTTTGAGGCAGAACGTATTCTAAAAATGCCTTGGTTAGAAGCTAAGTTACCCTAACTCAATTAGGACACATCATGAAGATAGCTATTTTGCCCGGTGATGGCATCGGCCCTGAAATTATTGCTCAAGCGCGTCTAGTATTGGAAAATCTTGACGAATCTTTTACCCTAGAGGAGGCACCTGTTGGGGGTGCTGGATATGAAGCAGATGGGCACCCTTTGCCACCTGCAACTCTGCAGTTGGCAAAGGAGGCTGATGCGATCTTATTTGGGTCAGTTGGCGATTTTAAGTATGATCAATTGCCACGTGAATTGCGTCCCGAACAAGCTATTTTAGGATTACGAAAACATTTAGCTTTATTTGCTAACTTGCGTCCAGCGATTTGTTATCCAGAATTAACATCGGCTTCATCCTTAAAGCCTGAGATTGTTGCAGGCTTGGATATTTTGATTGTTCGTGAGCTAAATGGCGATGTCTATTTTGGCTCTCCCAAAGGGATTAGAACGGCCATGGATGGTTTATTTCCTGGGTCTAGAGAAGGTTTTGATACGATGCGATATAGCGAGCCGGAGGTACGTAGAATCGGTCATGTAGCTTTTGCGGCCGCTCGTAAACGAAATAAACGTGTGTGTAGTGTTGATAAATCGAATGTTTTAGAAACATCTCAACTGTGGCGCGAGATAATGTCTGAGATCGGTAAAGAATATCCCGATGTTGAGTTAACCCATATGTATGTCGATAATGCGGCAATGCAACTTGTAAAAGCGCCCAAGGCATTTGATGTGGTCGTAACAGGAAACTTATTTGGTGATATCTTGTCTGATGAAGCGGCTATGTTAACTGGCTCGATTGGCATGTTACCCTCTGCTTCACTCGATGCCCACAACAAGGGATTATATGAACCTAGTCATGGTTCAGCCCCTGATATAGCGGGCCAAGGTATTGCAAATCCATTGGCAACGATCTTATCGGCTGCAATGATGTTGCGTTACTCACTTGGCAAGCCTGAGCAAGCAACGCGTATTGAGCGCGCAGTCCAACAGGTTCTCACTGAGGGGTATCGTACTCGTGATATATATACTGATGGCACGAAGAAGGTTGGAACTGCCCAAATGGGTCAGGCGGTCTTAAAGGCTCTGGAATAAAACCCTACCTGAATTAGTGGGATCATCCTAAAGATGATCTCATCAAAGACTTTTCTGCTTTAACGTAGACGAGTTCTAGAGTTAAAAGTTTTGGTGGATGAATTTTTACTGGCTCAACGTATTTGATCACTTGCTTGATCTTTCGCCGATAGGTTTGTTCAGCTTGGATGAAGCGACGAACAAAAAACGCCCCCCAATTGCCTGCAAAAGAAAGCTACTATCGGATTACATGGGTTCGGGCTAAAATAGATATTTTATTTGTAAGGTTGCTATATGTCAGTTCCAGTGGTGGGTTTCGTTGGTTGGCGGGGGATGGTTGGTAGTGTTCTTCTGGAGAGAATGCAGGAGGAGGGTGATTTTGCGCTGATCGAGCCGATTTTTTTTAGTACGAGCAATGTCGGCGGTCCCGCACCGATAATTCCGGGCTTAACTAGTTCTTCGAATACTTCTGTTTTATTTGATGCGAATGATTTAAAAGCTCTGCAGCAGTGTGACATGATTATGACTTGTCAGGGTGGTGACTATACCAAGGCTATTTTTGCTCCTCTTCGGGCTGCTGGTTGGCAAGGGCATTGGATTGATGCTGCTAGTACATTACGGATGAATCCAGATGCTGTGATTGTTTTGGACCCTGTGAACCGAGCAGTGATTGATCGTGCGCTGTTAGCCGGTGGGAAAAATTGGATTGGGGGTAACTGTACCGTTAGCTTGATGCTAATGGGCCTTGGTGGACTTTTTCAGGCAGGCTTAGTAGAGTGGATTTCAGTCATGACTTATCAAGCAGCCTCTGGAGCAGGTGCGCAGAATATGCGAGAGCTTTTATTGCAGATGGGCGCTTTACACGATTCAGTGAAGGGGGCTTTGGGTAATCCAGCTTCTGCGATTTTAGAAATTGATCAAAAGATTAGCCAGACTTTGCGTTCTGATGATTTTCCTAAAGAAAATTTTCGCGGAACACCTCTTGCTGGTAGTTTGATTCCATGGATTGATGATGCGGTAGCATTTGGTCAAAGTAAAGAGGAGTTCAAAGGTGGTTCAGAAACCAATAAGATTCTTGGCCTGCCGCCTTTTAGGCAGTCAGGTAGCATTCCAATTGATGGCATCTGTGTGCGGGTTGGGGCAATGCGCTGTCACTCGCAGGGTTTAACCATCAAGTTAAAAAAAGAAGTTCCCATGCCGGAATTAGAGCATTTGATTGCATCAGCAAACCCATGGGTTCAGTTAGTACCTAATGAGCGGGTTTTATCCGAAAAATATCTGACTCCAGCAGCTGTTACTGGGACATTAACGATTCCGGTTGGACGGCTTCATCAGTTAGCGATGGGCCCAGAATTTATTGGTGCATTTACGGTAGGGGATCAACTATTATGGGGGGCTGCTGAACCCTTACGCAGGATTTTACGTCTATTGGTAGAGGCTTAATTGTTGATTCGCACTATACTTCGTTGGCTATGGGTACTATTGAGTTTAACTTTCTCTGGTTCAGTGTGGGCGGTTAGTTTAGGAAATTTAAGCATCCTCTCAAGAGCGGAACAAGCTTTAGATGCACGAATTGCCTTGTTAATTCCAGCTGACGAAGTGGCTCAATTGAATGCTTTAGAAGTTCACATAGGCAGTCAGGCCAGCTATGATCGCCTTGGCATTCTTAGACCAAATATTGAAGCCTTACCCCGTATCTGGATTGCTAAAGATGCTGCTCAACGACCTGCCTTCATTCGTCTGCAATATCTCCAACCAACCGCATTAGATGAGTCGATCTTCAGGGATGTTGTTGTTGAATTGAAATGGGCTACAGGCAGACTAACCCGTGTTTATACGCTGATTAATCCTAACCAGATCAAAAGAGAAGTGCAACTCGGAGAGAGTTTAAGTTTGATTGCTACGGAATTAGCAGATGATTTTCCTGGTATCCAAGCTAGTCAAGTCATGTTAGCTTTGTATAGAAGTAATCCGAAGGCTTTTGTATCAGGTAGTATTCACCGTTTAAAAGCTGGGGAAGTCTTAGCGTTGCCCTCAGCGAATATGGCTTCTTCAATTTCCTCAGCAGAGGCTAATCAGTTTGTTCGTTCCGCCTTGAATGATTTAACTCAGGGCATGGCTGCTCGGTCTTCGAATGAGGTCTTTCTCAATCGGTCCGATAGGACTAACTTAGATACTTTGGGGCAAGATCGCTTACAGGTTGGCTCTGCCCAAGAAGAATCTGAGGCCAGTTTAAATCAAGCCAAACGCGACGAAGAGTTAATTGCGCAACAAAAACTTTTAGAACAAGCTCGGGAGCGCGTTGCTCAACTAGAAAAAAATGTTGCCGATTTAAACCAGTTAATTGGTAAAGAGAAAGGCATATTTGCGCCAGATTTTTTTGGTTTTTTTAAAAATGCTATTAATCAATATGGATATTTGTTAGCTGCTCTAGTTGGACTTCTTGTTTTGTTATTTTGGTTCATCAAGCCAGCAAAGGTTTCGCAGGAGTTACAAGCCCAGCCTCAAAACAATTTACCCAATGAGGATCAGCTTGCATTGCAATCCCATAGTCCATCTAGTAATCAAGAACCAATTCCTAGTAATTTAGCACCAGTTCCTGCTAATGTTCAAAAGCTTTTTGACTCGATTAACCTTGATTTGGATGCGCCTGCTGTTTTGCCAAGTAAAACTAGTCTAGATAGTCAGCTGAGAACCTCAAAATCCATACCGAGTCGAAATGATCAACAACTGCGTTTAAATTTGGCGAAATCTTATATAAAAATTATGGACTACGCAACGGCCAAAATCATACTTCAAGAATTAACGAGTTTAGATTCTGATGGGGCATCTGATATCTTGCAAGAAGCCAAGCAATTACTCCTAGAAATTGCATAACGATCATTAGTTAGAGGAATATGACAGTCCCAAAACAAAAAATTGCCCTAGGATTACAGTATGATGGGGCTCATTTTTTTGGCTGGCAAACTCAACCCGATCAATCGACTGTCCAGGATTGTGTTCAAAAAGCTATCTGGGACTTTATCGGAGACCCTTTAGCGCCGATTATCCGCATTACCACAGCGGGTCGAACAGATACTGGGGTGCACGCTTTGGGTCAAGTCGTTCATTTTGAGACGAATACAACTAGGCCCATGTGGTCTTGGGTTCGAGGGATTAATAATTTTTTACCCCGAAGCGTAGTAGTCACTTGGGCGAAAGATGTTGGCGCTGATTTTGATGCCCGTTTTTCAGCTTTTGAGCGGACGTATGCCTATTGCTTACTTTGTTCGCCGGTACGAGTTCCATTATTAGATCAAAAAGTAGGATATTTGATGATGCCCCCTGGCGCTTTATTAAGAATCGATGCGATGCAGGAGGCTGCGACATATTTAATTGGCGAACATGACTTTACTTGTTTTCGCTCAGCGCAGTGTCAGAGTAAATCGCCCATGAAAACGATTTATCAAATTGAGATCGTGAATCACTTTCCAAAGATTTATTTTTTTATTCGAGCGAATGCTTTTTTACACCATATGGTTCGTAATTTAATTGGTACTTTATTGCACATTGGTCAAAAAAAAGCGGATCCTATATGGGTTAAATCATTATTAGAAGGCCGAAGTCGGGCCTTAGCTCCACCCACATTTTCGGCAGATGGTTTATATCTAGCAAGGGTTGCTTATCCTGACTCCTTTCAAATACCAGAGCCATTTTTAGAGCATGGCGTTATTCCGGGTAGTCTTTTAAAATCCTTTTTATCAATGAGCGGGTCATTTTCTTCATCAAAGGTGGTTAATTAATGGCTTTATTTGACCAGATTCCTGGGCAAACACGGATTAAGATTTGTGGGTTAACTAAGCCTGAGCAGGTAGACTTAGCCCGGCAATTAGCGATCGATGCGATTGGTCTCGTGTTTTACCAGCCAAGCAGTCGTTATATTTCCCCAGTTCAGGCGGGGATACTATCTAATCAGTATCCGCATGACTTAGATACTGTTGCTTTAGTTGTGAATGCCACGGATCAGGAGATATTGGAAATTAAAAAGCACTGCCGAGTTGATATTTGGCAATTTCACGGTGATGAAACTGCCCAGCGTTGCCAGGATATCGCGCAAGGTATGCCTTGGATGAAAGCGGCCCGAATTGATGAAAAATTCCAACTCGATGAATTTTGCCTACAATATAGGAATGCCAATGCTTGGTTATTAGATGCAGTAATAGATGGCTATGGTGGCGGTGGTCAAACTTTTAATTGGGAGATGATAGATTCATTATGGGTCACAGAAAACGCGCCTCGGGTCGTATTAAGTGGTGGCTTGAACGTCAAGAATGTTGGTGATGCAATCGCCTATTTCCATCCACTAGCGGTGGATATCTCAAGTGGTGTCGAGGTCGAAAAGGGTCTTAAAGATCCCTATTTAATGAAGGCATTTGTAGCGCAAGTTCGGCTCTTTGATCAACCAGATAAGCATTAGCAAAACTAACTTAAAGGTAAATTTATGTACGACTTTCCAGATCAGCGCGGTCATTTTGGTCCATATGGTGGAGTATTTGTATCAGAAACCCTGATGTTTGCACTAGAAGAGTTAAAAGATATTTATGCTAAATACCAGCATGATCCGCAATTTGTAGCGGAGTTTCATAGTGAACTCAAACATTTCGTAGGTCGGCCTAGTCCGATTTACCATGCTCGTAGATGGAGTGAACAGATTGGTGGAGCACAAATTTATTTCAAGCGTGAGGACTTAAATCACACGGGCGCTCACAAAATTAATAATGTCATCGGGCAAGCTTTGCTCGCTAAGCGCATGGGTAAGCCAAGAGTCATTGCAGAGACTGGGGCTGGCCAGCATGGGGTAGCTACTGCGACTATCTGTGCCCGTTTTGGATTGGAGTGCATCATTTATATGGGTAGTGTAGATGTTGAGCGTCAAGCCCAAAATATCTATCGGATGAAGTTACTCGGTGCCACAGTGGTACCGGTTGAGTCGGGCTCCAAGACGCTCAAAGACGCTCTTAATGAAGCGATGCGCGATTGGGTAACCAATGTTGAGAACACTTTTTATATTATTGGTACGGTTGCTGGCCCACATCCATATCCTGCGATGGTACGCGATTTTCAGAGTGTGATTGGCATAGAGTGTATAACGCAAATGCCTGAAATGACTGGGCGACAACCTGATTATGTGATGGCTTGTGTAGGTGGTGGTTCTAACGCTATGGGAATTTTTTATCCCTACATCAACTATCCGGATGTACAGTTAATTGGTGTTGAAGCAGCTGGTGATGGCCTTACAACTGGCCGACACGCGGCTGCTTTATGTGCAGGAACACCGGGCGTGTTGCATGGTAATCGGACTTATTTAATTCAGGATGCGAATGGGCAGATCATTGAGACGCACTCTATTTCTGCTGGTCTTGACTATCCTGGCGTAGGACCTGAGCATGCTTGGTTAAAAGATATCAAGCGGGCCACCTATACAGCTGTGACTGATGACGATGCTTTAGCTGCTTTTCATGATTGCTGTCGCATTGAGGGGATTATTCCTGCGCTAGAAACGAGTCACGCCATTGCTTATGCCTGTCAATTAGCGAAGGACTTACCTAAAGACAAGACGATATTAGTGAACTTGTCTGGTCGTGGTGATAAAGACATGCATACGGTTGCGCAGCATACGAAGGTTCCCTTGGCCCCATTTACGAATAAGGTCTCATAATGTCTCGAATTCAGCGGGTATTTCAGGAGTTAAAGCAAACGGGTAAAAAGGGATTAATTCCTTTTATTACTGCTGGAGATCCAGATGTGAATCAAACTGTAGCTCGGATGCATGGCTTAGTCGAGGCAGGGGCGAATGTGATTGAGCTAGGGGTACCATTTTCTGACCCTATGGCAGACGGCCCCGTGATTCAACGTGCCTCGGAGCGGGCCTTAGCCAAGGGGGTTAATTTGGCCCAGTGTTTGCAAATGGTTGCGCAGTTTCGCAAGCAAGATCAGCAAACGCCACTTGTTTTGATGGGCTATGCTAATCCCATTGAACGAATGGGTATCGATCAATTTACCCAGTCCGCCAAAGAGGTTGGGGTGGATGGTGTTTTAGTCGTGGATTATCCCCCCGAGGAATGCGTGGAATTTTCACAAAAACTCCTAGGGCAGGGCATTGATCCCATTTTTTTATTAGCACCGACCTCAACTGCGCAGCGCATTGCGCAAGTTGCCAAGGTGGCGAGTGGCTACATTTACTATGTTTCACTGAAGGGTGTAACTGGTGCTGCAAATATTAATGCTGGTCATGTTGCATCTTTAATCTCTCAAATCAGAGCTGTGACTAGTATTCCGATTGCGGTAGGTTTTGGTATTCGAGACGCGCAGTCCGCAAAAACGATCAGTCAGACTGCCGATGCGGTGGTGATTGGCAGCCGCTTAGTCCAACTTTTAGAGGACTCAACGGCTGAATCGGGGTTACAATCTCTCAAAGAATTTGTTCTTGGTATTCGGCAAGCTTTAGATGAGAATATGGAATGATGTAAAACAAGCGGCTCGGTTCTAAAAACGTTGTCTGGAGTTTAAAAATCCATGAAAAAACGCAGTTTAGCCGATGAACTAAATACTGATGAAAGTAAATAAATGAGTTGGATTGATAAATTACTTCCTCCGCAAATACAGCCCTCAGATCCAACGCAACGTAAGTCAGTGCCTGAAGGATTATGGGTTAAATGCGTTGCCTGTGAATCAGTTTTATACCGAACTGACGTCGAAGCTAATTTATTTGTATGTCCAAAATGCAATCACCATATGCGTATTCGGGCGCGTGTCCGTTTAGAGCACCTCTTAGACCAAGGAGGTAGGTATGAAATTGGTCAAGAAGTTTTACCAGTGGATTCTTTGAAATTTAAAGATACCAAAAAATATCCTGATCGTTTAAAAGATGCCATGGATCAAAGTGGTGAGACGGATGCGATGGTTGTGATGGGTGGTTCCATTCAGAATATTCCTGTGGTAATTGCTTGTTTTGAATTTGAATTCATGGGTGGTTCGATGGGATCTGTGGTTGGGGAGCGCTTTGTTCGTGGTGCGCAAATGGCAATTGACCAAAAGGTACCTTTTATATGTATTGCTGCTACTGGCGGGGCTCGCATGCAGGAGAGTTTGTTGTCTTTATTGCAAATGGGTAAGACCAATGCGATGTTAACGCTTCTTTCTAAAGCACGGTTACCCTACATTAGTGTTTTAACTGATCCCACGATGGGAGGCATTTCAGCGAGTTTTGCTTTTATGGGTGATGTTGTAATAGCTGAGCCTCGGGCATTAATTGGATTTGCTGGACCGCGCGTGATCGAGCAGACTGTGCGTGAAAAGCTTCCTGAGGGCTTTCAGCGTTCAGAGTTCTTATTGCAAAAAGGTGGGATTGATATGATTGTTGACCGTCGGCAGTTACGGACAGAGTTGGCTAGTCTATTAGCATTACTTTTGAAGCAGCCCATTGAATCGATTTCTTAGTTTTTGTTGTCCTTTAGGTCCATGTGTTAGCAAAAGAACCACACTATTTTTCTGATTTAACGAGCTGGTTGAATTTTTTAGAATCAGCCCACCCCGTGGGCATTGATATGGGCCTAGGTCGGGTTTTACAGGCTAAAGAGGCGCTGCAATTATCCCTTGATTGTCCAGTAATTAGTGTTGGTGGCACGAATGGTAAGGGCTCAACTTGTGCTTTTTTAGAAGCCATATTACTGAGCGCTGGCTACCGTGTCGCATGCCATACCTCACCCCATTTAATACGTTTTAATGAGCGAGCTCGAATCAATGGGCAAGAAGTAACAGATGATGATTTACTTGAGCACTTCCGCATTGTGGAGAAGGCGCGCAGT
>CAIQHU010000170.1 GCA_903871735.1 uncultured beta proteobacterium | reverse complement strand
TCTCTTCTCCAAAACCATAATACGTTGTGCTATGTAACGTCGCGTCAGAAAGCGAATCATACGCTGAGGCAATTTTTGATGAATAGCTGTATCCAGAGATTGACGCTTTCCCTCCGCCAAATGATTTTGCATAAGTCAGCACATCTGGCCAAAGCCCTTCCACCCGCATAAAGTTAAATAGATAACCTGTTTTGCCCCAGCCAGAGTAAACTTCATCAAAAATTAGGACAATGTTGTTAATATCGCAAATCTCTCTAGCCGCTAATAAGAATTCAGGGCTAGCAGTTTGCATAGTACTAGCGTTGAGTGGTTCTAAAATCATCGCATAAACTTGAGAGTCTCCGCTATCATCTTGAAGCGCCTCAATTTTTGATGTTAAAGATTGAATATTGTTAAATTCAAAACTCTCAGTGTTAGGAATAGTTGGATACTTGAAATGAATTTCAGGAGAACCTGTTATACCGGCTGCGCCAAGCAGCTTTCCATGAAAAGAAATATCAGCATGTAAAACTACGTTTCTTTTGCCTTCATGATGCTTATAGGCAATTTTAAGTGCTCCCTCGACAGATTCAGCTCCAGAATTTGGAAAATACGAATATGGCAATTTACCTTGAAGCATTTCTGAAACATTAGCTCCAAGCGCCGCGACATAAGGACTAAAAAAACTCTTGTGGACCTCCATGCGTTTCTCTTCCGCAAATTTCTTTCTTGCAGCAAGAATTCTTGGATGATTATGCCCATGATTCAAAACACCGATCCCACCAGTTAAGTCGAGAATTTTTCGACCCGTGTTCAGAGTAATCCAGCACCCTTCAGAGGAAGAGGCGACATCTTTCCCAAAGGTGAAAGTCCCAATGAGCTTGACTTGACTTGGATTTACATGCTCCCGATACAAATCCCAGATTTTATCAATTTCGAGATTTTTAGCATCTTCTAAGCTCCACATAAGTTAACTATATATCAACACGCGAAGATGGGTAGTTGATCAATGAGGTAACAACGAGTCTATTTTGAATTAAACCAAGTTCGCTGGGTGCCGACTCAAAATTACACGGTTCTGAGATTTGCGAATTAAACGATAGCCGAATTTCTCATAGAACCTGATCGCACCCGCAGAATTTTTGAGTGTTTTCACCCAACTAACACCATCAAGAATACCTGAGTTTAAAACTAAGTCACTTCCTAAACCAGAGCGATGAAAGTTTGGATGTACGGCTATCCAGATTAACTCATTGCCTGGAAAATTCCATCGAAAAATTCTAGTTCTTAAAAGGAAGAGTAAAGCCAAAGATATTAGTTTGAAATTTTCCCAAGATTTGATGTAATTCAAAAGAAAAGTAGCTTGCTCTGAGAGTTTTGAAGTCTTAATTATTTTATCAAAAGGAAAATACTTACCAAAAGAAATGAAGCCAATAATACTGTTAGAGATGGTATCTATAGCGATAGTGATACTCGTAGTCTTAACAAGCTGCGGATATAGTAACTCAACAAATCTTTTCTTTCCTAAAAGGATTAGGACTGGGTCTTTTGGGAGAGCCACAAACAATAAATCACATACTTGCAAGGCTGCATCTCGATCG
>CAIQHU010000169.1 GCA_903871735.1 uncultured beta proteobacterium | reverse complement strand
GGTGTAATCAGCCTATCTTTAAACGGTAAGTTTTGGTTAGCCGACATGTTGCAACAATTGCAGCAAGCAAACTTGACCAGTTTTGACGCGCTAAATAAGATCTCGACCTATCGATTAGAGATTTTTGCGGGTGCGTTGCGGATGTTTGCCCAATTTCCAGTGATGGGAATTGGGCAAGGTAATTTCTTTCATCTATCTTCGATTTTGGAGTTTATGGGTAGCCCCTGGGTCACGCAGACCGGTGGTGAAAATGCACATAATTACTTTTTACAAACCCTAGCGGAGCTCGGGCTAATCGGTATTATTAGCTTCTTGGCTGTCTTTTTATGGCCGATTAAACACTGTAGTAAATTTAAAAAACTGTTTCCAGCAAGTGTCGCGATCGTGGCAATCTTTTTAGGAAACATTTATTCGCACTCACTGATTATTCGCGAAAACCTTTACTTGCTTGCAGTTTTTGTTGCCTTGCTTTACGCCCATTGCGACAAGGTGATAAATGATGTGACTCTTGCGTCACAGGCAATTGCTGCAAGGTCGACGGGTACCGCAGCAGGTGCGACCCCTAGTATAAATTTAGCTGCAGGCCGTCGTATTTATTTCAGTACCGGTGTTTTGCTGTGCGCAATCGCTTTGGCCTACTTAGCGTACCAAGAAGTTAGGTCAGCGAAACATAAATTTCCGTTTGTGTACGGCTCTGATTGCAACAAGCCAACAGTCGCGCACGTGGATGGTTGGACGAGCGGGCGACTCATCATACCCTTGGCTGCAGGGAAGTCAGGCATTAATCTGACGATTGATCAAAATCAGGTTGATGCCAAGCTTCATCCAGTGAGCATATCTTTGAGTATTTTGGATCTTGCAGGAAATTCATTACACACCGTTGATTACCCAGCACAAGTTTCAGATCAATTTTCAATGCAAATTGCTTTGCCTGAAAGGATTAAAAATGATTTTCAAGGTGGTAGTGTCGTCATGCAATTATCAAAGTGTTTTTCACCAAGAAATTTTGGCTTAAAAGACGACTCTAGAAAACTTGGCGTACACCTTAAAAGCATTGAACAGTTCTAAGTCAGCATTGGGAAAACGCTACAGCCAAGTCCTTCTAGCCTAGAGAAGGATGATCGCGCCATACTTTAGTTCCGAATGGTGTGCTGTCGCGTTCTTCGTGCCTCTAGTGCTGCAACCGCAACAGGACAAAGTTGTCATTGTTCACGACAGGTACCTTGCCCTCAGCAAACTGAGCCAAGATTTCTTTCCATTGGATGCCGTCTATTTTTTTAATTAATAAATACTGCGGCTGATATTTTTTTAAGATTACCGCACGAGTCTGCGCTGTCGTCTTGGGGTCGAAAAAATCAATCACATCTCCTTTGCGCAAAAACCAATCCGGTACAAAGGCGAGCGGGTGTTTAGTGGCCACGGCCTTGCCGGCAAGACTAGGTAGTATCCAGCTCGACTCAATGTCTGCAAGCACTACGTCATCGTTCTGCAGGTATTCTTTTAAAAATATCAGATCGCGATAACTAATTTGGCTTGCAATAGCTCGGCCTGAATAAAGGCTATTTGTAATGGTTAATAGGCGACTCGTTGATTGATAGAGCCACGCACCTGCAACAAGACACAATGCAGCGGCGGTGATTGCCTTGATCAGTGCCACGACTTGCTGCTTTGGCGTACGTTCGATCTCGATTAAGCACTGTGCCACCAAAATATTTGATAACAATAATAAAAACGTAATCGAACGCCCGAATGAGTACTGCCGGCTGTAGTATCCCCAAATATATAGGGCAAGTAAGGCAAGCATCGCTATTGTGATCGCACGATTAGGCCGTTGTATCGCCCGCCAAATGATGAGGGGTAAGGTTAGTAAAATTGGCCAAGTACCTTGAATGATCTCAAGGTACATCGAAGCATTTGAGGGGTGGTAAGCCGCCCCGGCACCAAACATGAGTTGCAGGATTGAAAAATACGGCCAGCAGGCCGCCAAGCCAATTGAGACGATAACGGTCAGGCCCAGGCTCAACCACGCGTTAATCTTAGTTGGCTGATACGCGAGCAGTTGGCAAACTAAACCGATCCATAAAAATAGAGCGGTCAGCGGGTGAATCAGTAAAACTACCGCAGCGATTAGGCTGACAAGAAAATATCTTTTGACCGCGAAGAAAGATAGCGCAGCCGCATCTAGGGTTACGTTATTAGAAAAAATCGCTAACGCGTACAGCGTCAGCCCAAGGGCGAGAGTCGAGGGGTATGGCAAAACATCATTCAGAATCTCAATGTTGTAAAACCCACTAAATTGCCATGCCTCTTTACCCCACAAAAACATCGCTAACAGTAGTGTATAAAACGTGATCCCTTCAGCCCGAGGTTCATCCACCGTGGCAATAAACTGCCGCAAGCCAATGACAAGAATAGTGAAGTTGAGCAGCCCAAAGGCGGCGAGGGTATTAATGGCATCGGTCTTCGTCGCCAGCGCCACCATGGCGACGCTAAAGCCGT
>CAIQHU010000168.1 GCA_903871735.1 uncultured beta proteobacterium | reverse complement strand
CCCTAGGGAAATACCAACAAGCATTAATAAAATATTAAAGGGTGTAAGAGCTACTGAAAACCCATGAAATAACGCACTTATTTCATCCAAAATGTACCCCTATATTTTTTAATTAATTAACGCCAACGTAAGATAGTGGATTAAACCAAGAACCATGAGGAAGTGGGACTTGGAACCAGACTTCAAACATGAGATATAAGATGACTCCAACAGATAGGCCAACTAGCGTTGCTTTCCAGTAGGGATATTTTCCAATCCAGATCATAAAAATAGCAATATAGACCGTACTTGAAACGTAGATTCCAATGAGGCTAACGCCAATTAAAAAGGCAATTGCCGGAAACAAAATACAAAGTATTTGTTGAAAAGCGTGCTTTTCAACGAAGTCCTCGCGAGGTTTCTTTTTGTTAATAACGATTGCTTCATAGAGGGTCACAGAACTTGCTATTAGCATCATGAGAAAAATATAGAATGGAAAGTAGCCAGACTCTGGACCTTCAGGCGTCCATTTAGCACCGAGTCTGACACTTCCAATCATTAAGAAAATACTAAATGCGATACAAATGATTGCAAAAACAATATCCACCATACGAAGACTAGGGACAGAGTCTTCTTTTACCTGATTAGTCATTCAAATCCTTACTCATCTGATTATTTAGCTAAGAAGCCCGCCTCACCCATGAGCTGTTTATGTAAAGCCTCATTTTTTTCAAGCCAAGCGACATATTCTTTACCCGTCATGAAAGTTTGGTTAAAAGCGCCATCAGCCATGAATTTTTTCCAATCAGCAGTTTCACGTACTTTTTTAAAGAGATCGATATAAAAGTTCACTTGTTCTTGGGTCACACCAGCAGGCATAAAAATCCCGCGCAGCATGACATAATCCGTTGGTACACCGGCTTCAGAGCAAGTTGGAATATCGTTCCATGACTGGGTATCCGTCACTTTTTCTTTATAAGGCATTCTTGTGTCATCGAAGACGCATAAAGCTTTTAACTTACCCGCACGCCACTGTGCAACAGCCTCAATTGGATTATTAACAGTTGAGTCTATATGGTTCCCGACGAGTTGAACAGCAACATCACCACCACCTTTAAATGGCAGATAGGTAAATTTAGTACCAGTCGCTTTTTCAAGTCCCACGGTTAAAATTTGGTCTTCTTGTTTGGAACCTGTGCCACCCATTTTGAATTTTCCAGGCCCTGCGGTCTTCGCTGCTTGAATAAATTCTTTAGCATTTTTATAGGGCTTGTCAGTATTTGTCCATAGGATAAACTGATCTAGGGCTAGCATCGCCACTGGCGTCATTTCTTTCCAGTTAAAGGGAACGCCAGTTGCTAGAGGGGTCGTAAACAGATTGGAGAGGGTGATGATGATTTTGTGTGGGTCACCTTTTGCTTCTTTTACTGCTAAGAAGCCTTCTGCACCTGCGCCAGCAGATTTATTTACTGGAATAATTGATTGCTTCATTAAATTATTTTTAGTAATGATTCCTTGAATCATTCTAGCCATTTGGTCTGCACCACCACCTTGACCGGCAGGGATAACAAACTCTACGGGTTTACTGGGCTCCCATGCTAAACACGATATGGAGAGTAGTAAACCACTTAACAGTACCAGTGATTTTTTAAAAAGTATTTTGTTCGGCATAGCTTAAGTCCTATTTATTGGTGGGTTAACATTCAAACCAAATCGGAAAGTGGAACGCTTTTAATTATTAGCGTATTTGACTTCTTACCATATAGGTTTAAATGCTTAGGTATAAATGCCTAGGTATAAATGCCTAGGTATAAATGCTGAGTTAATAATGAATCCGGATTCATGTTAAAAAAACACTCTCCAGAACAAGAATTGTCGAAAATCAATTACTTATATAATTGTCGGTTAGCAGTACTGAAGCCGTCAGGTGGTTTCGAAGAAATTAATAAAAAGTTCGTGAAGGAAATTGAATGAGTAAAGCTTTAGATGGTGTTCGGATTCTTGATTTTACCCACGTGCAGTCAGGGCCAACCTGTACGCAATTACTCGCTTGGTTTGGGGCGGATGTGATTAAAGTAGAAAAATCTGGCGTGGGTGACATTACTCGGCACCAGCTTAAAGATCTGCCTGAAGCAGATAGCCTCTACTTTACGATGCTTAATCATAATAAGCGCTCAATTACCCTCAATACAAAAACTCCCGAAGGAAAAGATGTTTTGCGGGCATTGATTAAATCATGTGACGTGTTGGTAGAAAACTTTGCCCCTGGAGTTTTAGACCGAATGGGCTTTACTTGGGAGCATATTCAAGAATTAAATCCAAAGATGATCTTAGCCTCTGTCAAGGGCTTTGGTGCAGGGCCTTTTGAAGATCTCAAGGTTTATGAAAACGTCGCACAATGCGCTGGCGGTGCTGCATCGACGACAGGCTTTGACGATGGGCCTCCTTTAATCACTGGCGCACAGATTGGCGATAGCGGTACGGGCGTGCACTTAGCTTTAGGTATTGTGACAGCTCTCTATCAAGCAAAAACGACTGGTAAGGGGCAGAAGGTTTTAGCCGCGATGCAAGACTCGGTCCTGAACTTATGTCGGGTTAAGCTACGTGATCAGCAGCGACTAGAAAACACACATGTTTTAGAAGAGTACCCACAGTACCCAAATACCGAGTTTGGCGACGCTGTCCCTCGAGCAGGAAACTCTTCCGGAGGGGGGCAGCCGGGTAGTATTTTGAAATGTCTAGGGTGGGAGAAAGATCCGAATGCCTATATTTACTTTATTGCGCAAGCTCCCGTATGGAGTTCTATCTGTAAGGTGGTTAAACAAGAAGATTGGATTACTGATCCAAAATATGCAACTCCTGCTGCGCGCCTACCGCATTTGAAGGCAATATTTGAGCGCATCGAAAAGTGGAGTATGACCTTGACTAAATTTGAGGCTGTGGCGGTTCTCAATCAGTACGACATACCCTGTGGCCCCATTTTATCTATGAAAGAAATTGCTGACGAACCTAGTTTACGGGCGACCGGCACAATTGTTGAGGTTGATCATCCTGTGCGCGGGAAGTATTTAACTGTTGGTAATCCAATTAAACTTTCTGATAGTAAAACGGACGTAATACGCTCGCCATTATTAGGGGAACATACGGATGAAATCTTGCAAGAACTTGGTTATTTACAAAAAGATATTGTGGAATTAAGAACGGCAAAAGTGATATAAAGCAGGTCTTTATTACTACCAGCCGCCTAATTTTAGGCGGTAGCGTTTTTTTCTAACTCAATGATGCGTTGTTTCAAACCTTTTATTTGTATGAACTGGGCAGTTTCGTCCCGAATGAGGGCTGCAATACCAGTAATTTCATGCCTGGCAGAGTGCAGTAGTGTGATAGTGAATGCTATAGAAATAGTGTGACCGTCTTTATGAAGAGCCGGTACTCTGAGAACGCTGTGACCATATCGAGTCTGACCTGACTGCATCGTTTTGGCATAGCCATCCCAATGCCGTTTTTGATGTTGGGTCGGCGTAATGATGTCGAGAGTTTGACCTAGAACGTCAGTGCTACAGTGCCCAAAAATACGTTCTGCAGCTGGGTTCCAATATGTAATCAAGCCAGCTGGATCTGCAACTACAATTGCATCTCCTGCGGACTTGATGATTTGTTCAAAATCAATTGGATGATTTTGGAGGGTGATTTAAATAACCTTTGCGTTCAGAAGATCTGCGATGGCTTCTTTGCTATAGCCAAGTTCAGATAGTACCTCTGACGAATGCTCACCAAGTAAAGGCGAACCGGTGATTTCCACCTTCAAATCGGAGAACTTGATAGGGCTACCAACGGTAAAGTAGCTACCACGTCCTTTGTGTGGAACTTCGACGATTGAGCCACTTTTACGCAATGATTCATCGTGCAAGAGCTCTTTCATGGACAGAACAGGAGAGCAGGGGATATCAAATTTTCTGAGAATATCAACTGCCTCAAACTTGGTTTTATCTTTTAGCCATTCTTCAATCGTGCCAAAAATATCCATGATGTGTGGTTGGCGCGCTTTGGCTGTTGTATAGTTTGGATCGTTTTTCCACTCTGGTTTTCCAATCGCATCGCAAATTGGCTCCCAGGCGTGACCTTGAACTGTGAAGTAGATGTAGGCATTTGGATCCGTTTCCCAGCCCTTACACTTGAGAACCCAGCCTGGTTGACCACCACCACCAGCATTACCACCGCGTGGAACGACATCACTAAATGTGCCGTGCGGGTATTGTGGATACTCTTCTAAGTAACCAACTTTATCAAGACGTAGCTGGTCGCGCATTTTGACTCGGCACAAATTCAGAACACTGTCTTGCATGGAAGCTGCAACTTTTTGACCTTTGCCGGTTTGTTGACGACCAATAATGGCGGTCAGGATACCAATTGCTAAGTGCATACCCGTATTACTATCACCTAGAGCGGCAGAACTGACAGTCGGCGGGCCATCCCACCAACCAGTCGTTGAGGCAGCTCCACCAGCGCACTGGGCGACATTTTCATACACCTTGAGATCTTCATAATGGTGACCTTCACTAAATCCCTTTACCGAAGCCAGAATCATTTTTGGGTTGAGTTCTTGGATTCTTTCCCAAGAAAAACCCATCCGGTCAAGTGCGCCTGGGCCAAAGTTTTCTACCATCACATCGGATTCACGAATCATTTTTTCTAGAATGATTTTTCCTTCAGGCTTTTTAGTATCTAGCGTGAGTGAGCGCTTATTACTATTGAGCATCGTAAAGTACAAAGCATCCGCATCAGGTATATCGCGTAACTGCGCTCTAGTTACATCACCGGAACCGGGTCGTTCAACTTTAATCACATCAGCCCCAAACCAAGCGAGCATTTGTGTGCAGGCTGGACCTGCTTGCACATGGGTGAAGTCAATAATTTTTATGCCATTTAGTGGTTTACTCATTTTCTTACCTTATCAAAAATACGTTGTTATAAAAAAGTTAAAAATTATTTTTTAGCTGCAGCAGTTTTAGGATTTAAAGTAGTTAATCGACCACTTTCAGTGCCAGCTGCTTCATCAATGACCGCATTGATTAATGTTGGTTTGCCAGATGCAATTGCTTTTTCAAGACCCTCGGTTAGTTCTTGAGGGGTGGTTGCATGACATCCAATACCACCGAATGCTTCCATCATTTTATCGTATCGCGCCCCTTTAACAAAAACAGTTGGCGCAACATCTTTACCACCAGTTGGGTTAACATCCGTCCCGTTATAGACCCCGTTATTATTAAAAATGATAACAACAATGGGGAGTTCGTATCGACAGATTGTTTCCACTTCCATACCGCTAAAACCAAAGGCACTATCACCCTCGATAGCTACCACTGGTAGTCCAGTTGTAACCGCTGCGCCGATAGCGTAGCCCATACCGATTCCCATAATTCCCCAGGTCCCTGAATCCAGACGTTTTCTAGGCTGATGCATATCGATGATACTTCTGGCGAAATCAAGGGTATTAGCACCTTCGTTCACAACTAAGATATCTGGACGCTTATTTAAAACATTTTTGATGGCCCCTAGCGCACTATGAAAATTCATTGGCGAAGGATTTAAAGTCAGAGTTTGCGCCATTTTGGAGAGGTTTTTTTCTTTTCTCTCATTGATTGATTGCACCCACTCTGGACTTTGCGAGAAATTTTGTGGCTTTAAGCCTCTCAATAGAGCATCTACACAGGAGCCGACATCGCCAATAACTGGTGCAGCGATGGCGACGTTACTATCAATTTCAGACGGTGAGATATCAATTTGAATAAATTGTTTAGGTTTGCCCCAGGTTTTTCCTTTGCCGTGGGATAGTAGCCAATTTAAACGTGCTCCGATGAGCAAGACGACGTCGGCTTCGGCAAGTACATAAGATCTTGCCGCAGATGCGGACTGCGCATGCGTATCGGGTAATAGTCCCTTAGCCATGGACATTGGTAGATAAGGGATATGCGATTTTTCAATCAATTCACGAATTGCTACATCAGCTTGTGCATAGGCAGCGCCTTTACCCAAAATAATTAATGGTCTTTTGGCCTGTTGCAACAGAGCTAGGGCACGATCAATCGCGTCTGGAGCTGGAATCTGACGCGGCACAGGATCCACGAGATGAAATAGGGACGCTTGCGCTGCTTGGGCATCCATTGTTTGACTGAGTAGTTTGGCTGGAAGATCGAGGTAGACGCCACCAGGTCTGCCTGAGACGGCAGCACGAATGGCTCTTGCAAAGCCGATACCAATATCTTCGATATGGTTGATTCGAAAGGAGGCTTTTGCATAGGGTTTAGCCGCATTTAGCTGGTCCATCTCTTCATAGTCACCTTGTTGCAAGTCAACGATTTCACGCTCACTTGAACCACTGATTAGAATCATTGGAAAACAGTTTGTAGTCGCATTCGCCAGAGCAGTTAGGCCATTTAGAAAACCCGGCGCTGAAACAGTCAAGCAGATACCGGGTTTTTGTGTCAAGTAACCAGCGATTGCAGCCGCGTTACCAGCATGTTGCTCGTGTCGAAAACCAATGAATCGAATTCCCTTAGCCTGCGCTTGGCGAGCTAAATCCGTAATGGGGATACCCACCAAACCAAAAATAGTGAATAAATTATGTTGTTTTAGGGCATTAATAACTTGATTAAAACCATCTATTGTTGGGGCTGTAGAAATCTCATTATTCATGTGTATGTCTTAGACTTTCTTTGATTATTAATTGAGTTATTTAATGAGTAGATGATTCAAAATGACTTGAATAACTGAACGATAAATTATGGGGAAGTTATTAACGATGTTGAATAGGCAATAACACCTACGACAATCATAACATTATTTTTATCTAATCCCCCCCAAAAGGGTCTAGGCATTGGCCAAATTGGCAAGGAAGGTGTTTTGTAAAAACCCAAAAGATGACTATTACCTAAGAAAAAAATTAATGAGATAACCAGTCAGATTTTGGCTAAAGACAGCTATTTTAGGGTTAACCCTTAAGCGCAAAGAGCTTATTGGGTGGAGTTAAAAACGT
>CAIQHU010000167.1 GCA_903871735.1 uncultured beta proteobacterium | reverse complement strand
TCCTGAATTTTTTCCATATGACCATACGCTGAACCTAAATCGTGAAGAGCCTCAAAAAAGGGACCTGCTTTTTGCATGGATTTTTTAAAAGACAGAGATGCTTCTTCGTAGAGTTTTCTTTTTAATTGAGCTGATCCAAGGTAGTAAAAAGCATCTGGGGAACAATCATTTTTTTCACAAGCTTGCTTTAGTAATTGATAGGATTTATCAGAGTTTCCCTGATTTCCATAAATGTAGGCTAACAACTCATTTGCTTTTGAATTGGTAGGATCTATTCTTATTATTGATTTAAGGATCTTTTCGGAGAATTGATAGGTACCACTTCGAAAGTAATTTTCTGCTAAATATAAAGATTGTTTTACCTTTGATTTATTCATGGTGATTGATCTTAAATCATCATATTACCCACCAAATAGGATGACAGTTTAGGAAATTATATGGTTCTTAATAATTTATGAAATTGTGCAGCAGTTTTTATTTATTTCTTTTCAAGCTATCTCTAATCTCTCTCAATAAAACTATATCCTCGGCAGTCGGTGGGATTGGCTTTGGCTCCTCATCTTGTAATCTGATCTTATTCACGATCTTGACCATTTGAAAGATCACAAACGCCAGAAGAATGAAGTTGATCGAGATGGTTATGAAGTTGCCATAGGCAAAGATAGGTATACCTGCTTTTTTGAGGGCATCAAAGGTTCGCGGCACATTATCTGGAACGGATCCCAAGACAATGAACAGGTTGGTGAAGTCAATTCTGCCCCCCAAGAGGGTCGAAATAAGGGGCATTACAATGTCATTCACTAAGGAATCCACAATTTTTCCAAAGGCGCCCCCAATAATGACGCCAACCGCCAGGTCGATCACATTGCCTTTAACGGCAAAGGCCCTAAATTCTTTCATGATGTTGGAAGCCACGTATTTCTCCTTTGAATCTCTATTTTTTATAAGTTAAGCAGGATTGAGCAGGGTAACCACTTTTTACCTTAAAATTAAGGGTTTGAGCAATTCGCCCTTTAGAACCTCTTATTTTGAATTCGGTACAAGGATAGATCGTAAATGAGTGATACCCCAAAAATGGATAAAGACCGACGTACTTGGTTGATTGCCAGCACAGCCGTTGGAGGTTGTGGAGCTGCAGCAGCTCTATACCCATTTGTAGATAGTTTTCAGCCCTCTGAGCGCGCTAAGGCCGCTGGAGCGCCTGTCGAGGTGGATATTTCTGATATGAAGCCCGACGAGATCCGAACCGTTGAGTGGCGTGGCAAGCCCGTTTGGGTCTTGCGCCGCAACCCCGCCCAGGTCAAAGAGTTATCCAAGCTAGACGCCGAGCTTGCTGACCCGAAGTCCCTTCGCGACCCAGCTGCTCTAACACCTGCATATGCTCGTAACGAATATCGCTCGATTAAGCCTGAATATCTGGTGGTGGTAGGTATTTGCTCCCATTTGGGCTGCTCTCCTACAGCCAAAATTCAAGCAGGCCCCCAGCCCTCACTGCCAAATGACTGGCCGGGCGGTTTCTTGTGCCCCTGCCACGGCTCCACTTTTGACATGGCTGGCCGGGTTTATAAGAACAAGCCCGCTCCCGATAATTTAGAGGTGCCACCCCATATGTACTTAAGCGATACCAAGATTTTGATTGGTGAAGATAAGAAAGCTTGAGTAATTTACTTAACTATTTAATGAATTAGCTACTGAATTAGGACATAGCCATGGCATTCCAAGAAATTAAAGTCCCAGAAAACGCCTCCATAGCTCAAAAAGGCCTAGCTTGGGTTGATTCCCGCTTTCCTTTGAGCAAGATGTTTAAGGAGCACATGAGCGAGTATTACGC
>CAIQHU010000166.1 GCA_903871735.1 uncultured beta proteobacterium | reverse complement strand
TATCTCAGACCAATATAATAAGATGTATGCAAATTTTGGGCCAGCCCTTCAAACCCTTGGAGTGAATCTAGATCAACCCTTCCAGATGTGGAATACTGGGGCCGTAGGCGTCAATCAAGGAGCAATTGATTTTTTTGAGAAGTCCTTAAAACTTACCGATTTTTTAATTCCCAGAGTGTTGCCAACATACTGGTTAGAGCAAACTTCACTCTCAATGATTGCGATTAATCACTATCAAGTAAAACCTTTAACGGAAAAAATTCTGCATCACTATTGGAATTATTCCTTTGAAGCACCCTTTTACCTCAAGCAAATCTTTCAAGAAATGTCAGAAACTAAGCAATTTGAGCCCCAAAATCTGGAAGAACAGGCAAAATTTTGCTCTGAGTACAACTGGGATAATAAAGTTTTAGGAGAGTTAAGCCGCAAGCTCAAACAAAAAAGAAGGTATGCCAAATGGCGCAATTCTCCAATGAAGTTTTTACATAAAACCTATATCAAATTGCACCAATTTTTGTTGAAGATGACTGGCGAATTTAAAACTTACAACCCCAAACAGAACTAAATTATTACCTCTTTTGTACTGGCTATATTTAGCTCAATCAGATCTATTTCATTAGTAATTTTAGTTCTCTAACTTTTCTTATTTGAGTTCTTTTAAGGCCGTCTCAAAGGACTCAATATCCTCAAAACTTCGGTAAACAGACGCAAATCGAATATACGCAACTTTATCTAAGCGCTTGAGCTCTCGCATAACCATCTCACCAATGCGTGAAGTCGGTATTTCTTTTTCTCCCAAACTAGTTACTCGCTCTTCTAAACTGGCAATTGCGACGTCTAACGCTTCTGAAGATACTGGTCTTTTTCGTAGGGCTAATCGCATTGAACTCAAGATCTTATCGCGACTATATTCAACGCGACTGCCATCTTTTTTTACTAATGCGGGCATCGATAATTCGATACGCTCATAGGTTGTAAAACGCTTATCGCATTTCTCACAGCGTCTTCGCCTTCGAACCGCAGAGCCATCTTCAGATACGCGGGAGTCTATAACCTGCGTTTCTTCGTGGGGACAAAATGGACAATGCATCGTTTTTTTAAGCCCCGTAAACCGGAAATCGCCCTGTTAAAACCCCTACTTCTGCGCGGACCCGATCTATCGTTGCAGTATCCGTCGGATTTTCTAAAACATCAGCAATCCAATTCCCAACTTGTTGTGATTCAGGGATCTTAAATCCTCGCGTTGTCATGGCTGGCGAACCTAAACGGATTCCACTAGTCACAAATGGCTTCTCTGGATCATTCGGAATAGCATTTTTATTAACGGTAATATGTGCTAATCCTAAAACCCGCTCCGCTTCTTTACCTGTTATTTTTTTTGCCTGTAAATCCACTAACATCACATGCGACTGTGTCTTACCAGAAACAATCCGCAGTCCACGCTGCACAAGCGTCTTCGCTAAAGCATCCGCGTTATCTAGGACTTGCTGTTGATAAACCTTAAATTCAGGCTTCAGCGCCTCTAAAAAAGCAACCGCTTTTGCTGCAATCACATGCATTAATGGACCGCCCTGTAAGCCAGGGAAAATGGCAGAATTAATCGCTTTTTCATGTTCGGCCTTCATTAAAATCACCCCACCCCGCGGGCCGCGTAAGCTTTTATGGGTTGTGGAAGTGACAATATCGGCATGAGGCACAGGATTCGGGTATACGCCAGCAGCAATTAAGC
Organism: uncultured beta proteobacterium; assembly: GCA_903871735.1. Classification (GTDB taxonomy): domain Bacteria; phylum Pseudomonadota; class Gammaproteobacteria; order Burkholderiales; family Burkholderiaceae; genus Polynucleobacter. The sequence goes on along the minus strand of CAIQHU010000166.1, from coordinate 4,742 downwards.
CAGCATAGTGCGCCATATCGACTAAAAATATTGCGCCAACCGCCTTGGCCACTTTGGCAAATCGCTCAAAATCAATGTGCAAAGAGTATGCCGATGCGCCCGCAATAATCAGTTTAGGGCGATGCTCATGGGCTAAGCGCTCCATAGCATCATAGTCAATCTCCTCTTTGGCATTGAGCCCATATGGCACTACATGAAACCATTTACCACTCATATTCAGGGGCATACCATGCGTTAAATGCCCACCTTCAGCCAGACTCATCCCTAAAATAGTGTCCCCAGGTTTGAGAAAAGCTAAAAATACAGCCTCATTGGCAGAAGCCCCACAATGAGGCTGGACATTGGCTGCTTCTGCACCAAATAATTCCTTTAAACGGTCTAAGGCGAGCTGCTCGGCAACATCAACGAACTCACAACCTCCGTAATATCGCTTACCAGGGTACCCTTCTGCGTATTTATTGGTTAGTTGTGAGCCTTGCGCTTCTAATACGGCTGGAGAAGTATAGTTTTCCGAGGCAATGAACTCAATATGCGCTTCTTGACGGGAATTTTCTGATCGTATCGCAGCCCACAAAGCTGGGTCGGTTTGAGCTAGAGTGTGACTTCTTGAAAACATGATTTGGTTTCCTGGTTGGATAGGCTAAAATAAGTCTTAGACCTATATGATACAAAACATACATCTACATCGCATTTAAGTTCATTATTTTAAAATCTTCGCTTTAATTGTTGGAGTATTTTCATGCTCTCTAGGTATTTTTATTAAATTGCTTAAAGGCCCTTACAATCATTAAGATCTTTACCTTTTGAATTCTTTACTTTTATCGTTCTTATTTTTGCACTTCTTACTTTTGTATTTTTTACTTTCTCACCTCCACTTTTGTCAACCCAAAGCAATTTATAGCCGTTTTTAGTTTACCTATGCCAACTCAAGAAGATCTATCAATTATTAGTTTGATTCTCGATGCTAGTATCGTAGTCCAACTAATACTCCTACTACTTGTAAGTCTTTCCGTCGGATCTTGGTCTATTATTTTCCGTAAAGGTTTAGCTCTTGGTGCGGTTCGTAAGGAAACTGAAGCTTTTGAAAAAGATTTTTGGTCTGGGGGGGATTTAAATACCCTACTCGAAGCTGCTCAGCGTAATCAACACCAACATGCCAACTCCCTCCAGCGCATCTTTCAGGCGGGTATGCAAGAATTTCTCAAAGGCAGAGATATCGATCCAGCTCGGCGTGCCATGAAAGCTGCCTACCAACGAGAAATGGATACCCTAGAGGCCAATCTGCCATTTCTTGCATCAGTAGGTTCTGTATCGCCCTATATCGGATTATTTGGTACCGTGTGGGGCATCATGAACTCCTTTCGGGGGCTTGCCAATGTGCAACAAGCGACCCTAGCTAGCGTCGCACCTGGCATCGCCGAAGCTTTAGTAGCTACAGCCATTGGACTCTTTGCAGCGATTCCGGCTGTCGTTTTTTATAATCGCAGTGCTTCTGTCGTGGACCGGCTAGCGATTCGTTTTGAAACCTTTATCGAAGAGTTCACCAACATCCTCCAGCGGCAAGGTAATGTCAAACATTCAGCGCACTAGCAGAGGCTCTGGCAGACGGGTCATGTCCGACATCAATGTCGTACCATACATTGATGTCATGCTTGTTCTTTTGGTCATCTTTATGGTTACAGCACCATTTGTCAATCCCGGAGTTGTCAACCTCCCCAGCGTTGGGGGTGCTCAAGTTCAACCACTACCACCAATTTTTCTCAATATTGGTGATGATGAACAAATTAAAATCAACGAGAACGGCCAGACGCGCTTACTCAATCGCTCTCAATTGGGATCGTTTGCCAGAGAACTGGCAAACAAAAACCCTGACCAACCTATGGTTATTGCTGCTGACAAATCAATTCGTTATGAAGTCGTCATGGACGTGATGTCGCGCTTAAAAGAAAATGGTGTCAAGCGAGTTGGTCTAGCTGTAAAGAGTAAATAAGCTGCTCCATATGCCCCAAGCAATCGCTCTACCAAACTGGCATCAAAATGAACCGGGGACTAAAAAAGCTTTTTTATTATCCTTACTCGTACATGCTCTTCTAGTAATTATGCTAACAGTTCATATCAACTGGAAAACTAGTTCTTCCCCGGCTGGAGTTGAGGTAGAGCTTTGGGATAACACCCCACCTCCCCCGCCTCCACCAGAGCCAGTTATTATCGAAAAAACCTTGCTGCCAGTTCAAGAAAAGGCCGATATTGTGGTCGAGAAAAAGAAGGAAGAGCCAAAAAAAGAGGTAAAACTAGAAAAAAAAGTGGAACCTAAAGTGATTACTCCTCCTCCAAAACCGATTGAAAAACCCAAAGTTGAACCGCCCAAAATCAAACCAAAGCCGATTGAAGAGGCTCCCAAACAAAAAACACCAGTCAAAGAGCCTCCCAAAGAAAAACCCAAAACTGTAGCGGAAACGCCAAAAGATCCTAAACAACTTGCTATCGAAGAAAAAGACCGCGCTGATCGTATGGAACGTCTGCGAGCTCAGGCTGGAGTAGAGAGTGGTAGTGGGGGAACTGTCGGCCAAGGCATGGGAGGCGGTGGCAACGCCTCACCCGGTTTTGCTGAACGTGTACGCAGAGTTATTAAACCAAAAATCATCTTTAACCCTTCCCAAGTTACAGGTAATCCAGCGCTCAGTATTTTGGTAGAACTTGCACCCGATGGTCGAATTATTAATAAACGAATTACGAAGGCTAGTGGTGAACCCGACTGGGATAATGCCGTCATTAGAGCCCTTGACCAAGCAGGCTCGCTTCCTAAGGATGAAAATGGTAATGTTCCTAGGCAAGTTAATTTAATCTTTAAACCGAAAGATTAATAACTTACACTCAAGTATTTATAATAAAGAATATGACTTGAAGGCTTATTCATCAAACTTATTTAAAATGCGGACTTTCATAACACAGGCTTATAGAATCTTGAACCTTTGGCAAAAAAATTGGACCCAAATCTTGGCAATATGCCATTTAGGGATATTGTTATCTTTTTGTGCACCAAGTTCTGGTCAAATGCAAATTGAAATTACTGGAGTTGGCCAATCACTCTACCCGATCGGTGTGAGCCGGTTTAAAGACGAAACGGGCGTTTCTAATATCGTTACAGATGTAATCCGAGCTAATCTTACGAATAACGGGCGCTTTTTTAATATCGATCTTGGCAATAATGAACTTGCTGAAAATACTGCTCCAGATTTTGGATCCTGGAGTAGTAAAAGAGCTCAGGCCTACGCCGTTGGAACTGTCACAGCTCAAGTTGGCGGCGTTTATGAAATCAAATATCGCCTATATGATGTGGTAAAAAATCAATCCCTTGGAGGAACCTCCGTTACTGTTACCAAGCAAGATCTTCGCAGAGCCGGTCACGTCATTGCGGATGATATCGTGCAACGATTAACGGGTGAGCGCAGCATATTTTCAACAAGACTGTCCTATGTGGTTCGAAACGGAAAGCAATACCAACTGATGATTTCCGATTCGGATGGACAAAACCCACGGGTTGCCCTAACGAGTTCGGAGCCAATCATCTCACCAGTCTGGTCCCCAGATGGTAAAAAGGTCGCTTATGTTTCTTTTGAGACAAAAAAACCTGTGATTTTTGTCCATGAGCTTGCAACCGGTAAACGCATTATCCTAGCAAACCAAAAAGGGAATAATAGCGCCCCTTCTTGGTCGCCTGATGGAGAAAAGTTGGCGGTTTCTCTCTCGCAAGACAACAATACGCAAGTCTATACAGTCAATGCTGATGGTACAAACCTAAAACGCATCTCAAAAAGTTCCGGGATTGATACCGAACCGCAATGGGCTATCGATGGGCGGTCTATTTATTTCACGAGCGACCGTGGGGGCTCGCCGCAAATTTACCGGATGAGCTCAGATGGAGAATCAGCGGGATCTGCCCAGCGCGTCACTTTTAAACATGCATTTGCAACAAGTCCGCGGATTTCTCCAGACGGAAAATATTTAGCCTATATTGCTAGAGCAGGAGGGTATAAGTTGCAGTTATTAGAACTGAGGACCGGCGAAGTCGTTGGACTTACCCAAACAAGCTATGACGAAACCCCGAGCTTTGCCGCTAATGGGAAATTTATTCTCTATGCAACTAGGGCCAATGGGCGTCCTGTCTTAGCCGCGGTATCGACCGACGGTAGTGTAAAACAAATATTAAGCATTCCTGGTTCAGAGGTAAAAGAGCCGGCTTGGGGCCCTTTTATGAACTAAACAAGAGGCCACACTGGCAATCTTTTTTAAAAAATTGCCAGTGAACTTAATTACCCTATAATTTATAAGGGTGGTTTCAAGTTTAAAGTTCCTAATATCGAATTCCTAATATCCTAATACTTAAAGCCTTAGTGTGAGAGTTCATACAACAGTAAAGAATATATACCTAAAATCCAACTAAAACATCATCAATCAACTAAAAAGCTAAGAACCCTGATCAATTAGTCTAAAACACGCAGTTAAATAATATGATCATGCTAAAAAAAATATCGTATAAAATTGAAATGTATCAAGCGTAACGAGTAATTAGCCTGTGAAAGGTGGTTTGGGATGCATTTATTGAAATCACATTCCCCCAGTAATAGTTGCTTTAAATCAATAACACTTTATATGGCCTTTAAGGACTAAAAAATGACAACTATGACATCCAATTCGATGCAGTTAAACCAGATATCAGGATATTCTTTATATCGTCGCCT
>CAIQHU010000165.1 GCA_903871735.1 uncultured beta proteobacterium | reverse complement strand
TTGAAAGAAAGAGCTAAACAATTAGCTACAGTTGTAAATATTGATCAGAATTATTTTGCCTGGCAGGCTTTTGGAAGAAAATATGATCATGTAAACAAGACCAACCTACCGCCATATTTGCAGTCTGATAATTTTGATGCGTTGGTAAAAAATATTAATAAATTAAGTATTGAACAAAATAATATTGTTGAAGTACTTAGAAAAATGCCAAATAGTAGTGTGGATTCTGTAGTCTTATTAGATGCTCAAGATTGGATGTCTGATGATGAAATATCTACACTTTGGATTGAGATAACGCGGACAGCAAGGCCGGGATCTAAAGTTATATTTAGAACTGCTGGGAAAGCATCCCCAATTGAGCCAATATTGATTGGTGAGTTATCTAATAAATGGCTTCGAAATGATATTAAGTCAGAGTATTTGTGGTCTAAAGATCGCTCTGGAATATATGGCGCATTTCATTTATATGAATTTTCTGATTAAAACGAATTAATGGATGGCATTAATCAATGGCCAATTGTTAAATTAAATTGCTGGATAACAAATGCCTCTGCCGAACTTGAGTGGATTAATAGTCAAGCAGTCTCAATTACTCAATCGAAACGAGAAAAAAATGCTTGTTATTTTTTACATCCACGAAGTGCATGGTTTGATTATTTAATTCACGAGTTTAAAGGAAAGCATTTTTCAATATTTCTAATTCGCGTAGTTAGTTTTATTGCATATCTTATTGGATTAAATCGAACAGTTTATGTAGGTAATCAACCAGTATCAACTTCGATTTGGTCAAAATCAGACCAGACCCAAATTCCTTTACTTTGTGACAAATTATCAAAGGATTACCCTAAATATTTTATTGGAGTAAGAAATATACTGCCATACTGCCATTCGGATTTAGTTGAAAATTTAAAAAAAATAGGTTTTTATGCAATTCCATCGCGGGTAATTTATGAATTCGATTTAACACATAGCGAGCATAAAATTCAGTCCCATCTCAAAAGAGATTTAAGTTATCAAAAAAAATCAGTATTAGACACCAGAATCTTGCAACAATTAACTACTGAGCAATTAAATAGAATTCATTATCTATATTCTGAGATATACATTAAAAAGCATAGTCCATTAAATGCCCAATATACGCTAACATTTTTTAAAGATATGCTTGATTCAGGCGTAATGAGTTGCCTCGTTCTTCAAGACGCAAATGAATTTATTCATGCATTTGCGCTTTTGTACCAACAAGATCAGACTTTAGTAGTCCCTGCATTGGGATATGAAAATGAGAATGATCGAAATGGGTTGTATAGAATTTTATTTGCCACAATTTATAACCACACTAAAAATCATCGCTTATATTTGAACTATAGCTCAGGTACTGGAGAATTTAAGAGAAACCGTGGTGGCGTCGCACGGCTAGAGTATCTCTATCTCAAAGCCCCCTCTAAGTCTAGATTTAGAAAATATATTTTGTCTCGATTAAGTCAGGAATTAGGAAAGATTACATTGCATCAACTGATTGAAAGGGGTGCATAGTTAACTTGATTGGATTGAACTATTGATACTACTTTGAAAGAATGTTTTTAGATTCAATCCCGAATGATAATTAAAGTTTATAAAGAAATCTTAATATGGGAATATAAAACCCATCAATTTTTGGGGGGGGGTGATGAAGTGTCCTTTTAAAGGACACTTCATGCGTGGGGTACCCCTGTCACAACAAAGAGTTTTCATCCCTGTGTCAGTTGAATCCCCATCACACTACCAAACCTATTCCCTCAAGTTTGTAAAACTTAGGGATGATTAGACTTAAATTAGGGCCTCAATCCCTTTATTTTTTAATATAGATAGAAGTTTTAGTGATGGGCCGCTTGGTTTCTTTTCGCCAGTTTCCCACTTTTGTATTGTAGAAGTGCTTATATTTAGAACAGCCGCAAAAACAGCTTGGCTAAGGTGTTCTTTTGTTCTTAATTGTTTAATGACTCTAGGTTGAAAAGCCTTCACTTCTAAATTCTTTAATGCATCAAATTCAGCCATTTGTTTTTTACTGATTACTCCGCTTTTTTTGAGATCAGCAAAGGTGTCCTGCATTTCTTCAATGATGCGGCTATTCTTTTTAAGTGTGGTCATGTTTTATCTCTATTAGTGATTTTTCTAGAATTAACTTGTTAATTTCATTGCTTGATAGTCCAAGCAATACTTCAGCAATCTTTTGTAAATTCGCAAGTTCAACATCGTTGATATTAGCTCGTTCGTTTTTTTTAAAGGCAAAAATAAAAAACCAATGTTCACTGAGCTTGGTTGCAACGATCGTTCTGGCGCCGCGACTCTTCCCCCTATTACCAATAGCTACTCGTTTCTTATAAACATTACCGCCTAAGTCAGCTTCATATAGCCCCTTTTCAATTTCCTTAACCGCCTCTAGCAAGTCCGTATCAGAAAGATCCGACTTGTTAAACCACTTAGAAAAGGCTTTTGTTTTAAAGATACGTTTTTTTGCCATGTGATAACTATAGCACTAAGTGGTATAGATTTCAACCGCATAATTAGTGTTGATCTAAATGTCCTTTTAAAGGACACGTCGTGCTTGTAGAATCTTAACAATAATATTCAATAATAGTTCGACTCCTATTTAGGGAAACAAACCTATTTATTTATTTGATTTTAGGAACAAACCAATTTGTAATCCTTGTGTCAGTCAAATC
>CAIQHU010000164.1 GCA_903871735.1 uncultured beta proteobacterium | reverse complement strand
CCAAATATCTGGCAAGATTGATCCCAAGGCCTTAGATAGCGGTTTAATTGTGGCAGCGGATGATCAGCAAAAAATTGTGCAGTACATGGCTGAAAAATATAGCATAGAAGCTAAGGCGATTGGACAGTATTTGGCCCATGTAATGGTTGTGGCTAGAGAGGTTAATTTAGATCCGCTATTGTTATTTGCAGTCATGGCAATTGAGTCTAACTTTAATCCCTTGGCCCAAAGTCCTGCAGGCGCACAAGGTCTCATGCAAGTTCTAACACGCTTACATGAAGAGAAATTTATTCCCTATGGCGGTCCTGGAGCGGCATTTAAACCTGAAGCAAATATTCGGGTTGGAGCATATATCCTAAAACATTTCATTGCCATTTCTGGCAGTATCCACGGTGGTTTGAGACACTATGTAGGTGGAGCGGTAATCGGCGATGGGGGATATGTTGGCAAGGTGCTTCGTGAGCGAGAGCAGTTAATTACCTTATTGTCTGAAAAAACCAACTTATCGGATAATTCGGCAAATTTGAAACAAACTATTGCTCGTTAATTTCGCTTAGAAGATCTTATATCTAAAGCGGAGTAATAAAGAAGCGTTATTTTTTGGAGTATTCAGTCGCGTTAAACTCCGTAAAGCGAAGTTGTTGTGCGATTTGGTCAAGAACGCCATTGACGTATTTGTGTCCATCAGTCCCACCAAAGGTCTTACTCAGTTCAACTGCCTCGTTAATCGCAACCCGATAAGGAGTAGCAAGTTCGTATTTGAGTTCAAAGGATCCAATTAATAAACAGGCTAACTCAACAGGGGAAAGCTCATTAATTGGACGGTCTATATGACTACTAATAGTTGATTCTAGGTTATCAAAATTCGCACAGACTCCAGCAAACAAAATTTGAAATAATTCACTCTGGGCTTTCATAAAGGCAGGATCTTCAGCCAACTGAGCTGAAATGTGTCCTTCACTAGGCAATCCTCCAGAACTTTTTACGACGAGCCATTGGTAGATGCCTTGTAGAGCATATTCACGAGCCCGACGCCTAGGGGTCAGGGAGCGTTTTATTTGCTTAGACGAAACTAATTTATGCGCTTGTGTCAGATACGGATTATGCATCTTCTTCTTGATCCTGCAGGACTAGGCAAAAATTGGCCATCTCTACTGCTGCCAGAGCACAATCAGCCCCTTTTTGCTTCACACGGGCAATGGCTTGTTCATCAGTATCACAGGTCAAAATTCCATTTGCAATGGGCATACCAAGATCCAGACTAACCCGTGTAATGCCCGCGCCAGACTCATTAGAAACAAGTTCAAAATGATAAGTTTGCCCGCGAATCACGGCACCTAAGGCTATGAGTGCATCAAACTCCCCTGATTCAGCAAGTTTTTGGAGGGCTAAGGGAATTTCTAATGCACCGGGAACAGTGGTTAATAAAATATCATCGTTAGTAACCCCTAAACGAATTAACTCTGCAATGCAGCTGGTGGACAGTGCATTGCCAATAGATTCGTTAAAACGACCTTGAACAATGGCAATACGAAGCCCAGCGCCTTCAAGATTTGGCTCTAAAAAATCAACTGCGTGAACTTCCTCAGAGGAGTTATGGGCCATATTTGGACTAGCTGAAGTATCAATCATCAAGAGCTCCGGTATGCGGATACGTTAAAAAACAAAAAAGTTATTTTGGGTCTAAATAGCCTACAACTTCCAGTTGATAGGCTGACATACCAGACAGGGGGCCAGGCTTTGCTAAAAGGCGCATTTTCCCAACCTTTTGGTCTTTTAAAATCTGCGCTCCAATACCATAAGTCCTAAAGTCATATTTACGAATCTTTGGCCCAGATTCTAAAGAGGCAACATTTTTTGGAATAAACGCGTTTAACCACTGGTTAAAAACGCCTTGTTGTGAAGCAATATTTAAAAGGACTGCCACACCACAATCAGAACTGGCAATTTTTTGAAGGGCACTATCCAAGGACCAGGAGTGATCTCCAGCAGCTTGATCAAGAAGATCTAAAAGGATAGTTGGCTCGTGGACCCGCACCAGGGTAATTT
>CAIQHU010000163.1 GCA_903871735.1 uncultured beta proteobacterium | reverse complement strand
CGGCAAGGCCAAAGATGGCAAAAAGTTTCCACCTGCATTCAAGCGTTTCCGGCGCCTGGATGCTTCGGGTGGTTAGCTCAGTTGGTAGAGCAGGTGACTCTTAATCACCGGGTCGGGGGTTCGAGTCCCTCACAACCCACTTTTGAAGGTAAATCTAAGTTCTATTTCCAAACCTTGGATGTAGATCTGTGTTCTAGATATTGGATATATCTGCCAAACCTCTATATCCCAATATCAAACCTTCTTGGCTCCTTATTGAATAGGAGCAATTGTGAAAGTTTCGGAATATGCAACGGAAGTTATAAATTAACCTCAATTAGAGATTGTTATTTGCCCAGATGACCACGGCATCATAAGTATATTTTCCAAGACCTTTTTCAATATCTTCGTATGAATCTTTGTATGCCGTAGGGAGAATGTAAGTCATAGCCAGGTTTTTATATGCTTCTTTGCTTGGTTTCCAAAATTTGCTAATGAAGTCAAAGTGTTGCTGAACAAGTGTCTGAACTGATGGGTCAGTTGGTGGCAAGCCTGCTTTTTTCGCTTCCACAAAATTTAGGGTGATCCTTGAAAAATCCTCTTTGTATTGGGACTCTTCTTCTTGTGTGTAGTTCTGGTTGAATTGCGATGCGTATTCACCCTGGCGTCCGAACATGCTCAAAGACTACTATTGAGATATGACCTTATTCAAAAAAGGCTGATGGAAAATCACCCCCAAAGGGAGTGGCAACGCCAGCGGAGCCTTTGGAGTCTTTGATGAAAAAAGTTAGGTGACTTTGTTTCAACATTAACTTCTTATTATTCACCAAAAAAGACTTATGGCTAGATCAGGATTGGGTGGGGCGTCCTAACTTGACCAAAGATATTGGATGAAAGTAGATTGTTAAACTTCAGTGCAGTGAGCTAAACTTGGCATGTGCGGTCGCATCAATCAAGAAGTTTTCCTGGAGTCACATTCCTAATAATTGGGATATTTACTGCGCTATTGATTTTTTTTATACGATCAGAGTCTAAAATTTCTGGTTTTACGATTTTAACTTGGAGCGCCTTGCTAGGGGTCAGAGAAATAGTGAATTGCATTCGCGACCCCTCAAAGTCTGCTATTGCAAATGGGAATGTTTGGGTTTTAACTAGTCTATTACTTATCTTCGTGGTCTCACCTAGTGTAAGAATTTTGAGCGATGCACAATTACCTCTTGTCTTTGCGAGGCGCGATACAGAAATAAATGTGAACCAAGTCAACTCACTGGCCAGCATTGCTATTTTCAGTGTGATCTTAGGATCACGCATATTTACAGAGAATCGAAGTCAAAAGGCAATGGAGATGAATTTCCAATCTGATAGAAGCTTTAAGCCATCACTGGGTGTATCGATTTTACTCATTACGTTTTGGATGGCCTTGTACTTTTATTGGGCAACTAGTCAAGGAAACCCATTTACAACGATCTTTGGTACCCGGAGTGCTCAACGCGCTTTCGGTGTCGTGAAAACTAATGGTTACCTTGTCGATTCTCTCTACGGTGCATTAGGTGTGCTAACTGCTTGGCTGGCTTATTCTATTCGAGAAAACAACAAAAGCCTTACAAAGAAGATTCTTCCATTCTGTCTTTTATTTGTCGTACCTTCATTCCTGCAGGGTGATAGATCAAAGAGTATCTTTTTTACCATAGTGATTTCCATAATTCTTACTGGATGGAATAGAAAGGTCAAAAAAGGCTACATAATTCTTGCTGCTGTCTTAATTCCAATTCTTGTTGTAGCACCACGTGTCTATCGGCAATCTCAAGATCAAGTCAGCGGTATTGCAAATGCGGCATTCTCAATGACGAATATTCTGGAAACGTTCACAAAGGAGGATACAGCCATGGCTCCCACTCTCTCAATTCTCTTAGATAATCTTGGCTCTGAAATTCCGTACCAATATGGGAAGAGCTATATCAACTTAGTTGCAAAACCAATACCAAGGACCCTATGGCCAGGAAAACCAATTGAATTTGACACACAACTGATGCGAGTCTTGTTCCCTACATATGCCGCATCAGGAGTTGGTTTTGCATTTAGCGCAATATCGGAGCCACTTGTGAATTTTGGCTTAATTGGTGTTGTATTTTTCTTTACTGGAATAGGTTTCCTGAATAGGAGGCTCCTTGGAAAGTTGATAAACAGCAAAGATTCTGTAGCGATTTTCCTAAATGCGTGGATAGCTGGCTTTATGTTTATCCTGATTCGCGGCAACTTATCAGTGGACTTCCAAAGAGCCGTCTTTCCTTTGGTCTCAGGATTATCTGTTCTATACTTTCATGATGCGAGAGCAAGAAGAACACAAAAAGATTAAGGTGCTACTTATTGGCGATACTCATCCAGAAATGATAGCCATCGCAAAGAATTTAGCAATGAATGGTATCGATTTTAAAATTGTATTGCCCACGTATTTCACTGCACGGGAATCCAGAATACTATGTAAATTTGGAGTTCAATTCATTAGTTTGGGGGCATGGTTACAAAAAAGAACCTTGGATTCCCACATAACTTCAGATTCAATCATAAGAAAATACGCCTTTTTAGAAACGAGTACTTGGCTTCTTAAAAGGATGGGATACCATCGATTATCTTGGAAATCTGCCGAGATGTACAAAAAAAAGCTTTCAAGTCGATTACCCAAAATTATTGAATCAACGCGCCCAAATATTGTAGTTTCTTACGACACCATAAGAGTTCCCAGGCTAATGAAAATCAAGCACATCGTAATTTGCCCGATGTCTCATCCGGTTACAGTAAAAGAGTCGCTTATCGAATCCAAGATTTTGTTCCCAGATTGGCCTGAGATGGAGGATGAAAAGCCGATGGGAATAAACGAGACCGCTGATTATGCAGATCGCATAGTGTTATTGAGTCGATTTGCAAAAAATTCCTATATATCTCAAGGATTCAATGCATCAAAGTTGGAAGTAATTCACATCGGTCCAATAAATGGAAATAGCAATCACCTACATCCTGTAGAAGGAAGCAACAGTCTTTTGAAGATTCTTTTTTTGGGGCGCATGACACGGATAAAAGGAGTTGAAGCTTTAGCGAAATTAAGTCACTCCCTGAATCCATTGAAATTCCAAATTAATTTGGTCGGGCAATGTTCCCCGGAAATTGCTTCATACATACGCGGAATTTCCGATTCTGACGTCCTGAAGCTCATAGAAAATCCGACACCTAATGAGATCTCGAAGTACTTTTTGAATTCCAATGTTTTTGCTTTACCCAGTTTCAATGAAGGTTTCAATATTTCATCCTTGGAAGCCATGTCCTATGGACTCGTTCCGATTCTATCTAAGAATGCTGGCGTAGCTGAAGTACTCGAGAGCACTCCATTAGCTAGACTAATCATTGAACCCGGTAGCATTGAGCAACTCAAATTGTGTTTGAATTACTTGTCCGATCTTGAACAGGAAGACTTCCAATATTTAGCAAGACTAAGTTTCGACCTTTCAAGAAGATTCTCATTTGACAGATTTGCAGAAGAGTTTGTAAAAATCATGATGCAAGAAATAGATAGATGAGGAATATTACTGGGAGTTTCGTCGTTAGGGTGTTCACGCTAATTGTTGGAGCTGTTTCAAATTTTATCATTGCAACTTTACTGATTGAAACTTTTGGATATCAAGGTTACGCACTTTATGTAGTCCTTTCGTCCCTCCCATCCTTAATCCCATTTGCTGATTTTGGACTTGGCTCAAATATATTTAATTTTTTTGCAGATAAAAGTGAAGGACGAGCGACAAACAATATTGTGACAGAGGTTTTTCTCTTGTCGTGTCTATTGTCAATTTTTCTTGTCTCTATCTCCACACTAGTTGTTCTCGGGTTTTCAAATTATAGTGATGCATTTTTCACAATTCCGAATCATTATCTATATTCAGGATTAGGCATAATCAGCATTACATTATTCTCTGTTCCTTTTTCGCTTGCTGCTAGAAAAATGTTTGCTGAGGAACAAATCAGTAAGGTGTTTTTTATCCAGGGACTGATTCCTCCGATTACAGCAAGTCTTGTTTTTCTTTTTTCGAGGGACGACACAAAATCATTTGTCATCTTAGTCTTTATTCCTAGTGCTATTTACATGATTACAACACTTGCAGTCTTCAAAATCTCAGGTTTCATTGAGTTTTGTTCTGTTACTGACTGGGAAAAGTTTCGCAATAGTATTAGAGGGAGTTTGACCTTAGGCGGTTGGTCTCTCTGTGTGACGACAGTTATTGCGTTGGTTTGGCAATTACCCAAGTATCTAATCCAAATGTTCGGTACACCCCTAGAGATGACCACCTACTCACTTATGTCGCTCTTCTTAATTCCAGGCTTATCCCTCACTGCAGTTTCTGCGACCTGGCACACAACAAACGTCCGTCGACGGGATATGGGTGTCGATGTTGCAAGTATGACAGCCCGTTCGATCAGGATTTCTCTCATCGCCTCGGTTCTGTTCTCGATTGCATCATTCATTGGTTTTCAGATACTGAGCAGAGTGGGATTAGCAACACCCGATTACCGCTCACAGTTACTTGCCTTTGTTGCTTTGATGTCTAGCCCGACATGGATGATTCCACTTTCGACTTTAACTAGTTCAACTGATCTGAGATGGATTTCACTACGTATCGTTCCATGTTTTGTAATTTCAGGTTCAATGCTTTCGGTATTAATCAAGATTAACTACACCTTAGCGCTAGTGACTTATCTTCTTGTTTTTAGCTCTTCTGTTCGGTATTTTGCAAATAAACGTTTCCAAAACTTGAAAGACTTGCAATAACACCATCAGCAAATCTCTCTGGCGTGAACTTCAATATCTCGGGTTTTTCAATGTAGCCATTCCATTGGCGTGAACTTTCACGCATAGCTTCTTGAAGTGACTTCTGATCTGTCCCGCAGATAAACGCACCATCCATATCCTGCACAAACTCTGCAACGCCGCACTTATCTGTCACAACTACGTGCAAACCTGAGGCAAGAGCTTCGTTAACAACGAGCCCCCAGACTTCATTGGTGCTGGCAAGGATGAAGGTATTACTTACTGCATAGAGCTTGGCTAACTCTTCTTGGTTTCGATGTCCTACAAATATAACTGACTTTGCGATACCAAGAGATGCTGCAAGGTTTTTAAGATTCTGGGCAAGAGGGCCATCGCCAGCAATAGTCAGAGTGTCAACATCATTTCTTATCGCAGCAAAGGAGCGAAGTATGGTGGCAACATTCTTGCGTTCAATCAGCTGACCGACATAGATGTAGTGATGGCCAGATGTGACTGGAGTGCGATGGTCTCTGGCAAAGGAGTAAAACCAACTGACATCGACGGGGTTAAAGAGAGTAACAATCTTTTCTGAAGCAATACCCATAGCTTCTACTGCCTTGGTAGAGGCAGACCCTGCTGTGACAATGAAATCTGCTTGGGAAAGAATGGAGGAGCGAATCTTGCGGATGATGAAGTTTGTGAAGCGGTGGGAGTCCTCGGT
>CAIQHU010000162.1 GCA_903871735.1 uncultured beta proteobacterium | reverse complement strand
GCCATCCCATCGTCTCTACAAAATGTTGCGCTGTAATGCTAATCTTGTTCCAAGACTACCTCTAGGGCGCGTTGCAATATCAAAGTTGACAATTTTCCCCTTGAATATTTTGGATTGAGTTAATTACTTATAGTGCTTTAACGTCCCAGCCGAAAATTTGGACTTAGTTAAACTCTTTCAAAAAATAATTTTTCCAATATTTATGAAAAGTACTTGGTATCAAAAATATTATCGCCAAGTAAAAACTTGATAAACAAATAAAAAAATATAAACAGAATAATTGAAATGATTTTTTTCATTTGCCTCACCCTCCCTTCAACTGATCATCCATCAAAAATATACATTATTTTCTAATTATCTTCGATGAGCCACCAATATTTACAATTGCTTTTACTATAGACCATTAAAAGAATTTTTATATGTGCTTTGTACTGTTTTTTATTCTCATACTAACTCCTAGGCAGCTACAATTGGGTACGGTTGAGCTTTAAACAACGAAGATAAATTCTGAAGAGAAATCAATCGTGGATTGACTTGAGAATAACCATGCAGTAAATTAAAAACTTACGCCCTATTAAAAAATCCATATTTAATTTAGGTCATACAAATGAACCCATTCCAAAAACTATTAGGCATTATTTTAATCTCTTCGTCTGTTTCAATTGCCTGTGGGCAAAATATTAACTGGCGAGGAACCATTGCTTCATACGACGGAAAGTCTTTGGGCGTGAACTTGCGCAACGGACAAACTATCCTAATTGATTTACCAGAAGCATTGCCAATCTCCACTACTGAACCATTTTCAATGTCTGATATCAAACCAGGTATGGTATTAGGAGTAACTACCGTCAATCGTGCAGACGGCTCCAAAGTAGCAATCGACGTTCGCCCTATTTCAGCAACTGCCCCACAAGGTTTATCTGCATATGACTTACAACCCCAATCGACGATGACCAATGCTGTGTTAGAAGCTACTGTTCTCAATGCTGAAATGCATGAATTAGTTCTAAACTATAAAACTGGCTCCGTTAAGGTACTTGTTCCTCCGGGCACACCCATGTCGCGTGCCTCACCAGGTGCACGCAGCGACTTAGTCACTGGCCAATCAGTCTATGTAGCTTCAAAGCCAAATTCTACGAATGGCTACACTGCTGTGCGTGTTCAAGTTGGAAAAAATGGGATCAACCCTACTCAATGAATTTTAAAATAGTCACCGCTGCTATCGTCTTACAAGATAATAAAGTTCTTCTAACGAGGAGAGCACCCGGCCAATCTCTTGAGGGCTATTGGGAGTTTCCAGGTGGTAAAGTTGAGGAAGGCGAAAGTCTACAAGAATGCTTAAAACGTGAAATTTTTGAGGAACTAGGAGTCCAAGTGAGGTTAGGAAATATCTAGTTTATTAGTAGCGATTCAGTTAGATGAGTTTAAAATTACTCATAATCGTAATCAACTACACCATTCCAATCTTTTGGTACTCCAATTTTTACAAAATTTACGCATCTATTACGTAAAATCAATGCTGCCTTATCGTCAGGGTTTAAAGTTAGTACCCTATCAAAAATTTTCTCTGCTTCAGAAAAAAAACCTTTTTTATAGTTTGCAAAAGCTTTATTAAAATCAAGGAGGGTGCCTTTTTTTAAATTAAGAGAGTGCATATCCTCAACATCAAAAATATCGAATAAATCACATGGCTCATGCTTTCCTTTAACTAATACAGAATCGACTTGTCTTAATTGGATATTATTAATATGACTCAATGATTCTAAAGTTTTTCCGCTAATCAATATTCTGCACCCGTATTTTTTTGTTAACCCTTCTATACGGCTTGCTAAATTTACGGCATCTGATATCACTGTTGTTTCCATCCTATCTTTATAACCAACAGTCCCAAGCGTCAGAAGTCCAGTATGAATTCCAATACCTATATTAATTGGATCTCCCCCACCTTGCACCCAAGCCTCATTAAAAAATTTTAGGCTAGATATTAACTTAATTGCCGCGCTGAGAGCATCGTCTGCTGCCAGTGGAAATAAAGCCATAATGGCATCACCAATAAACTTATCGATAAATCCGTGGTTTTCTAATATGTTAGGTGCCATAAATTCAAGATACTTATTAATGAATTCAAAATTTTCTTTTGGAGACATCTTTTCAGATATTGATGTATAAGAACGAATATCGGAGAACAAGATAGTCATATCTCTTTGTGTTTGGTCACCTAATGCAACATCTTCTATCTGTTGACGATTTAAATATTGTAAAAATTGAAGAGGAACAAAACGCTCAAAACTAAGTGTCATTTTCTTTTGCTTACTATATAAACTTTTATTCATTAAGCTTGAATCTAGAAAGCCACATAGTGATTGAACTGTATTCATATCTCCATCATTCAATGGTGGATAAAATGGGTTTACTTCACGCGCTCTTCCAGTCAACAGAAGCCCTTGAATATTTTCTTGAAAAATAATTGGGCAAACTACAAAAAGTGGTAAACATAGTTTCTCTCTAATTTGCCTGATTAGATCATTTTCTATAACTGACTTATTTGCTACATAACCTAATTTATCTAGATTGAAGAAGTCCCCTATAGATATCGAGGTATTATTGAATAAACTAGCCTTTTCATGATCGATACCAGCCCAAGAAACAGGCTTAAATACGTCATTTTCTTCTCGAATGAAAATAACTGTGTAATCCATTTTTAAGGATTTTTGAATCGCTTTAATAGTTATTTTGAAAATCTCATCTTGAGATAAATTCGACGTTACTTCATTATGTAATTCAGAAATAATAATTAAAGCCTGACGTCTTTGTTCTAATTCTCTTGTTAATTTAGAAATACGAAGATCAGACTTTATGGATTTTCCGGATAAATCATCAAGCTGTCTTTTTAGATAATCAATTTCAGTAACGGCGTTAACATAATTTTGATTATCCATCGCTTTAATCTAAATATTTTCAGAAAAGATACACAAAACTCCGGTCACATCAAGAGCGCGCGGTTTATCCTTTATTTTTGCAATTTCAACGCCTGAATAAATGCTAAGGAAAGGAATATCAGTAGGCATTTCTTTACGAATTACTTCTACTTCATCATAGCTTAGAAATGCAAATTCCGAAGCGCGAATTATGCAGTCAATATAAAGAGCGTATAACGGTTTACGATTTCCTACTTGTTGCAAGAGTTTTTTTATATTTAACTGAATATAAGCAGAATCTAGACTTGGTTGCATTAACTGAATTCTAGATCCTTCAGAAATATCGTTATCAAACATAATTAAGGCCCCCAATCTTTCATCTACAGAAAGACAAACTCGGTTAATATATTCATCTTCAATAAATTCACCATACAGATCACCCTTATTAATCCCAAGAGTAATAAAATTAGCAAACTCTGACGGCTCAATTTTATTGTCAGGACCTAAAATTTCCATTATTACTGTAATTGCAGGTTTATTATCTATTTCAAAAATCATGGGCCCTTCAACTTTTGTCACTTCGAAATATCTACTAGCAGGGCGAAGTCCATGTAAAACAACTGTATCTAATTTAATGCTATTACCAAAAGTCAACGCAATTGCACTTTGCTGAAAAACTTTACTATCAAACCATTGATAGGAAGGAAGAAACTGCGCGTCACCCATTACCCCCATACCCGCTATTGCTGGCCATGATTCAATAAACTCTGAAATTCCACGAAGCATTGGCGAAGCCATGTTGAGACGGGGGTTTCCATCAATAGTATGATGTAATGAATCATAAAATAAAAGAATTGAAGAATCGGATAGTAAACCAGCTCCTTTTATTTGTTGACCCAAAATCTTACCAACTTCAAACTCATTGCTAGGTAAAGGTGATGCTTGAAAATAATTTAATCTAATATTATCTGACTCAATTACTATAATCCCAACTTCAAAACCAGCAGTAGATAATACTGTGTGTGTAAAAATACCAAAGCAGTATCCTCCAAAAATTTTACACTCCGTGCCTAGAACTAGAGTTACGCCTTCTACTAATTTGTATGGATCATGTTTACTAGTGCTAAAAAGAAGTGCAAATAATGGAGTTTTGATATTTGATGAATTTAGAGCATTTTGAGCAGCTATTTGCCCGGCATTTAAAGAATCTTCCTCGGAAATACTAATTCCAACGCCAGCGTTGCTATACATTTTTAAAATATTCCCTTTAAATATATTAATTTAACTCGGATTCAAAAAACCATATTTCTTACATAGAGGCAACTGACTTTATATAAAAACCTTCCAATCATACTAAGTTTTGATATCGCCACTAGAATTTTGATCTTGTTATTCCACAGTTGGTATAAAAGATAAATTTTTTGAGATGGTTTAAGCGTAACTTTGAAATTGGGACCATCATCCGAATTCGGAACACTAGGAGAAAATCGGGCTATATATTTACTACTAGTCAACTGGCAACGTTGCCACTTCGTCATTTGCAGACTTTAAAGCCGGAAATGTATCTACTAACAATATCTCGGCGCGTTACTCACTAGGAGAAGTTATTTAATAATATATCCCCCACCCTAGATCGGAAGAGCACACG